>NZ_JBYHFO010000013.1:0-92421 GCF_057669865.1 Sporosarcina sp. Y1009 | reverse complement strand
TTAATCATTAATTTTTCTTAAGTTGACGCGTATGGTCGCCGACCTACACTTCAATCAACTATAAATTCCACTATAGATAGAGAGAATTCCAGTAACCTTTCCCGCTATCGGGTTATTGTTAATAATGAATGTTGTTCTCTGAAACAAGCCAAGACACAGGAGGAATAAAAGGATATAAAAAAAGCACAGGAAAAGAATTATAAAAAACTCTTCATCCTATACTTTATTTTTTCTTAATTAAATTTACGTATTACAACAAAACTTTTATATCTGTTTCACCGATAATTTTCATTAGGATTGCTCGACTTTGTGGTAGTGCATATTGGACGATTTGGCCGATTACGATGGCGACGATTACTGTTCCAATACCTACTGGGCCGCCGAGGAGCCAGCCTGCGATTGCGGCAAGTACCTCGATGATGGTACGTGCTTTTCTGAGACTTATTCCGAACTTATCGACGATGACAAGCATTAGGCTGTCGCGTGGGCCAGCTCCAACATTAGGTGATACGTAAATTCCGGCGCCGTAACTCATGACGACAACACCTAACATAAAGATCACAGTTTGTGCACCGAGGCTTTCAATTTCTGGGATTAACCAATTGAACATATCGATGAATACGCCAATTAATATTAAATTGAGCCAAGTACCGATTTTCGGAAATCTTTTGAGCGCAATTGCCGTGATTATAATAATGATAAGTCCTGCAAGTACGTTCCAAGTACCAATTGTTAAACCAAACTTTCTAAAGAAGCCGACATGGAGTACGTCCCATGGACCGATTCCAAGACGATGCCCTTTTATCGTCATTGTGACGCCTAGTGCCATGACTAACAGGCCGAATAAGAAAAAAGCCCATCTCCATAAAAATATCTTCATTTAAGTCCTTCTTTCCAATGTTAAAACTACTGCTGAGTTTTAACAATATCTTTAAATATAGCTTCTGATGCCACCCCTAGATCTTTAGGCGATAGTTTCATTTGCATACCTGGTCGACCCGCACTTACAATAACTTCTGACAACGCCAACGCGGATGCATCAATAAACGTTGGATATTTTCTTTTCATGCCGATTGCCGAACAACCTCCGCGGACATACCCGGTCTCTTTCGTTAAATCTTTTAAGGGAAGCATCTCCAACTTCTTAACGCCCGCTGCTTTTGCTGCTTTCTTAAGATCAAGTTCGAGGGCGACTGGTACTAAAAATACGAAAAGTTCTTTTGGGTTTGACTTTGTAACAAGTGTTTTATAAACAGCTTCGTCTGCTTGTCCTGTTTTTTTCGCCACGGAGACCCCGTCCACATGACCGTCACTCACATCGTATTCCATCAGCTGGTATTGGATATTTTCACCGTCTAGTATTCGGACAGCATTCGTTTTGGCTGCTTTATTGGGTTTTGCCATATGTAGTCACCACTTTTTATATAGTTAAAAGAGCTTCCTCTTTTATACAGTAAAAGAGTTTCCTCTTTTATACAGTAAAAGAATTTCCTCTTTTATACAGTAAAAGAATTTCCTCTTTTATGCGGTAAAAGAGTTTCCTCAGACAATCGGCTGCCATTTCCAGGCAGCCAGTTATTATTTATCGAAAAGTTTTTTCAATGCATCTGCCATTGCTGTATTTTCTGGTTCCTCTTGTTTTTTCATATAATTTTGGACGTCTTTTTTACCCGCTCGCTTGCCGCCCGATTCTTTACGTCGTTTTTCAAATACCGACAGTTTTTCTCGATGGCCACAAGAACAAACGAAAATTTGACCATCGCCTTCTCCGCGTAGCTCCAATTTCTTCTTACATACAGGGCATCTCGCATTGGTCTGTCTAGAAATGCTGCGGCGATAACCACATTCACGGTCTTGACAAACATGCATTTTCCCACGTTTTCCGTTCACTTCAAGAAGAAGTTTTCCACAATCCGGGCAAGTTCTTCCCGTGACATTATCGTGTTTGAATTTCTTATCATCCGTTTTAATTTCAGTGACGGCTTGCTTTGAAAAGGCGATCATATCTTTCATGAAGGCTGCTTTTTTCATTTTCCCATTGGCAATTTTCGTCAGGCCTTGTTCCCACTCTGCCGTGAGTGCTGGTGATTTCAAATCCTCCGGTACTAATTCAAGAAGTTGGCGTCCTTTTGATGTCGTGAAAATATCATTTCCTTTTTTCTCAATCACGAATGACTTGAACAATCTTTCGATTACATCTGCGCGGGTCGCAACTGTCCCCAGTCCGCCCGATTCACCAATTGTTTTGATCAAATCTTTAGACTCACCTTGCATAAATTGCGTTGGGTTTTCCATTGCTGCAAGAAGTGTTCCTTCATTGAAACGAGCAGGAGGCGTTGTTTTACCCTCTGTCATCGTCACTGCGCGAACTTTTACGTCTTCGCCTTTTTTGAATGAAGGTAGTGTTTCTACAGCATCATTGTCTGACGCGTATATTTTTTTCCAGCCTTCATCCGTAACCGTCCGCCCTCTTGCATTGAATGTTTCATTCCCAACGACAAGCTCAGCGGTTACTTGATCATAACGGAATGGACCAAAGAAAACTGCGAGGAAACGGTTGACGATTAATTCATAAAGTCGTTGTTCACGATCTGATAGCTTTTGATAAATCGGCGTTTCCTCTGTCGGAATAATCGCGTGGTGATCTGAAACTCTTTTATCGTCAATGACGCCTTTTTGCGGTTTTATCTTACCGGAACGAAGAAGTGCATTCGTCGTTTTACGGAATGGACCAAAATCAACTGCTTTAATGCGCTCTTTCAACGTTTCTTCCATATCCGACGTTAAATGTTTTGAATCTGTACGAGGATAGGTCACAGCTTTATGATGTTCATATAAATTTTGGAGTGTCGAAAGTGTTTCTTTTGCTGACCAAGACCAACGTTTATGTGCTTCTTTTTGAAGCTCTGTTAAGTCAAATAAATGAGGTGCCGGCTGTGATTTCGGTGATGTTTTGACGTCTCTTATTTTCCCGGCATGAACGCCGTCTAAGTTTTCGAGTCGTTTTTCAATGCTTTCTTTATCAAAAGAACGAGATTGACCGGCGTTGTCGCTCCACGTAAATGTGGCTTTTTCAGTAATCGCCTGCATGCCGTAATAAGCTTTCGGTTTAAATCCGTTGATTTGTTTTTCACGTTCCGCAATCATCGCAAGCGTTGGCGTTTGAACGCGCCCTGTTGAAAGTTGGGCATTATGTTTTACAGTTAGTGCCCGCGTCGCATTAATGCCGACAACCCAGTCTGCTTCTGCACGAGCAACCGCCGCTTCGTAGAGATTTTCATAGGCACGACCTGGTTTCAAATTATTGAATCCATCTTTGATGGCTTTGTCTGTCACGGATGAAATCCATAAGCGTTTGACAGGTTTTCTACATTTCGTTTGTTCCAAAATCCAACGTGCGACAAGTTCACCTTCACGTCCTGCATCCGTCGCGATTATGACATCGGACACGTCGCTTCTACGTAACTGGCTTTTCACCGCATTGAATTGTCTCGTCGTTTGCCGAATCGGAACGAGTTTGAATGGATCTGGAATAATCGGTAAATGTTCAAGCTTCCATTCCTTATATTCATTGCCATACCCTTCTGGATCGGCATGCGTCACCAAATGGCCAAGCGCCCATGTGACGATATATTTTGTTCCTTCTAAAAACCCGTTTCCTTTTTTATTGCAGCCAAGCACTCGCGCAATATCACGCGCAACAGAGGGCTTTTCGGCTAATACAAGTGATTTAGACATAGGTAAATCCCCTTTCTACATATCCCTATTATAGAGCAGAATGCAGTTTGGTGCATGTCGGGCGAATGAATGGGTTGTTGGGGGAATTGTTGCGTCGGGAAGATGGTTCAGAAGTCCTGATTTGCAAGCAAAATCTTTTGAGTGCAAGGAAAGCTGGGGTGAGTGCAAGCAAATGGCATGTTGGTGTAAGCAAACCCAGATTGAGTGCAACCAAACATGGTGCAAGTGCAAGCAAATTGGAACTTACAACAAATTAGTAAAAATCCCCATAATCGACGTTATCGATTAAAGGGAGTTAAATAAAACATATTAACGAATTAAAACCTCTGCCATTGTTTTCAAACTACGCTCGACACCTAACTTTATCAGCTCAACGAAAGGAGTGATGTCTCCATTATCGGCTTGTTCAAGCGCTAAATAATAGTCCAATCGCTCTTCCTGTCTGATGATTGCCGGGGGATAGCCTGCTTTCATGAGAATAAAGTTCATACACAATCTACCTACTCTTCCATTGCCGTCTTGAAAAGGGTGGATACCGACGAAGAGATGATGGAACTTTGCTGCAATCATAATTGGATGCTCAACGTTTTTTTGTTCTTCATACCATTCCATTAATTTTTCCATTTCTAACGGCACTTGAACTGCCGGGGCATAGTAGTGAACTTTTCCGCTTGGTGTAAGAACATGATTGTCTTGGTTTTTATATGCACCCGGTGTGACTTTTAATTTTGATTCCCAAAATTTTACCCCTTCGAACAACATCGCGTGAAATTCTTTGATGAGCCCTTCAGATAGTTCTCTGTCATGAATCGCGTCTTGAAGATAGTACACAGCTTCACTGTGATTAATCACTTCAAAATGTTCACGCAAGGTTTTCCCTTTTGCAGTTAGGCCTTCGCGAAGAAAAAAGGAAGTTTCTTGTAGAGTCATCGTATTTCCTTCAATGGCATTCGTATGATACGTCCATTCTTCGCGGAACTTCTGGGCGATTGTTTTCATTAAATCAGCGGCAGTTGGACGTTTACGATTGATTTCTTCTTTTAGATAGGTTAATTCTTGAAGTCTCATAAAATCCCCCTTCCAACCTGGATAATTTAGATTCTAGTCCTCTAAGTATTGCCCAACAGTATCTAAATGAAATCAATTATTCGACACTAGGGATTACTTCATCGATATTTTCTTAGCCTAACCATAATCGTCATCGGGATTACTATCAACAGAAGGGCACCCACTGCACCAGCCATCATCCATTTTGCCGAAATACCCATTATTAAAAGGATAACAACACTAATCACACAGCCGACAATAATAGACGCTCCAGCCCATAACGCCACTTCTTTGCTGAAATGTTTTCGAATCATCCCTCTTGTCCAGCCAATCGTATGATACATTTGGAATTCTGTTTTTCGTGCATTCAAAATGGCATTGATTGCTTCACTGACGCTAATTAACGCTAATCCCACTGTCGCAATTAAAACGACCAGTTGTAAATAAAGCGTCACTTGAATTGTAAATTCCCCTAAACTCGTTTCAAGAGACTCAGCTATTGAAGCTAGCAGTGTCGCCGATTGAATTGAAATCAATACGACAGAAATTGTTAAAACAAGCATCGTCGGGACGATTAATTTGCGGTAGTGAAATAAACCTGACCACCTTTTATATGCTTCGATTCTTTCAACAGGTTTACTCTCTCTTTTGAATAAAACCCCTGCTAAACCAAGTGTAATCAACCAAAGAACGGCGGGAATTATGAAAAGAGATCCGCTAGATTTAAAACTTAAAAGGATAATCATACTAATTATAAATGCAGAAGAAATTAAGATTTGTTGTTCACTGAAATTCCGGAATCTGATTTTATTTTTTCGCCAACCTAACGTATATAACACATCATTTTCAGCCGCAAGTGCACTCCGTTCAAATAAAAGACGGGACGCAAACCAAGCCACTCCGAACAGTGCAAATAATGCCGTATTCAGTAGTGCAATCATATTCCAGCTAGACGTTAATGATTGCGCTACACCTAATGTCGTCCAAGGTGCAGTAACAAGCCCGATTCCCTCAACATCCATTTCCATCTTTTTGAATGAAGAACCTGCAACGATATCAACTTCGTATCCTTGATCCAATAAATCGGTCGCTAGATTTTCAATCTTTAACTGCGCTGCCGCATCGTAAGACTCAATTCCCGCTACACGAATCCGAATGGCATCAATTGGCTTTTCGCCTTTAATAATTTCCGCCGCCTCAAGTGTCGTGACCCCCGCAGCTGGTGTTGCGATGAAGCTTCCAGGACTAATCGTAGGTGTAATAACGGTTCCATCAGCGGCTATTACTTCTTCCGTCGTATAAATACCAAGCGGACTTGAAGTCAATTGACTTTCTTCTTGATTCGGAGAGAACGTACCCATTTGCCAAAGCATAAAATCCGCTTTAAATGGGTAGACATCCAAATAACTATATCCTTGCTGGACAATCTCTTTATACAACGGCGGTTGACCCTCTTCAATTTTTGCGACTGTTATTTTTTCATCAACCACCTCGTATTGGGTTTTTGAAGCCGAATAATAAACCCCCGTGTCGTTCGATCCATATCCGCCATAGTCGACCGTCTTAGGTTGAAAATCATTGGTTATTTCCAAATAGGATCCGTTAAATGGGCTTTGATAACTACTTAAATTTAATTTATGATTTGTTATTAGTATCGCTTTTTCAGCAAGTAGCTCCTCTCTAACCGCACTTGCGATTTCTTCTATCTCCTCATCTTCCCTCTCATGATGATAGATTGAGTAATCAACTGAGAATCCGTGTTTCTCGCCATATTCTTCAAGTGAAATATCCAATCTCTCAACTTCCAAATTTAAAAAGAGTGGAATAGTCAGTTCACTTCGTTGCAATATAGGGATAACAGGCGGGTTTTCACGATAACTTAAAAACATATCCAACTCCTGGGCTTCTCCACCATTCAACTCTCGCGTTAAATCTGTAAAGTCAATACCCGTCAATCTCTCTTCACTTTCGACATCAATAGCTGTTAGCAAGTAATAGTTTTGTGGTAATATCATGTCATGTCCAAAATCTCCATCCGTTAAGGCAAATGTTTGAATGGACCAAAGCTCTTGTGTGTCGATAAATTCAAAATAGACAAGTTTATTTTCTTCGCCAATCGGATAACTATTTATCCCGTCAGAAGTATAATATTGCCAAGTAATTCTTGCAGGATGCTCTAATGTTGGAATTCGGACAGCGGTTTGCTCACCAGAAAAATATCCCAACGAAGCAACAGGAGCTGCAATATCCACATCTTCATTTTTTTTAATAGTCTCCCACTCTACAAGCGATATCCCACCAAGTCCATCACCAATATAATTTTCCTCAACAACCCCAAGTGTTTTCTCAATATCAGAACGTGACTCAGCTGGACGAACTAGTATGTCATACGAGCCCCTTCCAAACTGTTCAATTGTTTCCTTGACTGTCAATCTAGACTCCTGGGCATAATGAATGCCCAAAGGGACAATGGTAAAAATACAAATCATCGCTAATACAGTCATCATCGAAATTGCTTTGCGATTAAAAATTCGTTTCCATGCCATTTTCATCATTTCGTGATCACGACTTCTCGTAAAGTCCCATGTCTCAATTGGAACTCAATATCTCCAAGAGCTGCCACCTCTTCATCATGCGTCACAACAACAATCGTTTGGCCACGTTGTTTTACTCGACCTAGTAAATCCATTATTTGATTTCGATTATGTACATCTAAATTACCCGTCGGTTCATCACAAAGCAGAATATCTGGCTCCGCAATTAAAGCCCGTGCAATTGCCACACGTTGTTTTTCACCACCCGATAAATTAGCAGGCAGCCGGTTAAATAAGTGTTCCTGAATGTCCACTTCCGTCAATAGGTATTTAGCTTTGAGTGCCAACTCTTTCGAATCTTCATCATAAAGCAGTGGGAGCATGACATTATCCAATACTGAGTAATGTGGGAGCAATTTAAAGTCTTGAAAGACAAAACCAATATTCTTCCGTCTAAAATCACTTAACTGATTTTCATTTAATTTATATATATCATCATTTCCAATATGTACGGATCCTTCGTCCGGTTTCAATAAACCAGATAAGCAATTCAATAGTGTAGACTTCCCCGTCCCCGATGGTCCTGTTACGCTGCACCACGTTCCTGGCAGTAGATGGATATCTATATCCTCTAAAATTACCTTTGACTCATCCCCATTTCCAAATGACTTACTTAAACTTTTAATGCGTATCATCATAACCCCTCCCATTCTTAAAGCATCTATTAGAGTAAAAAGTAATGTAAAACGATTCAACTTTTATTAACTACAGAAATAGTAATGAATGGACACCCGCACAATGATTAGTTATCGCTAAACTTGTCTATTGTAGGAGGATATTATTTATAACAGTTAAAACAAAAAAGAGTAGAAACCATATTCAGTTTCTGGCTCCTTTTAATGTTTATAATTAACATTTCACTTACAAAATCTATACTTCGTACTAGGCAGACTTTTCCATCTTCTTCGTAATCCTGGTTGCCACCAAAAAAATTAAGGCAATAAGTGCTCCAGCTGTCATAAATGCCAATACACCGCTAATCCCTTTTGAATCGCCAAAAACAGCAGTGAAACCATCTGCAATTATATTAGCAGGTGTTGCAATTCCTAACCACATAGATACGCCTGGGACGATAAACGTTGCGAAAGCGATTCCAAGAATCATAAATACATAATATTTTTTCTTCATTAGTTCCCCTCCTTCCAATATCATTAAAATTAATTAACCTTCCGAGTGTTTATTCAGCTTCAATAAACATTTTCTTGTGAAAAACAATTTCCTCATGCTTTTCTTTTTATTATTGGTAATCTCTTACCTACTTGCAATAGCTTAATCTATGCTGTACAACATAGATTAAGCTTATCACACAACATATGGAATAGTTAGTATGTTTTCCAACAAAGATTGAATGGTTAGAATACATAAAACCTAACTATTTGACAATAACCTTTGTGCCTAGACAAAGATTTTATGAAATTCAGTAATTAGAGTGCTTATTACAATTACTTTTCTTAGAACAAACATAGAAGCAGTTTTTTTTATAATTTAAAACTGAAGGAGTTGACTTTCTTTGCATATCGGCAAAAGATTGAAGATAATCAGGAAAAATCAAAGGATGACACAAGAGGAAGTAAGTCATGGTATCATTTCCGCCCCACATTACAGCAATATTGAAAATACACGTTTTATCCCACCTACGGATACACTTAGTGTATTGGCGGATCGCCTATCCATTCCTGTCAAATACTTAACTAATGGCTATGAAGAGGACGCGGAAATAGCAGTATTATTAATTCAATATGAGCGTCTTATAGAAACGAAAGATACAGAGGGGATAAAATCCTTTTTAAAGTTAAATGAAAAAAACCTTGAATATATACCTTCTTTAAATCAGGAATTATATTTCAATTTACTAATGTGTAACGGCTATTTTCAAGCTGGTGATTATCATGCATTCGGAAAACATTATAAAGAGGAAATCGTTCCTTATATTATCCCAGAATTACTTAGTTCACTTGGTAACCAGATCCTTGAAAAGTATCATTACATTTCTGGTTTGAATCATTATATCAAGAGAGAGCACAAAGAAAGCATCCAACCATTTGTAGAATTATTGAAAATGAATGATGATGATTTACTTCATGCAAGACTTACTTTTAATATTGCTTTAGCTTATTATTACCTCCATCAATATACCAAAGCACTTGACTATGTAAAAAAATCACAATCTCACTATCTCAATTTACATAATTGGCGTAACACCTCCCAATGCTATAATTTAATGGCGGTGCTTTATCAGAGAATGAATGATCTCGAGTCCGCTGAGTTTTATGTGAATAAAGGACTTCATATTTTAAAAGACGATACTGAAGCAACTCATTCAAAACTTCTACATAATCTTGCACTCATTTATAAAGATCGAAAACAATACGACAAAGCAATCGAAGTTATAGATCAATGTATATCGCAGAAAAAAAAGCATAACCCCAATGATTTGTTCATTTCTTATCGTGCAAAGCTCAACGTGTTATTGGAGTTGGGTGATAAAAAATCGATACAAAAAAGTATAAAACTAGCAGAGAGTGTGTGCAAAACCAAATTAGATGAAATTCAGTTATTAGTAATTAAAGGTCGGTTTTATCTTCTTCAAAATCGTTATGGTGAATATGAAAAGCATTTACAAAAATCTATTGACTACTTTGTAAAACATGATTACCGCAAATACTTGAAAGATGCAGCCGAAGACTTTTCAAATTACTATGCTGCTAAAGGTCAGTATAAAAAAGCATACGAACTTAATAAATTATGCTTACTGGCAACAAAAAACATACAAAGCGGGTTCTGAATACCACGAAAATCAATCAAAAAATTTAAATTATCTACTTAACATGGAAAACGATTTAAATTATTTAACTGATAGTATTCCTTTCATGGCATACGTGCTGATGCGCACTACCAAATAATCGCGGATAACAAAGTTTTTTATACAAATACATAAAAGAGTTCAACATCAAAATACGAAATGCTACATTTAGCTTGCCAAATTTTCAATCCGTGGCAAGCTTCTTTTCATTTACATAATAAATTGATGCATGAAACAATAAATTCTTTAAACCGTTACGAAGTTTTATAGATTGCGTCTAAGTAAGTAGAGTGAGGTGAAAGAGATGTCGAGTGAGAAGTGGTTTGATGACTATTTTGGATCGGTTTACAGTTACATCCTGATTCAGGTCAAAGATCCGCATACTGCCGAAGATTTAACACAAGAGACATTTTTGAAAGTAGTTGCGAATGAACACCAATTCAAGGGACAGTCTTCCATCAAAACATGGATTTTTCGGATTGCGTATACGACAACGATGAGTTATTTCAGAAAGAAAAATCCTTTAACGTATTTTATCGATTTTAATTTGCTCAAAGATGATACATCTCCTGAGAAAATTGCGCTTCTTAATTCGCAACAAAAACAATTTTATGAAGCGCTACGTGAATTAAAGTCTAGCTATCAGCAAGTGATTATCTTGCGAAGGATACAGGGCTTTTCCACAAAAGAAACATCGTCCATTTTGAATTGGTCAGAAGGGAAAGTAAAAATGAGTCTGTCGCGGGCACTTGCCGCATTTAAAAAGGAGTTAGAGAAAGGAGGATTTACTAATGAATCACTTATCTGATGATGACATGACAAAAGGGTTGGAAACGCTCGGTCAATCATTCCAGCCTTCTGCTACACAAAAAGAAAATTCACGCCGCCAGATTTTCCAAACGAACCAGCGTAAAACAGGATTTCACTTCCGAAAATGGATTCCAACCATCGTTTCACTTTTCGTTTTACTCTCAATTGGCATTGGTACTTTTGTTTTGATCAACAACGAAAGTTATAGCGGTGCAGGCGAGTCAGCTGGAAATGGGGCGCTTATCACGGATGTCACGGCTTCCTGGGATAAAACCTTATTAAAACAAACGAGTACAACAAGCCCTACCAATTTTGAAATTATGTTTAGTAAAGAATCACTTGTCATTTATGATCGATTCCAAGACGTTGGGGCGGCGTATACCTCAGATCTGGATCAAAGTTACGAAGAGGCGTTAGCGAAATATAAGATAAAAGAATCTCCTTTAGTGGTAGGAGAGTTTACCGAATATAAAGTAGTTAAAAAAAATAACGATATGTATACGATTGAAGTGACTGGTAAGCAAAAATTCACGTATACCTTGAAAAAAGTGGCCCCTAGGAAGTTTGTTGGTGAAGAAGGCATTGAATATTCGACTGGAACTTATGTGGATTAAGATTAAAAAAGCTGTCATCCCTTTTTTCAAGGTCTGACAGCTTTTAAAATCATCATTTCGTAAACATTTCCTCTATTTTTTCAATCGGAATTTGTGACTCGCTGTTTTCATCGAGTCTTTCTTTTACCTTCTCGATTGTTTTTGCAGGTGACGTTAGTGAAATCACTGCATCCCCCGCTTGTGCCTGTAATTCGACGTCTGGTGTGTAGAATTCTATCGCACGATCCGCATGCAAAATGTAAAGCAGAATTGATTTGTCATCGCGTTCGGGTAAATATTGTGTGTAGCTATATTGTTTTGTGATGAATGTTTTTCGGATGACATGGCCCGAGTCCATTCGCTCTTCAAGATCGTAGATGGAAACGGCAGGTGTAAAGAGTGACTGGCCGCCTGAAACTGGCATCGATATATTTTCATTTTTGAAATGAAATGCCGTTTGATACAAATGGTCCCGGCCAAGATCCGGCACAAATTCTTCACAGACATGTGCATTATACGTGTCAATTTTAGACATCGCCAATATGAACCGATAAGGTGTCAAATCCAATTCATAATCAAGCTGTTCCGTGAGAATATCTCCAACGAAACTATTCAATCCTAATTTTCTAGCATGCGTTAGGCCAGCCCAAGTTCGGTCGATAATGAGCACTTCATTGCCTGTTTCTTTGACTGATTTCGCAAATTCAGCTACAAATCGACTTCCCCCGACAATTAAAATTCCCGATTCGTCTGTTGTCGTTAAATTCAACTTTTTCGCAAGTGGTCCGATTGTAAAGCCGTGAAGCACAACCGTCGCAAAAACGAGCGCGAATGTTAACGCAGTCAGTAGTTCGGCATCGGGATACCCATGATCTAATAATATCGTTGCAAAATAACCAGATACAGTGAGTGCTACAATTCCACGCGGTGCAATCCAACCGACAAGTATCTTTTCTTTCACTGTCAAGTCCGTGCCAATCGTCGAAATCCAGATTGACAATGGACGGACGATAAATAACATCGTCAAAACATATAAAATAATATTTGAGTTGAAGATTTCAATGAGTACTTTTGGATTCAATGAAGCTGTCAACATAACGAAAATTCCTGAGATTAAGAGCACCGAAATATTTTCCTTGAAATGTCGGATTTCTCGGATTGACGTTAGATGCATATTGGCCATCGTCATACCCATTGCCGTTACCGCTAGTAGTCCTGTTTGCGGCATAATTTCATCCGAAAATACGAATGTAAAAATAACAACTGCGAATATTACCGGTGATTTTAAAAACTCCGGGACTCTTCCATGTTCATAGGCCATCCCAAGAATACGGGCAACACCCCATCCTAAAAGAACTGCAAAGATGGATGCTGCAAAGAACAATAGAAATGAGTTTAATGTCACTTCCCCGTCCACATATCGAATAAATTCAAAAGCAAAAACGGCGAGAAGCGCACCGAACGGGTCAACAACTATCCCTTCCCACTTCAAAATTGCTGCAGGACGCGGTTTCAGTTTCGCTTGCCTCAATAGCGGTAAAATTACCGTCGGACCGGTTACTATGAATAAGCCCCCGATGATAAATGAAACAGATAAGGACAATCCTGCTACATAATGTGCTGCAAGTGACCCAGCAATCCAAGCGATAAACGCTCCGATTGTAATGATTCTGAGTACTGGTTTATTGAATCCTCTAATTTCTTTAAAATCGAGGTTTAAGCTTCCTTCGAATAGAATGAGCGCTACAGCAAATGTAATAATCGGACCAAATAGATCTCCCATACTTTCCTGTGGGTTTATTAGCCCAAAAATCGGACCAACTAGAAGTCCCGCCACAGACATAACTACAATTGCCGGCATTCGGAATCGCCACGCTACCCATTGCGACAATACCCCAATCAAAACGACGAGCATTAAATCAAACAATAACGAGTCAAACAACGGGTCCCCTCCTCTTGTCCTTAATTGAAATAACTAGTTTATCACACTATAAGTTCTGTACAACCCAAAAAATACATAAATTATTTTTTCTAACCATACGATAAAGAGATAATAAAAACGTTTGGATTAGGAAGGATGATTCTAATAGACAAACTACCACAAATGATGTTGGCATTTTACATTCAGGACACGGAAGGAAAAGGGACATACCCTATTCGACGGGCAAAAGTAATTGCCGAGGCATTACCCGATACAATTGAAATTATTTTCATTCTTAAACAAGGGACTTACACTGCCCCTGAAGGATTTAAAACCATAACGTTTAAGCATAGCTCCGAGTTGTTAAGTATTCTCGAAAAAACTAAACCGAATCTCCTCGTTCGCGATAGTGGCTCTACGTCACAAGAAGAGGTTGAAAGGATTCGAAAGATTGTCCCTGCTATTATTCATTTTGATGACTTCGGTGCTGGGGGAGAATTTGCGGAGCTCGTTATTCAAACACTTTATACGGAGACCAATGAAAAACCACATGAACATTACGTCATAGGTCATGAGAGTTTTATCGCAGATGATCAGCTATCTGCTTTAAAACATATCGGTTTGAGAAAAGCAAAAACTCGTCCCCTTCCCCATCTTGTCATTACTTTTGGTGACGAAGATTTAGGAAACTTAACGTACCGTGCACTTCGTCATATGTTGCAGTTGCAAATCCCTCTTAAAGTAACTGTGCTTTTAGGTGAAAATTATAAACACGATAAAACAGAGTTGCGCATCATGGCTTTGGGACGGCGGAATACATTCATCCAAGAGCAGCCTGAGTCGCTCCCTGAATTTTTATCGACTGCAGATGTCATTCTTTGTGCATCGGGTTATATGCCTTATGAGATTGCGGTTATGGGTATACCCTGTATTGTTTTGACGCAAAACGACTTTGAAACGGCACTCGATTTCCCGAAAGAAAAACATGGTTTTATCCACCTCGGACCTGGACGCAAAATCAAGCAATCTAGTCTCTTAAACGCCATTATGGAACCACTTCTTCATGAGCCGCTCAGGCGGAAATCGATTGATCGTCAAGTTGCGCTTAAGCTAGGTGAAGGGCAAAAGATGGTATGCGAAGCGATTCTCTATTATCTTGAATACCCGAGGCGTGAGTCTACTAGCAAGGCAGGTAAAAGTACCTCCGATATGATATAGTGGGGAAAAAGATAGGAGTTTTCCCCTTGGATAAAAAACAAATCGAACGAGAAATCGCGGAACTAAAAATGGAGTATATTAATTTACAAGGCGACATCGAAAAGCTTGAGTCCGTTGGCCAAAATAAATTCGTCGCAAAATCTGAAGTACGCCTAGGCGCTATGGAAGAAAGACTTGCGATGTTGAATAAAATGCTTGCGGAAATTGAGTGAGGTTGTCCTGTCAACTAAATATAAAAATGAAGGAAAAGTCGTCCAAAGTAGGCGACTTTTCCTTTTTATTATTGTTCTTTTTAATTTGCTTGCAGTCATATACAATTCCCTTGCAGTTTGATAGGTTTTGCTTGCACTTAAATGAGTTTGCTTGCAAGTCGGGACCTTCTACTCATACATAAACCTACTTTATCTAATGAAATTAGTTGATTCAATGGTGGCGACTCCCGCTGGAAAGCACCCACCTGAAATAAAATTCTTAGTAAGTCGTTATCTTAAACAACTTCTGCAGCCAAATAATACTTCGTTGGTAAAATGTAAAATCATCTTGATAATTTTCGAAGTCTACCGTGTATAGAGCGTCTTCGTTATTCCATAGTCTTGTAAAATATGCGTTGATGTCTTGAGTGAGTTCGCTGTCATTAGGCGCAATGATGCGAAGATTAGATTCTAAGTTATAATTATTTAAAGTACGCTCAGTTAAATTTGCAGCCCCGTTGGAAATGTATGTTTCATCAGCGGTTTGGACAACTACTAGCTTTGTGTGGTATTGACCGATTGCTGTATTGTACCAGCGAATATCGATATTCCCCTCTGAATCTTCTTTCATTCTTTGTGCAACTGGTCGGTTAGGCAAACCCGTTTTTTCACTGCCGAATGAGTTTTCGTTGGGATCTAAAATCATTTTTACATCCACCCCACGATCTGCCGCATCAAGAAACGCCGTGACCAGATTTTCTTCGGCAATCAAAAACATGCCGAGAAATATTTGATCGCCTTTTTGTGCTTTCCCGATATCAGCTAACATCGTATCGAGTATTTTTTTCTCTGTTACATATTGGACTTGATATGTCCCGTCGTCTATTTCATCTACGTCTGCTCTCGGTAATGTGCCGCCGTTCGTATATTTCACTACCGCTTCTTCAGCTTCTAAAATATCATTTAAGACCGGTCCCGTTACTTTCATTGCAACATTTCCATGAAACCCGCTGGCATTGTGCGGATTTGAAGATGTTACGATGGCTTCTTTTTCGCTGACAATTGCTTTTCGATGGTTTGCTTTTATATTTAATAATGTCATGTAGGATGCGAGTGTCATTTTGGGCGCTTCGCTTGCCATTGCATTCGGGATCCAACCCTCCCCTTTAATTTCCAACCATCTGAAAATTGTTCGATAGAGGCCAGAATATATAGGCGTTGAATCGCGAAGTGGGTCAAGATCCGTGTAGACCACTTCAATTCCAGCGTCTTCCATTTGTTCGAACCATTTGTTTTCATAGGAACCGTATCCTATATTGAGTGGGTCTGTAATGAAAGTGATCGACATTTTCGGGTTCATTTGCTTTTTCTTCACTAAATTCGTGGTCATCGTTTCTACATTTTTTGGAAACTCAATGTCTTCATCAGAATAATGATCAAACAGAAAAAAGTCGAGTACGATAAATTCTTCTGCGTTCTCAATGACTTGATTCACTTCATCAAAGATACGTAGTTCATGTTGCATGTCGTCTCCGTTCTCGTTCTGCGCAAACGTCAAATCATAAATCATCTGAACATCATCTGTTTTATGCAATTTCCCCTCGTACGAGAGACCAGGTGGGAGCGGTTTATAAGTATGCCATACAATCATTGCTATATATACAAGAAGCAAGATTGCAATGCTTCCAATTACTATTTTCTTCTTCTTTGTTTTCATTTAAACAACCCCACTTCAGAACAACTAAGACAAAGGTATGTTCCCGTTGGCAAGTTTTTTAAACAATTGCGCACAAAAAAACACAGCTATTGGTAGGCTGTGTTTGTTAGTTAGGCAATAACATATTCGTAAGCTGCTTTATCGTCTATCAGCAGTTCTTTTAAATATTTTCTTGCGCGGAATAGTCGTGATTTAACCGTTCCAATGGACACTTTCATTTCTTCCGCAATTTCATTAAGCGAATATTGGTAGACATAGAAATATTCAATTGTTGTCTTATAAATATCATCTAATTGCTCGATTTTTTTGCGAACCAGCGCTTGAATGTCGTTTTGTTCAACGATTTCACCCGGTGTTAGTGTATCACTTGCAACCAAATCAAGTAATGGAACGTCTAAAGTAGGTGGTTGATTCATCACATGTTCGCTATGCCTTACATTTTTTCTGTAGCGATCACGAAATGTATTCATGCAGATTGTCGTTAACCACCCTTTTAAATGGTCAATATTATCCAATCGGTCACTGTAACGAATTACTTTTACCCAGACGTCTTGCATGACATCTTCGGCTTCCTCTTTATTTCTCGTTAGTTTTAAACATAGATGATAGATATACCGACCGTATTCTTCATACAAGTCATCTAAATTATTTGTCATCTGTATTTCGCCCCTGTCTTTTTACTGTTAACCTTATTATCAGCAATAAAGACAAATGGAGCCATCGTATTCTCTTTCAGGAATCTTACAATCTTGTAAGGTTCGAATTTAGTTATCTCTTTCCGCAGTAATGGTCATACGAATGATACGCGTACGGTCCATTTCCTCAATTTCAAACCGCAAGTTTTCATATGAAAAGCGTTCCCCTGGTTCCGGCAAATGACCTAATTGTTGTAAAACAAATCCACCAATTGTTTCATGATCCGTCGGCAATTCAATTCCAATTAGTTCCATTGCATCGATAATTTCTAGTCGACCATGGCATGTTAGTGAGTCATCGGTTTTTTCATGAATCAGGACTTCATCGTCCATATCTGTTTCGTCTTCAATGTCTTGTCCAATCATTTCTTCAATAATATCTTCTTGTGTGACGATTCCGAGCGTTCCTCCGTATTCATCTAGTACCACTGCCATATGTTTTTTCTGTAAAAGCATCTTTTCGAATACAGTATCAACACTAGCTGATTGAACAACATAAATCATATCACGGTCAATGAATTCCCCTAGTTTTCTTTCAGGCTGTAAAGACCATTCAATGAACATTTTTGAATAAAACATACCGACAATGGAATCCAGATTTTCTTCATAAACAGGATAACGTGTGTAAAAGTACTCCAGAATCGTATCGCGGACGTCTTCGTAGGTAGCTGTGAGTGGTAAACCAACAACATCCGTACGATGTGTATCAAGAACATCCGATACATCTTTGTCACGAAAATCAAGTACGCCTTTCAAACGAAGCGTTTCATCTTTTTCAAAAGTTCCTTCTATCGTTGCAATATCCATCATTGATTTAAGATCTTCTTTTGTCAAAGTCGCTTCCGTAACTGCACCTTTTGAAATAATGCGAATAAAAACATTCGTAAACATGCCTAAAAGTGCCGTAAGTGGTCTCAGAACTGTCACGAACAGTGATATAGGCGGCGCAACAACATAGGCAACTTTATCAGCAAAAGTTGCTGCAATGGTTTTTGGCAATACTTCACCGAAGACGATGATAATAATTGTTAAAATACCCGTTGCAATACCGACTTGCCAACCACTTTCGATGGCTATCATTGTGACAATTGTTGGCATCATTATATTGGCAATATTGTTTCCAATTAGTATTGCAGTAATCATACGGTCCGGCTTCGAAATTAACTTGAGCAACTTTTCCGACTTTTCATCGCCTTGATCCACTCGAAGCTGGACCTTCATCCTATTTACTGCAGTGAGTGCCGTTTCGCTTCCAGAAAGAAAAAACGACATAAACAAAAAGAATCCGAGTGCGAAAAACAAAATTACATTCCTCCTATGGATGTTTTTCTTCATTCAATCTATGTATCATTAGATTTTAGTTATTTCCCCATATCATACCATAATTCCAATCAAACACATGACAATTTAACTTCATTTCGCACAATTCTGCTATACTATTTTCAGCAGGAAAACTTATTGAAATGAGGGATTCGATTGACACATTTAAAAAAATTAGATCAGTATTTCAAAGATCAAAGAAAAACACATCTTGAAGAGTTAAATGAATTTTTACGCATTCCAAGTATTAGTGCTTTATCTGAACACAAAGAAGATATGCAACAAGCTGCAGAGTGGTTGTTAAATTCATTGACAAAGGCTGGACTTGAAAACGTTTCTATTGATGAAACTAGTGGGCATCCTGTCGTTTACGCTGACTGGCTTCACGCAGAAGGAAAACCGACGATTCTTGTATACGGTCATTATGACGTACAACCGGTTGACCCACTTGAATTATGGGAAAGTGCGCCATTTGAACCTGAAATTCGCGACAATAAGTTATTTGCTCGCGGTGCAAGTGACGATAAAGGACAAGTCTTCATGCATATCAAGGCTGTTGAAGCGCTAATGAAAGAATCAGGAAGTCTACCGGTTAACGTGAAGTTTTTAATAGAAGGCGAAGAAGAAATCGGTAGCCCAAGTCTAGAAAGTTATATTATTGACAATAAAGATAAACTTTCGGCAGATGTCATTGTCATTTCTGATACTGGCATGCAAGGACCTGGGCAACCAGCTGTTTGTTATGGACTGCGCGGTCTTTGCGGTGTTCAAATCGATGTCAAAGGCGCGAAAGGCGACCTGCATTCTGGTTTATACGGCGGAGGGGTTCAAAACCCACTTCACGCGATGGTCGAGTTACTGGCATCGTTCCGGGACAAAGAAGGAACAATCGCAGTAGAAGGTTTTTACGACAATGTGCGTTCTTTAAGTGATGAGGAACGTGAAGCTTATGAAGCGCTCGGATTTGATGAAGATGATTTGAAAAAAGAGATTGATGTACCTGAGTTATTTGGCGAAAAAGGATTTTCACATTTAGAACGCACATCGGCCCGGCCAACGCTAGAACTTAATGGCATTTTTGGTGGTTTTTCAGGAGAAGGCATTAAAACTGTGTTACCAGCCGAGGCTGGTGTAAAGATTACATGTCGACTTGTTCCAGATCAGGATCCAGATGAAATTGTTGAAAAACTAAAAGCGCATATTGACAAATATAAACCGGCTGGTGTTACTGTAACTGTGACTGAATTCGACAAAGGTAAACCGTTTATAACACCATTCGACCACCCTGCAATTCAAGCAGCAGGCCGTTCGTACGAAAAAGTATACAACGTTCCCACTGCCTATACGCGTGGCGGCGGTTCGATTCCAATCGTTGCAGCATTTGATGAGATATTGGAACTCCCAGTTGTCCTCATGGGCTTTGGATTGTCCACTGAGAACTTCCATGCACCTAACGAGCACTTCCATTTAGAAAACTTCGACCAAGGACTTCGCGTGATTGGCGATTATTATTATGAGATTGAGAACTTTACGAAAGATGAATTGAAGAAATAAGTTGTCATATAAAACGGGTACTGAATAATCCATTATTCAGTACCCGATTTTTCATATTATCCTTGTACCCCGGATAAGGTCCTGTACCGGGTTTGGCGGGAGTTTTATGATCGGTGCGTGCTCCGTTGTTCTCGCTCTGCGTGNCTCGCTCTGCATGACGTTATTCCCGTTGCTCGTCGGTTTATTCCCGTATCGGGTTTAACGGTGGTTTTATGATCGGTGCGTGCTCCGTTGTTCTCGCTCTGCGTGATGTTATTCCCGTTGCTCGTTGGTTTATTCCCGTACAGGGTTTGACAGTGGTTTTACTTTATCTGTTCCAATACAATGACTATGACTTCTTTATTATGAGAATAGTAAATAATACTCACCTACACGGAAATTACTTTCCATGGTATAATATTTTTAACAGAAAAAATGACAAAAGAGGATGATTTTACGAGTGACTAAAAAACCATTAGCATGGATTGTAGACAGTACTGCCTATGTTCCTGAAGAACTACAACAACACCCAGATTTCTTTTCGGTTCCCCTCAATATACATTTTGGTGAAAAGCAATATATTGATGGAATCGATTTAACACCAGAGCAACTATATGAAAAGATTAAGAATGCTGAAGAGTTTCCTAAGACCTCGCAACCATCCGCAGGTGAGTTTTCCGAGCGATATAAAGAAATCGCAGAGAATTACGATGAAGCAATTGCAGTCCACGTCTCCAAAAAAATGAGTGGCACATTAACATCTTCTAGTGGCGGAGCTGAAATTGCAGGTTTTCCGATTACATTCATCGACTCACTGTCCCTTTCGTATGGGATCACAGGTTTAATCCACCGCGGGATGGAAATGCATGAAAACGGTTCATCGGTCTCGGAAATAAAAGAAGAGTTAGAGAAAATGGTAGGGCGATGCACAAACTTTATCCTCATCGGTAAGCTCGATCAATTGTACAAGGGCGGGCGAATGAGTGCCGCTCAGTTTTACTTAGGTAGTATTTTAAAAGTGAAGCCAATTGTTCAAATTTCCACGGAAGGTGAACTTAAAGCGATTGATAAAGTGCGTTCAGAAAAAAGAGCCTTACAATATTTGGTCAACAAAGTAGCTGACGGCCACCGCGCTGGTGTTAATAAAATCTTCTTAATGCAAGGAAATGTTCCTGTGCAAGCTGAGCATTTAAAAAACCTTATTAAGGAACAAGTTCCCGAAGTTGAAGTTGAAATCGGCGATATTAGTACCGTTCTCGCAGTTCATGCGGGCGAAGGTACCCTAGCCGTTTTATGGTATGAGTGAACAGTAAAATGCAGCCCGTAGTTAAGTGACGGGCTGCATTTTTCATGTGAAGTTATCATTAATCTTGAAAAAAATATACTTGGCATTGGGCCTGTATGCATACGAATCTTTATAGTCCCAAGTCCGATGTTTCACATTATACGTATGTGCATTGACGAGTGGCTCTGAACCATCTTTCGCTGTCACTATCGTTGAATGGTCAAATCTTCCATCGTTTTGAAAGTCATAAACAATCACATCACCAAGATCCAATTGATCTGCCGAACTCACTTGTGTTGCGGTCAAGCCTTGTGTCGATCCGGCAAGATACCATCTTAGCGAATGAGATGTTGACCAGCTAAAACTCCAAGTTCCTCCGCCAAGCCACCATCCTCTTTCGCGGTTTGGATATCCCCACATTGGCGCTCCGCCTGCCCGCAGACATTGTGAAACATAATTTGTACAGTCAACATCGAATTTCGGATAAGCCGGATTATAACTATTCCACCATTCATCGGCGTACTGAACAGCTGCTAATCGGTCGTACAACACAAATCTCCTCCTACCCTAATCTATGAGTATTTTAGAGACCTCATGAATATTGGATTGCACACATGAAATTAATATAAACAAATAGGCTAGGACATAACTAGCCGATAGTAGTCCAAAAAGGGAACAGTCACCATTTTTGATGACTGTTCCCTCTTTTAAAATTAGCGTGTGAAATGCAAAACAGCATTCAAGCTACCGTTCTTTTTCTATTTCACAGGGTTTTGTCTCCGCCTCTTTTTTCTTTTTAATCGATTAACAAACTGTTGGTGCTGTATGGAATATGTTTTATAAAGTATTTTAATTCAATATTAAAATGACTTTCAATGTCTTCTTTCATTTTTTGCTCTAAAACTAAAAATTCGTTTACAATATAAGTTACATCAAAAACGTTATTAATATTAGGTTTTCCCCAAATGGATTTTATTCTAGCTTTATCAGAAAAAGGCATCAAAGAAATTATAGATCCATCATCGTAATCGGCATGCTCGACTGAATAATAATGGAATTCTGATGTCTCATTTTCATTCATTTTTTCTTTCCACCTAAATAAAGACTTGTATAATTCTAATAAAGCTAGTTCCTCTTCAAAGTATAACTCACCATTAATTTCAATCCTAAAAATAGCCTCGACGCCCAAAATCAAAGGAATATCCCTCTGGTTTTCATCAGAAATATAGTTCGGATTATTTACAAAATCGTATTCAAATATTATTTTACCGGAAAAGCCGTCCATATATTCTCATCATATCCTATCATTTTCAAAAGTATTTGAGCAGTAATACTCGAACAAAATGTAAAAAAGGATACTGCATGCTGCGACAGTATCCTTAAAATATTATCATCTTCTGTTTAGCAATGTTATGACCAGCATTGCAACAACCACACTAGATGATGTCTATAACCAAATGCAAATACAATTGAATTATTGCCGTAATGTTGCCACAATCGTTGTAGACATTGATACTGTGGCTATTATGGAGACTATCGGGCTCGAACCGACGACCTCTTCACTGCCAGCGAAGCGCTCTCCCAGCTGAGCTAAGCCCCCGTAAATTTGGTACAATGAGAGTATAGCAGAATTTCAGATTGAAGACAATAGGCTGGGAGTTGTGGCAATGCAACATTTGGAAAGAGAAATTACAGAACCTGTTCTTCTTTGTGATGATAAAGGATTGCTGAATCCTGAAGCAATTGGTTTTTCAAGATATCCTCTCATCACAAGTAATTTAACAAAAAACTTTTTGAAAAAGAAAAAACGGAACCACTGGTGTGTTTACGGAGAAGAAATTATGTTCTCTGCCACCATTACACACCTCGACTATGCGGTTGTTTGCTTCGTATATGTAATCAATTTTGAAACCCAAAGATTTTTCGAAAAGCAAATTACAATACCAGGTGGTCGAAAAGTAAAAATGTCAGAAGATGTGCTTGAAAGCATTAAATTCGTCGACGATACGATGTCAATTCAAATGATTCACCTTCAAAATGAAACGCATTTATCTGTTTCGATACCAGATTTTGATAACGACGTTCTTCATGCTGATTTGCACATTCTTCATCCAATAGAAGATGAAACACTAAATGTCGTCATTCCAAAAAGCCGGAAAGTTTTTCAGTTCACCGCAAAACATCATACTTTACCGACGAATGGATTCGTTAAAATAGGCGACCAACGCTTTGACTTTAACGCGGACTACAGTTTCTCAGTACTTGATTTTGGACGTGGTATTTGGCCACGCACTGCGAATTGGAATTCGGCAATGGCTTCCCAACGCCTCGGGGGACGTCGAATTGGACTGAACTTTGGTGGCCAGTGGACCGATGGCACTGGTATGACTGAAAATGCCATTTTTATTGACGGCCAGATGACTAAACTACATGAAGATGTCGTTTTCACTTATGACCCTGAATTTTATATGAAGCCTTGGAAAATTCGTACGAAGTTCACAAATGATGTAAATTTAACTTTCACACCATTTTTCCAACGAACTTCCAAAACAGATGTTAAATTGGCTCGATCAGAAGTGCATCAGCTGGTTGGTTATTTTGATGGTTATATAAGATTGAAAGATAACTCAATTTTAAAAATTCGTCAAATGCTTGGTTGCACGGAAGAACATAAAACGAAATAGCAAAAATTCCCACTCGCTCATTCGATTTGTTTATGATTAGTTTCTCAAATTAGCGGTAAAATACTAATAGAGGAATTATCACGAAAGGGAGCGATACCATTGAAGAAATCCAAATTCCTTATCATTGCTCTTTGTACAAGTGTTTTAGTAATTGCTGGTTGCGGAAATAACGAGAATAATAAGCGTTCTGCTGATAGCAGAGATGAACCTGTCATATCCGCTGAAATTGAAGACCGAGAAGGTTCACTTCAATTTGGCGCAGGATATGGTTTTTCAGACTTTGATCTTGAAATCGAAGTCGATGGGAAAGACGCCATTGATATTGACTACGAAGTTAATACGCAGAATGATACATTCGAGGTGGAATACAAGAATAACATTCAGGGTTTCCATCATAAGGATGAAGATGCTATGAGTGCGGTTCATGAGTTCTTTATGGAAGCACAAATTTCTAATGAAAAGCCCAAAGAAAAAATAATAAGAGAAGTACTCGAATCTTTAAATCTAGAAGGTTATTCGAATTTCGACCTAGAAATAATTTACAATGACGATACAACGCTAACTATTCAGGATACCAATTGACGGCTCATTCATATAGCGAATAAATACAAAAAAATCTACGGAAATAATTTCCATAGATTTTTTTGCTATTCATCAAATTTTAGAATCAATAAGCATGTCGTAATAGATACCCCGACGTTCAATGAGTTCTGTTTGATTGCCAGACTCAATTAACTTCCCTTGTTCCATCACATAAACTGTATCTGCTTTACGAACCGTATTCAGTCTATGCGCAATTACGAAACTCGTTCGACCTTCCATCAATCGGTCAAGTGCCTCTTGAATCTCGAGTTCCGTGACTGTATCAATACTACTGGTTGCTTCATCAAGTAACAGAATGACAGGGTCTGCCACTAATGCACGTGCAATTGACAGGAGTTGTTTCTGACCTTGTGAAATTTCGCCTCCGTCAGCAGTAAGGACCGTATCGTATCCGTCTTCCAAACGACTGATGAAACTATGTGCATTGGCTTTTTTAGCCGCCTCGATAATCTCTTCATCAGTGGCATCAAGTTTACCGTAACGTATATTTTCAAAAACAGTCGCTTCGAATAAGAATGGATCTTGTAAAACGAAAGCAGTTTGACTACGAAGTGTTTGTCTAGGCAAATCACTAATTGGAATGCCATCGATATAGATTTCGCCTTTATCCACCTCATAAAATCGTGCAAGCAATTGCATAATCGTCGTTTTCCCAGCACCAGTCGCCCCGACCATCGCCGCGGTTTCTCCAGCCTTTACATGAAACGAGACATCTTTAATCGTGTAGCCATCCGTATCAACCGCATATCCGAATGATACATTTCTAAATTCAACATCCCCTTTTAGAACTGTATCTTTATATTCCGTTGCATCATCTTCTTCAATCGATTCATCAATAATATTAAATACACGTTCAGCACCTGCTAATGCAGAGAGTACAGTATTAAATTGGTTCGCTAAATCATTCAGTGGACGTGTAAATTGACGCGCTAATTCAGAAAAAATAACGATGGTTCCAATCGTAACAAGTCCATCCCCTTTTAAGGCCAATAACCCACCGACTCCTGCAATGACTGCAAAACTAGCGTTATTAAGCATATTCATGACTTTAGGGATAAATCCCGAATACGTCAATGCCCAAAAACCAGTACGTCGAAGCCGATCACTTTTTTCAGTGAATTCTTCCATGACCCGCTCTTCTTGAGAGAACGCTTTAACAATACGTTGACCTGAAATGGTCTCTTCAATCATTCCGTTTAACGCACCAACTGCTTGCTGTTGTTCTTTAAACAATTTACCAGTTCTGCGCGTAATCCAACGAAGCGCTATGAACATAACTGGTATGATGATCATCGTCAACAGTGTCAACAAAGGACTTAAATACAACATTAACGCTATCGTTCCTGTCAATGTGAGAATACTTGAAAACACCTGTATGAAAGAGGTATTAAGCGTCTGACTGACATTTTCGATGTCATTGGTCATCCGACTCATTAACTCACCATGTTGTCGTTTATCAAAAAAGGTAACAGGTAGCTTTTGTAAATGCGTAAATAGATTTGTTCTCAAACGATAGACCGTTTGTTGGGCAATTCCGACCATCCAGTAGTTTTGAAAATACGTAGCGGATGATAAACCAAGATAAACTGCAATCAGAATCCCAATTTTAACGCTTAGTCCATCAAACTGTGAGGTGACAATATGTACATCAATTATTTGACCCACCATGAATGGACCTAAAAGCGTTAACCCAGAACTAACAAAAACAAGCGCCAAAACAGTTATGAGCAATCCACGTTGCTCGTCTACAAGCTTCCAAATTCGAGAGAGCACTGATTTCCAGTTACTTGCCCGCTCTCCTTTTTTTCTACCAGGTCCTTTTATATCTTCTTTCGTCAAAATCGGTTCATAGCCAAATGGTTTACGAATTGCGCGTAACATGAGCCTCCACCTCCCCTTCCGATTGAGACTTTTCAATTCGTCTATAGAGCCCAGACTGTTTTAATAGTTCCGCATGCGTTCCGTATCCAACAACTCGTCCGTCATCCAGAAGCAGTATTTTATCAGCGCCTTTTGCTGTTGAAACTTTTTGTGTGACAACGAGCATCGTGGCCTCTTCTTTTTCAAGCGCATCCCATAGCTCCAGTTCTGTTTTCACATCAAGTGCACTCGTACTATCATCCAGGATTAAGATAGATGGCTTTCGAACAAGCGCTCTTGCAATTGACAAACGTTGTTTTTGTCCGCCCGACAAATTCACACCTTTTTGTCCAACTCGCGTCTCATACTTTTTTGGAAACAAATCGATAGATTCGTGAATTTGTGCCTTCTTAGCCGCTTCAATCAATTCATCGTCATACGCTTCTGTATCGCCCCAAGACAAGTTCTCCAATATCGATCCTGTAAAGAGTATGGATTGTTGTGGTACAAGTCCAATCGTGTCCCGTAATTCTTTTAAAGGCCATTCCTTAACCTCTTTACCGCTGACAAAGATTTCCCCTTCAGTCGATTCAAAGATACGAGGGATTAAGTTCAATAATGTTGATTTTCCAGCACCTGTTGCGCCCATAATGGCGAGCTTTTCTCCTGAGGCAACATGGAAAGAAACATTATCTAAGATTGGCTCTCCTTTACCTGGATAGTTAAATGAAACATTTTCAAAACGAAGATCACCCTCAAGTTTTCTCGTTTTCGACTGCCCAGAACTATGTATTTCTAGATCTTCATTAGCAAGAAGGACTTCTTCCATTCGCTCCGATGATGCTTTGGCACGTGAAAACGCAATAATAATAAATGCAAACATTGAAAAGGCACCCGTTAAGCGCATGGCATAGTTAACAACTGCAACTAGTTCCCCTACCTTAGCTCCCCCGTCACGGACTTCAATGGCACCAAACCAAAGAACAGCCATCAAACTAATGTTCATAATAAGTAATAAAATCGGTAAGATTAATTCCATCAAGCGCATGGCTTTTACTGTGTCATTTCGAAGCATGCCAGCTACTTTTGAAAATCGACTTGCTTCATACATTCCCCTCAAATAAGCTTTGATCAATCTTACCGCTTGTAAATTCTCTTGGATTACACGGTTTACACCGTCTAATCTTTCTTGAATACGCATAAAAAGTCTAACGCCAGTTCGTCCCATAAAATACAGAAAAACAAGTAAAACTGGTGCACCAATGACTAGATAGACCGCTAATTTAGGGCTTACAACAAAAGCCATAATAATACTACCTATGACCGTAAGCGGAGATCTCAACATAATACGTAGCGACATAAATAGGACGTTTTGTGCCATCGTCACATCACTTGTTAAGCGTGTAATGAGTCCTGCTGTTGGAAACCGAAGAAAGGTTGCCATCGAAAAAGCTTGGACTTGACGAAACAAAGCTTTTCGTAAATCAAATGCAAAACTTTGTGCCGCATGCGCTGCAAAATACGAGTTGACAATACCCGAAGAAAAGGCAAAAAAAGCAAGAAGCATCATAACACTTCCGTAGGTCCAAATTACATCTACATCCCCCGTAACGATACCGTCATCTATTATTTTAGCAATGAGAAGCGGCTGAATAAGTTCCACACTCAGTTCGACTAACATTAAACATAACGCGATTGCGATTGGCCATTTATAAGGCCACGCATGTGAAAAAACTGTTCTCATCTTCCAAACCCCCAAAAACTCTTTCGTCTCTCGAATTAAACTCGATAGCCCTATTATGCCATACCATGGATTGTTCTGTATACACAATCCATGCTGAATACAATAATTTTTCAGAAACAAAGGATAACTAGTCTAATATTTCCCGAAATTCGTATAAAAACACTTGTATTTTCTCCCACAATAGCATATAGTACATTACAACAGTAATGCACTAACTTAGAAACAGGAGGTGACGCGATTGCTTGAAGTAAATGGCACAAAACCAATTTACGTTCAAATTGCGGAATGGATCGAAACAGAAATCATCGATGGTACCCTTGCTGCCGATGAGAAAGTTTACTCTCAATACCAGCTTGCTGAACTCTTCAACATTAATCCGGCGACTGCTGGGAAGGGGTTGACACGATTGTTAGAAGCAGAGATTGTATATCAAAGACGCGGGCTCGGTACATTTGTATCTTCCGACGGTCGAGAAAAATTACTGGCTAAACGTAAAAGTGAAACCTTGCAAAAACTAATCCATACATTACTTGATGAAGCAGCACTACTCGGTGTCGATAATCACCAATTACTTCAAATGATTGAAGCAGAACGCGTTAAAAAAGAGGGGGGAATAAAATGACGGTTATTGAATTTAAGAATGTAACAAAATCATACCGAACACATACTGTGCTAAAAGAGATGAATTTCGCCATTAAACAAGGTGTGCTAACAGGCATCATCGGTCGGAATGGCGTCGGCAAAACAACGCTTATGAAATTAGTGGTTGGATTTATAGAAGAAACGTCAGGTCAAGTGGAGGTTTTCTCAGAGAAGCCATTCAATAGTTTAAAAGTATCTGGGAATTCAATTTTAGTGGATGATGGCATGAATTTCCCACTTGCGATGACAATCACTGATATTTTACATGAATGCAATCGCTTCTATGCCAATTGGGACGCCGGACTGGCACAACGACTTGTCAGTTATTTTGGTTTTCATTCGAATGCGCGTCATGCCCAATTATCAAAAGGGAAAAAAAGTACTTTTAATGCAATTATCGGCATCTCTGCTCGATGTGCGCTTACGATTTTCGATGAACCAACGACTGGCATGGACTCATCCGTACGGAAAGATTTCTATCGCGCGCTATTAAAAGATTATCTCGCCCATCCGAGAACCATATTATTGTCGAGTCATCATATTGAAGAAATTGAAGATCTTCTTGAGGATGTTCTTCTTGTCCACGAAGGCGTTGCTCATTTTCATGGCCCGATTACAAAGTTGCAGGAAATGTTTATCACCCTTAAAGGAAGTAGAGAAAAACTTGCCCAATATACGAATGAACAAACTGTAGTGAGTATGAACAATGTCGGTCCTTATTCGGAATGGATCCTTGAAAATACATGTACACCAGAAGAAGTCAATGAAATGAAAGCAAACGGTATCGTGGTTGCACCCGTTTCCGCCAACGATGCTTACATCGCATTAACCGGTCAACCAAAAGGGGGAATTGATGATGTATTTGAATGAGCCTAACCTTCTGGATATCGTGAAAAAGCAATTTCGTTTCAAATTGAACGCAAATGGTGCTTCATTCTTTACTTTTGTACTTTTACAAGTCGGTGCGATTGTATTAGCAGTTATCGGAAATAGCCATAATTTCTTCTATTCCTCTGATGAATCTGTTGTTTCCATCGTTATGCTTTCCAATGATAACAACATGGGAATCGCTTCACTTTGGGCATTCATTCTTGGAATCATGCTTACTACCCGGACCAAACAAAGCGAAACATTCTCGTTCGTGTCATCTCGACTTAGTAATCATCTTTCCAATTTGCTCTTTATGCTTTTCGCATCATTATTCGCAGGGATTAGTGTAGTGCTAGCCAGTTCCGCTTTAAAGTTATTTGGCTTTTTAGTTCACGGAGAGATGATTGTCCACTCAACTTCTCTTATTGAAAGTCCATCCGACTTTATCGTACGCATCATAACAGCGATTGCTTATATAATATTATTCTTTATCATTGGGTACTCCATTAGTTCACTTATTCAAGCAAATAAACTTGTAATCGTCCTATTCGTACTGATTTGGATACTGTTTACATCTACGACTGAGTATTGGAACGGCGAAGAATATGTTTTGGCTATGATTCAATTCTTTGGTTCTGAGCGCTCATTACTCCTATTTATCTTAAAGATTAGTACTACAGTTCTTAGTTTATTTACGATTTCTGCGGTTATTACGAATCGATTAGAGGTGAGAAATTAATGAACAATATAATATTCCTTCCAATATTACTCATTGTCATTATTTTACTCTTTGGCTATCAAATGATGAATCATAAAAAAGGGGCTATCATGATTGGGCGAAATATACATTTTAAGATTGTCGTTATTTTCATCGCAGCCCTAATTGTGACTACTGTTATTGCCGAGGCCTATCATTCTAAGATAGATTCAGCCATAATGCCCGAGATCGCCAAAAATCAATACGAGGCATATTATTCAATTGAGGATAAGATCATCAACCATGAAGTCGTCGATCCCGATTTATTACTCGAAAAAAGAACGCATCCCGCTGGAAAGACGTTAACGATTCAATGGGAAGATGATTCCTATGAAAACTATCACCAATCCATTTACATTGAACGGAAAGCACCGGGTGATCAAACGATTGAAGAGTTTATCTATAAACCAATACTTATAGCCAATGAGTTTGATTTCTCCCATGTGCTAAATGTGCCAAAACCAATTTGGTCTGAAAATAAAATGGTCATTCCTAAAAAGCCAGTAAATAAAACGATAACTTTCACGTCTTATCATGAGGTTGCTTTACTGCAACAACTAACAAAAACCCAGCAATTACAGTCGAATGACTACGGCTTTTCTAGCGAATACAGACCCCTAATCATTCACTTAAAGGTTCCAGCTGATTTAGAAGTTCTTTTTTCAGAAGATGCACACCCTTACTTTATTGATGAATGACAAAAACCGGTACCTACATGGGTACCGGTTTCTCTATGTCTTCAATCACTGTAGTAATCATCTTTTTCTCTTTCCAACCAGGCTTTTTCCTCTTCGCGCATATTTCTTCCATCAAATTGAATATCTTCTTCAGATCCGAATTCAGTTTGCATCGAATGTCGAAAACTGTCGTATTCTTTACCCACTATAAACTCGTCTTCTAGGACTTCCCTTTCCAAATAGCGATGGAACAGGGCTTCCCCAATTCCAATAATGATTGTTGAGATGAGAGAAGCTGTAACCAAACCTTCCAGAGGTTCAAACAAATAGTTGCCTAAGAACCAGAGCATGATAAACACAAGTGCAAGATCAGCAATGGTCGCGACCACATTCCCATATCTCGGTAATATAATTCTATCGCCAACTATATATGAAACACCGGTTAATAGTACACTGGATACCAATACTTCTCCAAATGAATAACCGAAAAGCCCAAAGACAATCCATAAAATCGCGGTAATCATAATAAATTTGATGACGATTGCTCTTATCGTATCCAAATGCAAAATCCCTCCTTTTTAACAATATGTAAATATTGTTCACTATACGAGGGATTCTATACGTTTATAGCGTTTCTATTTTATTTTCCTGATGTCATAATTGGGATGAAATAACTAATTTAGGTACATAGTATAGAGTACGGAGGTGAATATTCATGACAAGTTCGAATGGAAACTTGGATAATGAACTGAAGCAAAATCCGAAAAGGAATCAGCAAAGCGAGAACGTTAATCACGTGAAATTTGGCACTGATGATATTGAAGTGAACCAAGCTACGAACAAAAAAATGAGCAGTACAAATTTAGATCCACGTGACAACCGCTTTAATGATTAAGCCCATTTTACGGCAGAGTAAAGATCTCGGTCGGTTTTTTTATGAATTTGGCGGCATATCCGCATCATTTGCGGTTTTACTTCCCGCAATGGAAATTTGAGTAACGCCCACCAGCATGACAGCTGCCCCGATTAGTTGCCAAATGCCTAGGACTTGTCCAAACCAAAACATGGAGATAATAATGGCCGTCAATGGTTCAAAACTGGATAAGATACTCGTTTCAATCGCTGTGATATATTTCATACTTGAAAGAAATAATATAAATGCTACGGTTCCAATAATTATAGTAAAAAATAACATGAGCGAGGTTTGCCAGTCTGCTAATAAAACGAGCTGTCTAACAACGACCATAGGATTTAGGATGAATAATGTAAGTCCACCAATCAGCATTGCCCAAGCAACGGAAACGAGGACCCCCCACTCCTGCATAAGTCTTGCCGGATAAAGTGTGTAGAATGAAAAGGTAAAGCCCAGTAGAACGCCCCATATAATCGTTTCCTTTCCCATCGAAAGTCCCGAAAATGTCCCATTAGTTAACAAGAAAAACAATCCGATTAACGTAATAAACATCCCGATTACTTGAGCGATTGGTGGGAATTTACGGTGCATCCAGGAAACAAATAAAATAATGTAGATGGGTGCTAGGAATTGAAATAGCGTGGCGATTACAGCACTGCTCACGTCAATTGTTGCCACAAAAGTATATTGAACGCCGAGCATTCCTACAACACCAAATATAACCAATTGACGTGCCCAAATTTTGAATCGCCAAGGTCGCGTGATTTGGTTACCTCGGATTTTCAAAATCAGTAACAATGATATTCCAGCCAGAAGAAGTCGAATGACCAGCATAAATGATACGGTTAACTCCGTGTTGTCTAGTAACCATTCCATCATTGGCCCTGTTGCGCCCCATAGCATAGCACCCACAATGATCATTACTATCCCTTTTAACCGCTTCATCCTATCCCCTCCTTTTTACAACATTAAGAAATTAAATGATTTTATTGTAAATCTTCTTTATAATGATAATAATAGTATAGCACTAAGGAAAGGGGTAAATAGACTTTGAACTTTGAAAAACTTCCTCAAGATTTACCTGATATTTTAAAAGGACTCGAACAACATTATATGACTACTTATTTGGATACGAGCGGGGCGATTACATATACAAACCAGCTATTTTTAAGCACAAGCAAATGGACCCCCAAGCGTGTGTTAGGAAAGACAATTTGGCAAATGTTCCCTGACAGTCAAGCGGGGCAAGATCAAGCACATCAAATTTTCGACCAGCTGTTGTCCGGAAACACTTGGTCCGGTGCTGTTGAAAAAGCAAATCGATTTGGCGATTCCTATTTCGTTAATTTGACTGCTATTCCGATACACCGCGAAAAAGAAGGACTTGTTGCAGCTATCTTGTTTGAAATTGACATAACAGAAGATGTGCAACTTCGAGATCGGCTTAAAAAGATCGCCTATATTGACCATGAAACTGGGTTAATGAGCCGACATAATTTGGAGGCTAGTGTTAATAAGCTCATCGAAAATCAAGAACACTTTACTTTCGTATACATAACTATTGATCGTTTTTATACACTTAAAGACATTCATTCTGAAGAGGAAGCAAAGGAGATTATTCAGGCGTTCACCAACCGGCTGAAGCGTTTTTTCAAAGATGATTCAATTGCGCGTGTTACAATCAATGAATTTGTTGTTCTTACACAGTTTGGTAGTTGGTTTGTTGAAAGTTTCCTAGATTTCATCAAATTGCATCCCATCTATATTAATCATACAGCCATTGACTTATCTATTAGTGGCGGGATCGTCCGCTTCCCAGAAGATCAATCTACCTATTCGCATTTGATGAATACAGCTTTAACTGCTACACGCGAGACGATTAATGAAGGCGGTGGAAGAATTAGAACACTATCTGCAGCTTCACATAAAAAGTTGAATCGGAAAGCGTTAATTGATCAAAAACTGCGGACTGCTTTAGATGAAAATGAGTTGCAGGTCGTTTATCAACCGCAAATAGATGCAGTTACCGGAAAGGTGATATTATACGAAGCACTTGTCCGGTGGCATAATAGCGAGCTTGGCACTGTTTCTCCCGATGAACTTATTCCCATTGCAGAAGAGAATGGTTTAATTAATCGGATTGGTGCATTTGTCCTGACAGAAGCAGCACAGCTTGCAGCGAAATGGCATGCACAAGGACATAATCTCCGCATTTCAGTAAACTCTTCCGTCCGCGAATTTAGCAATCTCAATTATAAAAATGAGATTTTACAAATTTTAAAGGATGCTTCTTGCCCGCCTTCTTTAATACAGTTAGAGATTACCGAGAAGTTCGCATTTAAAGCAGAAGAAGAAAGTTCTATTTCCCGACAACTGAATGACCTGCAAAGTGAAGGAATTGAATTTGCACTGGATGACTTCGGAACTGGCTACGCTTCGTTTCGTTATATGCAACACTTACCTATTTCGAAGATAAAGATTGATAAATTATTTATTCAATCAATCACGATGAACGAACAGACAAAAAAACTGGTCCAAGGCATGATTCAATTCGGAAAATCAATGGGGATTTTTGTGATTGCAGAGGGTGTCGAAACAAAAGTACAGTATCGTATATTGAAAGAACTTGGCATCGATGCCGTTCAAGGCTATTATCTTGGTGTACCGACTTCTGTACAAAATATAATTCTACCTTCTGTCGAATAGATTTCCACGCATTTAGATTCAAGTGAGTATAAGAATTGTTACCTAGCGGTCAGGTGTGAAATTTCCTGATCGCTATTTGTGTTTTCAAGGGACCTGTTTACCCTAACTATTTCGGGGAATAATTCTATAAAAGGAGGATTCTAATGACAAACAATAAATACGACAAAATTGACGAACAAGTTCCGAAACAAACACAGGATCAGCAGCCAGGTATTGAAGCTGAGATGGAACCAGCACCCATTTATGATGATGAAAATTATAAAGGCTCCGGGAAATTAACAGGAAAGAACGCTTTAATCACTGGAGGCGATAGTGGAATTGGACGTGCCGTTGCCATCGCATACGCGAAAGAAGGCGCTAATGTCGCAATTGGCTATCTTGATGAAAACGAAGATGTCGATGCGAATAAAACGATAGAACTTATTGAAAAACTTGGGGTTAAGGCCATTAAAATTCGTCTCGACATTAGCGAAGAAGAAAATTGTGAGCAGATTATTAGTGATGTTGTTAATGAATTTGGTGGGATCAATATTCTAGTAAATAATGCCGGAAAACAATTTCCGCAGGATGACATCGCTAATATCTCTGAGGATCAGCTACGCGAAACGTTTGAAACAAATTTCTTTGGTTTGTTTTATTTAACAAAAGCAGCTTTAAAACATATGACAGATGGAGATGCCATTATCAACACTTCTTCCGTGACAGCCTATAACGGCTCCCCAGGATTACTTGATTATTCGGCAACAAAGGGTGCGATTACTTCTTTCACCCGCTCTCTTGCGCTCAATTTAGCGGACAAAGGAATACGCGTCAATGCAGTTGCCCCAGGACCAATTTGGACGCCGCTTATTCCTGCGACATTTGATGGTGAGAAAGTCCAACAGCACGGTACAGACACGCCAGCGAAACGTCGCGGGCAGCCTGCTGAAAATGCACCGGCTTATGTGTTTTTGGCCGCAAATGATTCTAGTTATATGACTGGACAAACCATTCATATTGATGGCGGGAATTATGTAGGATCTTAATTTTAGTGAAGAATCCCACTTACACGTTTTGTTATACATGTAAGTGAGATTTTTTTGATGGTATATGCGATTGGCTCTAAACTTAGTTTATGAAGTTGTTTGTGGTGTCGCGAGTCCTTCCTCAAATGGTTGGACGATGACGAATCCTTCTCCGGTAAACTCCATTTGGAAAGACTCACCGCTCCCCCGCCCTAATAATGTTCTAAAACTAATATCGGTACGGAATTCTGGAACTAAATTTCCGGACCATGCAACCGTCGCATTCGGATCTGTGATAACAGGTTCCCCGGGTTTGACTAGCAATGTTAACGGTTCATAATGTGATGTGATGGCCACTTTTCCTCGGCCTCTTAAGTTCACATTAAATAAGCCGCCGGACATGACGCCAGCCATTTTTCTCATTAAATTGATATCCCACTCAATGGTCGGTTCGAAGGCAAGTAAATCGTTCCCATTCACTGTGATGGATTCATTGTTCAAATCGAATATTGTGATTTTCTTGCCTTGGTCCGCCAAATAGAGTCGACCGTTTCCTGTCGCTTTCATTAACGATGTACCTTCCCCGCTAAATGCTTTTTTGAACATCTTCCCGAGGCCATGTTCTAACATTCTTTCGCGTTCAAACTTTATTTGCCCGGCGTATGAAATCATTGAGCCTGTTTTTGCCCATACTAGGTCATTCAAATTTACTTCTAATATTCTAGGTGTTTCAAGTTCAAAGAATTCATTGCCCCGTTCATCTTGCTTTGTCTGACGAATAAATTCATCTATCGTATATTTGCTCATCAACCCAATCCCCTTTCAAGAAACGTCTACCTTTACATACGTATTCATTGACGGGTTAGTTTCATGCAAAAATAAGTTAAATCACTTTGCTTGCTCTGGATTGGAAATCGACCCCATGAATAGAATCGTATCCGTTTCGTCATCCGTTATCGTAAAAAAGAATGGTCGATTCACTTCCATAACGAATGGTTCATTAATCGGTGCGGACGTAATCCCCATTTCGATACCCGTTACAGCCGCCGCTTCGGTCCCTTCTTCACTAACATCAATATAAGTTTTTTGTTTTACGTTTGTTATGGATAATTGGTCATCTTCGTTGATCATCTTTGAGAAATTTGCATTTCCATCAAATGCTGAATTCATGCCTAAGCTTTTGAGTGCCTCGTTTAAAGAAGCTTCAAATTCCAATTGAAATTTTGGCAGGTAAATTGTGCCTTCTTCCACTTCAAATTCATTTTGCCAAGCTGTCCAGTTCTCGTTCGTTAGTGTTGACCTAAATTCTTCGAGACTTGAATTTTCTTTCGGTAAGAATACCTTCATACTCATTTCACCGTCTCCATACGGCAAGCGAATGGCTTGGAACGCTTCATTTTCAAGATAGTCAAATTCAGCTTTCATCGTCATTAATGGGACGTCTTTTACAGAACCCCCTGGTAGCTGAAATGGTCGATCTGTTGTTTCGTTCTTATCGAACTCTTGCGTCCAACTGCCTTTAAAGTAAATGGCATTAATCAGAACTGCCACTAAATTAGCATCTAACGGAGAATCTACAATCTCTTCAATTTTGTCGTTTGTTGATTTTTTCACCCAATCATTGATTTGATCAGGTGATTTACTGTCTGTTATGTCTATTTCAGTGATTTCTGCATTGAAGTAATCTGTCGTGTTGCTGGAAAACTCTTTTTGAAATGAAAATTGATCACTAAGCCAGATAGAATTTGCGATGTTTAACTGTAAGTCATCTTCTTCTTTATCAAGACTAGACATTATTGAAGCGTTCGCTTTATTTAGGTCTTCAACTGAAATCCCTTCTGCTTGTAGAACCTCAGCAATTTCTTCTTTTGTTGTACCATCCGCACCGTTATAGATCATTGACAACGCCATAAATAAACTTGTAGGCGAGATGAACATATTATTGTTTTCATCAGGTTCAACTTCTTGTAAAAGCTTGAAACCTAGTTCATTATTCGGTGAAACAATCTTTTCATAGTCTTTTTCCTCAAACGCCACGTCTTTTGAAATTTCTAGTCCCCCTGACTTATTTTCTGTTCCACATCCTGTAATCACTACTAGCAAACTTACTATAAATAGAATCAGTATTTTTTTCACTGTATTCACCTTCCCTTTTGACGATTAGACTGTTATCAGTTGGAAAAGTTACATAAAAATAGAAAAGCTGATCCAATACCAGTGAGGTGAATTAGGATCAGCTGTAATTATTCAATTACCTATAGTTTGTGTTCTTAAACAAATTCCTTTACGAACTCTTCAATTACAACACCACGTTTTTTCAGTTCTGCAATATAAAGGTCACCAGGCACCATTTTTTCTGGCGGGTAAGCCCCACGTTTTGTAATTTTACCCGTTCCAATCATTTGCGCAACAATCGACATTGTATTTGCGGTTGCACGTGCCATTGCCGTGACATTTTTCGACGTATCTTTTTCGGTGATTAAATCATATTCATAGGTCACCATGACACCATCTTTTTCCCCTATAACGAGTACCCGTAAAAGTACTGCATCCGATTTATCACCCAGTCGAAGTTGCGGAGAGAGATGTTCTCTCATCACATCTCTTACTTTCACTTTTTTGCCCTCAACTGTTACTTCGTTATCCCGTGCGAGTAGCCCTAAATCGACAAGTAACTGGAATTTTTCCGCATGGCCTTTATAGCGAATCGTTTTATACTCCAATGTTTCTACATGAGAAAAAGATTCTGTCAGCGTTGATGTACCGCCTGATGTATGAAAGGCTTCAAGTTCCCCATACTTGTCAAATTCAATCATTTCAATTTCAGATAGCGATGCGATTTCCTTTAATTCACCATTTCTAATCACATGTGATGAATCGGTATAATGGTCGAAAACACCTTCTAATGAAAAGACGACATTATAATTTAAAGGTGGTTCCGGATTGACGGGTATTCCACCAACATATAATTTAATCGATTTAACTTTGTCTAGTTTTTCAGCACCATAACCTGTAAGTATATTGATCATACCGGGAGCAACACCCAAATCCGGTATAATCGTCACCCCTTTTTCAATCGCTTTTTCCTTTAAGGCAAGCACAACTTCTGTCGCCCCTCCGATATGCCCCCCTAGGTCAATCGAGTGAACGCCTCTTTCGATAGCCGTTCTAGCAACCTTTTCATTAAATGTATAGAAAAGCGCGTTTACAACGACATCCCCAAGCGCCATTACATCACTTAACTGCTCATCATTTGTCGCATCGAGCAGTAATATATCGAGTTTGTCAGACATGAGTTCTTCTGCAAAGTCCTCCGCTTGTCGAACATTTAAATCTGCTAAATATACTTTTGACACGTCATCGCTTTTCACCAAATCACGTGCTGTTTCTTTCCCCATTAAACCTGCTCCCAGTACGACTACTTTCATTTCCCCATCCCCTTACGTCTGTCTGTTTAGTATCCCTATTCAAACCACCAAGAAAACGACACTCATTCGTCTGTTATGAATTATCAATTTGTGCTCGTTGTAATTTACCACTAAAGTCTACGTAAATACTTTTCCATTCTGTGAACACATCGAGTGCAGCTACACCAGAATCACGGTGACCATTTCCAGTCCCTTTTGTCCCACCAAAAGGTAAGTGGATCTCCGCACCTGTTGTACCGGCGTTTACATAGACAATTCCCGTGTCAAGATCCCGTTGTGCTTGGAATATTTTATTGACATCACGTGAGAAAATTGAACTTGAAAGTCCGTAAATGACGCTATTGTTTACTTCGATGGCCTCTTCTAAACTCGCAACTTCAATGAGTGAAACAACTGGTCCGAATATTTCTTCTTGCGCAATACGGCTATCCCACTTAACATCTGTGAATAATGTCGGTTCGAAATAATGCCCTTTCGCTAAATCCCCATCGGTTAATACATTCCCACCGACTAATAGCTTTGCGCCTTCCTCTTTTCCAATTTCTACATAACTTGAAATCTTCTCTAAAGCTTTTTCGTTAATGACCGGCCCTACTTTGACAGATTCATCTAAACCATTTCCAATCGTTAGTTGTTTCATTTCTTCCAATAATTTTCGTTCAAGCTCTTCTTTGACATCTTTATGCACGATGACTCGGCTACAAGCTGTACAGCGTTGACCTGCTGTACCAAATGCGCTCCAAAGTATACCTTCTACTGCTAGATCAATATCTGCATCTTCTAAGACGATTACCGCATTTTTTCCACCCATTTCAAGCGAGACCTTTTTCAAATGGCGTCCACCTGTTTCAGCAACATGTCTACCTGTTTCCGTTGACCCTGTAAATGAAATGACGCGTACATCTGGATGTTCGATCAATGCGCTTCCCACTTCTAACCCTGAGCCAAAGACGATATTCGCAACCCCTTCTGGAAGTCCCACTTCGTCAAAAATAAGCCCCATCTCATAGGCCATCATCGGTGTTTCAGTTGCAGGTTTCCAAATAAATGTATTGCCCGCTACGATTGCTGGAAACGACTTCCAAGTTGCAATGGCCACCGGGAAATTCCATGGTGTAATCAAACCCACAACACCAATTGGTGCGCGCACACTCATTGCGAATTTATCTTGCAGCTCTGACGGTACGGTTTCTCCGAAAAGTCGTCTACCTTCACCCGCCATATAAAAAGCCATGTCAATTCCTTCTTGGACTTCACCGCGTGCCTCTTCAATGACTTTCCCCATCTCAGTCGTAAGCACCTGGGCTAAATGTTCTTTTTTCTCTTTCATAATCCGACCAATTTCATATAGGAAATCAGCACGTTTTGGTGCGGGGACAAGCGCCCACTCTTTTTGCGCTTTCTTCGCAGCCATTACTGCCTGATCAACATCTTCGCTAGTTGACAACCTAACTTGTGCAACTTCTTCACTGTTTGCGGGATTTTTTACTGCCGTGTAGTTTCCATTCCCCGCTTCTTGCCATTTCCCATTAATATAGTTGTTCAATTGCATGTTAAACATTCCCCTCTCTTTTCTATCTTGACCCAGTCTCTCGAAAACGCTTACAACGATACCCTTTCGACAGCATTCCTGATAATCCTTTTTTTAACTGGAAATTTCTTCGTGATCATTCGTTAAATATCAAAAAACCTTCTAGTCATCGTACTTCGACGACTAGAAGGTTTTACTGTTCAGACTTGAATTTATTGATTAAAGTGGGAACCGCCAAGTATTTGAATAACCTTAATTACTTTCAACTTCCCCATCCATTTCCACGATAAATTCATGAAGTTTATTGGATTGATTGGTCATGGAGCTAACGGAGACATTAAATAACTTCGCGATTTCTGTTTGGCTCATTATGTGGTCATCAAACGCAGAAACTTCAAGGAATGCGTGTAAAAATGCGGCTGCCATTACTTCTGGCTTCTTGAATTTAGGTTGTTTCTCAACTAAATAAGTGAGGATTATATTCTCAACCTTCTCAGGCTGGACTGCTTGAATACTCAAAAAAGCTAAGTTTTTATAATAGATATCCAATGCTTCTTGTTGAATATCCGACAATTCTGTTTCCGCGAAATCTTCGGTAGCACCTTTAGATCCGGAAAGGATACCATGATAGATATCAATCATATGCATTTTATAAAAATCATTACTATTATGAAAACCACTTGATTCTGCTAGTTTTGACATTTCATTTGTAAAGCTATTATTGTCATTTTCAACAAAAAGCAGTGAAGTAATTATCAGAACGCCATTCTCATGAATCCGATTATCGGGTAAGGCAACACCAAACACGGCCTCACCTATATAGACAGGCATATCTTTTTCTTTTTCGATGTAATAAGTTCCTTCTCCTAGCACTTCTTTAACTACGACCCAATCATTCTTTTCTTCGGTTATTTTACCAAAGAGAACGATTGGTTCTTGCCAACTCTCTACAATTTCACGAACTGCACTTCGGACAGGAGCATTTAATACTTTTATTAAATAACGTTTCCAAAGATCTCTACGGGCAACGAAAAAGTAGTATTCGCTCGCTGCAACATCTATCTCTTCTTCATTCCAAAAATCACTGAGTTTACTCAGCCACTCTCTTTTATAAATTTCGTATTCTGCATTAATCGCAGATGTGATTGGCTGTTCATACATTCCGCTAATCGTACGATTTAACTCGTCTTCAACGAGCGTCTCTATTGGCACTTCACTTTTACTCAAGCAACATTTCTTATATTTCTTCCCACTACCGCACGGGCATGGTTCATTTCTTTGTGTCATACCAATCTCTCCTATTGCACTCTTTACCCTACTATAACAGAATTTAAAATGCCCCGCATTGGTTAACTCAACCTTTGCGAAGCACTATGAGCTATTTCATTTTGTTTTTAAGTCATCCTTAGGTGGTGTGACACGTTTAATGAAGAACGTTAGTATTAATGCGCCTACTGCAACAATTGTGGAAATGAAAAATGCAAAGTTGATCCCGTCGAGCATCGCTTGTTTTTCAAGTTGATCTTGTAATACTTTCAGTCCTGCTTCGGTTGTTGGCACGTTACCAGCTGCTTTCGCTTCTTCAAATAGTGCATCACCCGTTGACTCCATTCTTGTAGTCATAACTGTTAATAGAACTGCAGAACCGATTGCGCCTGAAACTTGTTGCAACGTACTATTCATCGCAGTTCCATGCGGATTGGAGATCATTGGTAATTGGTTTAAACCATTTGTCATAACCGGCATCATAACCATTGAAATCCCAAACATTCGAACTGTATAAAGCATCATTATATAGTAGTAACCTGAATCCATTCCAAGTTCACTTAAATAATAAGTGGTGACGATTGTGATCGTTAAGCCAATAATTGCCATCGTACGTGCACCGTATTTATCAAAAAGACGTCCGGTAATTGGCGACATAATCCCCATTAATACTGCACCAGGCAGCATCAATATCCCCGCTTCAAATGGTGATATCCCACGAACGCTTTGAACATAAAGAGGTGTTAGAATCATCGCTGAAAACATCGCGATTGAAAGAACGACTGAGATTGCAGATGACAATGCAAACATCGGATGTTTATAAATTTTAAAATCGAGCATGGGTTCATCCAAACGAATTTGACGAACGACGAATGTAATCAATGAAACTGCCCCAACAATAATTGTTCCGTAGACGATTGGATCAGCCCAACCTCTATCGCCTGCAGAACTAAACCCATATAGTAGCCCTCCGAATCCAATACTTGAAAGGACAAGAGAGAATAGATCAATTTTCACATCACGATTTGGCGTGATATTTTTTAATCTTATAATCGCGTAAACTAATGTAAATACCGCAAACGGCAGAACGATACCAAATAACGTTCTCCATGAGTACTGCTCAATTATCCATCCTGAAAGCGTTGGTCCGATCGCTGGTGCTGTAAACATCACAAGACCGAAAAGGCCCATCGCAGAACCTCTTTTTTCTACCGGAAAAGCGACAAGCATTATATTCATTAATAATGGCATCATCATTGCAGAACCCGCTGCCTGAATCATTCTCGCTACGATTAACAAACCAAATGTTGGTGTAACTATTGCAATCAATGTTCCTATTGAAAAAAGAGACATCGCTGTAATAAACAAACTTCTATTTGTGAATTTTTGTATGAAAAAGGCACTTGCCGGTATTAAAATACCATTTACCAACATGAATCCTGTTGTTAACCACTGTACAGCAGATGGACTAACTTGAAACTCATCCATAATGGTAGGTAAGGCAATATTCAATAACGTATTATTTAGGAATGCGACAAATGCACCTACGAAAAGAATTGCAATCATACCATATGGAGGTTTCTCATGCATTTTTTTAATATCCATCTATTCTCCCCCCAATGTCTTTGTTTTTTAATCACTTAACATATGTTATACTCATTGTATAAATATATCAACCATTTCATTTCAACATAAAACATTTACTGTGATGAGTGCATTTAGATACTCATTTTAAATTATACTCGTAGTCCAAAGGTGGTCGTTATAATGAATGAACGCAAAAGAAAAGTGATTGAAGTTGCTCAACAATTATTCACAGAAAAGGGATTCAATTCAACATCCATTCAAGATATATTAGATGCTTCAAAAATTTCAAAAGGAACATTTTACAATTATTTCTCTTCGAAAAATGAATGTTTAATAGCAATTTTAGAAAATGGTAGAGAAGAAACAGCCATACGACGACAAGAATTACTTGCGGGGAAAGATCAGGCAGATAAAGAAATCCTTGCAAATCAAATCTCGGTAAGACAACAAGTAAACATGGATCTCAATCTAATGCCGATTTTCGAAGCGATTCTGCATTCGGGGGACGCGGAGCTACGCGAATTCGCGAAAAAATATCATCTAGCCGAGTTATCCTGGCTATCGAACCGTTTTGTCGATATATATGGAGCTAAAGCAGCCCCTTACGCAACCGATTGTGCTGTCATGACAATTGGCATTATACACCATATGGTTCATGTTTGGACAACCGCTAATTTAGTGGAAAATATCAATACAAATGACCTTTCACGATTTGCATTAAGACGAATCGACTCAATTATTCCATCTATGATTGCAGAAAACGATAATTTACTTTCAGGCATTACATTTGCTGATGTCGGAACATTAAATTCACCTAACAGGGAACAGTTAATAAAAAAACTTGTCCAGTTCAATCAGAAAGTCCAATCGCTTCATCCAGATTCAAAACAGTATATCGACTTTATCATCGAGGAAATTTCTAGCGAACAACCGCGCGTTGTTCTGCTCGAAACTATTACACGATCTTTTCGACAATCTTTTATTAAAACGCCCTATGATCTCGAAACCCGTGAACTCGCAGCTAGTATTTGGGGATACTTGGAAACATTGAAGTAAATAAATTGTGGATGTAGTGGGGTTGCACTTATTAAATATGTTCAGGTTAGTACTTCTAAGTTTTTGCTTGCACATCACAGGGGTTTGCTTGCAGTTAGAGTGTTTTCGTTGCAATTGAATGGAGTTTGCTGGCAGTTACCCGGCTTTTGCTTGCAAGTCGGGATCTTACACCCATCGTAAAAGCTATAATTTTCTAAAAAAACGATTACCTGACTTTTCAGGTAATCGCAATTACTATATTTTTTTCTTGACCCATTAATAACTATCTTTTATTCCCACCACTTAATAATAACCAGATATACCGCGCCTCTTCTTCGCTACCTGGCACGACTTCTTGAAGTTTTGGATAGGGAATCGGCTTTGTTTTGAAAGTTTGTAAATGTAAAACGTGACCATTCGCCTTTCGCGCGGCTTGAAGCATTTCATCTGCATTCGATGAATCGCCTTCTGACCCATCATGCTCCAGTTTCCAATCAAGATACAAGTACGCCGCATCATTCGCTGACCCTTTTTCATAGCGAATCAGGATTTCGGCAGCTTCTTCAAAACGTTTTGCATGTAGCAATGAAGCAACCGCCTCGTACCGAGCACCTTGATTGTCAATGCGATTCATTTTCAATAAATCTAAAAACAATGAAGCCGCTTCATCGTATTCCCCGTTACTAAACAAATTGACACCATACGAAAAGGCTGCACGCATAAAGGGACGATTGGGGATGTTTTGCCACGGGTTTTCACCAGGTTCAAACGTGCGACTTGCATACTTAATCGCTTTTTCGAACAACTCCACAGTACGGTCATGATCTTGTTCTATCTCCGCCTTCAATAACAACGCGTCAGCATTATTGTTATCCATTTCAAATGCACTTTTAGCAAGCGCTCGACGTGCTTCTTCGGTTTCTGCTAGATAAGCTTCATAAGAAAGAAGTTGCGCACGACTACCCGACACTGTTGGTTTTCTTTCAGGTTGAACAACGCCGCCTGTTGTCATTGATGTTTCCCATAATGCCTTCTCAGTTGGTCGTGGATCTGTCCCAATATCATAAATGCGGGCAGCAACTGGCTCATCACCACTGTCCATCATATTCGCATATAACGAAGCCAATTCTTTAGCATAAACGGTTGTCCCCTGATCAGATGCCTCAAATTTCTCTATAATATCCTCATCGGCCAAGCCTGTGCCTTGTATGACACCGATTTCAATACCTGTTTTTACGGCTGCTGCCACAAAGTCCTCCTCAACTGTAGCACCCTGGCTTTCATTCAGAAAATAGGCCACGCCTAGTTTGTGCATAATTTCTCTTGAGTCTGCAGTTTGTTCTAACGTACGAAGCGCAGTGTCTAACATCGTTAGTGCATTTAATTGCTCGTCCGCTAGTACTTCCTCTACAAGTTCATTCATCGAAGCCATACTTCTTTTGATAAACAAATCGTAAATATCAAGTGTGTGATCAACAATAAATTGTTCAATTGTCTTCTCACTCACAGCATCCCGTAGCTCAATCAAGGACTTTTTCGTTTGTTTACTCCATTTCGCTAGAAATAGCATAGAGGAAACAGGTGCGATGGCTTGTTCACCTTTTCTTGAATCACGTAGGACAACACCAAATAACAGCGTGCCGATATCCGTCGGCATGCCTTCGTTTCGTGTCATTTTAAAAGTACTCTCTTCAAAAAGAGTTTTTACATAAATAAATTTCGCATCTGCTTCTGTTATCTCTGCCAACAACATCATTGGCTCGTCCCACTCTTTCAACACGTTTCGAACAACTTCTCTTTTGGTCAAGCTAAGTTGTTGCCCAATATACGAATACCATCCTTTATTATTTTGGATGAATAAATAAAACTCACTAGAGGCCTCTTCTACGTCCTCTTTTTCCCAACTATCGGTTAGTCGAGTCGACCATTTTCGCATCAGCGTAGTCATTTCTTCTCGTTCCAAGCCAATTGGATAGTTATCGAAAAAACCGGTCAAAATCCGGTCTAGCTCTTCATTTACAATCAATTCAACTAGATCTGTTTGCTTTGAACCACAACATTTTTTATATTTTTTTCCACTACCACAATGGCAGGGATCATTACGACCAATCACAAAACTTCCCCCTTCAGCGTACACCTAATTACTTTCGTCTAATTGTTTGGCCAGCAACATCTACAACTTGCTTGACAGATTCTGCAACCAGGCTACCGATTAACTTACTTGCTTCGCCCCAGAAACCCTCTCCACGACGGATAAGATTATAAATGGTTTTCTCACACAATTGTTTGTCATGATACAGTTTATCGATTGCCCTATTACTTGCGTTTTTAACTTCTTTTAGCGCATTCATTCTTTCTTGATATAATTCTGGGAAGAATGAGGCGTATGTCTCATTTGATAGCAATCGCTCTACCTTTTCTGCTTTTCTTAAAGTCTGATCATAATACTTTATCTGCTCTTCGATGACATACTGTAGATTAAGGTACTCTTCAATTTTCACGATATCTTTTCGTCGTACTTTTTGTGCTTTACAAAGTTTAATGGCTCTTTGTACATCGTACTTTCTTGAATGATGCGTTGGATTGTAATCTTGTACAAGTAGCTTTTCTTCATTGTGTAATGCTTCTGGATATGCATTGTAAAATAAATCATTAAAATTCGTTAATATTACTTTGATTTCCCGTATGGCTAGACGGTCGTATGTATTTTTCGGATAGTAGCGTTCCATCTGAGTGGATTGTTTCTTCATCCTACTGAAATAATTTCCAATGCCAAAAAAATAAATCATATGCCCCCTCCGTTCCAATTTTCTATTATTATTTAAAGGCTGTTGCAGCTTTAATGGCTTTTTGCCACCCCGCATAGAGTTCATCACGGGAACTGTCCGTCATTTCTGGTTCGAACTGTTTATCTAATTGCCAATGCTTTTTTATTTCTGAACGATCCTTCCAAAATCCAACTGCGAGTCCAGCTAAATAAGCTGCACCGATGGCTGTCGTTTCATTGATCATCGGTCTTTCAACGGGAACATTTAATAAATCACTTTGGAACTGCATCAAAAAGTCGTTTTTGACTGCCCCACCATCGACTCTTAAAGTTTTCAGTGTAATGCCTGAATCAGCTTCCATAGCAGCTAACACATCTTTCGTTTGATAGGCGAGTGCTTCTAATGTCGCACGAATAAAATGCTCTTTCGTTGTACCCCGTGTCAATCCGAATACAGCACCCCGCACATCGCTATCCCAATAAGGTGCCCCAAGGCCAACAAAGGCAGGCACTACATATACACCTTCTGTTGACGAAACGCGTTCGGCATATTGCTCACTATCCGCTGAATTCCTGAACATCCGCAGTCCATCCCGTAACCATTGAATGGCTGATCCCGCAACAAAAATACTACCTTCTAGTGCATATTCAACTTTCCCATCGATGCCCCAAGCAATGGTAGTTAACAAGCCGTGTTCTGATTTTACCGCTTTGTCACCTGTGTTCATCAGCATGAAACAGCCAGTACCATAAGTATTTTTCACCATGCCACTTTCAAAACACGTCTGGCCAAATAATGCAGCATGTTGGTCACCTGCAATCCCTGCAATTGGCGCTTCATGACCGAAGAAATGGATGTTGTCCGTATACGTATAGATTTCAGACGATGACTTAACTTCCGGTAACATGGAAGTTGGCACCCCTAATATCTCCAGTAGTTCTTCATCCCACTTCAAGTCATAGATGTTATACATGAGCGTTCTAGATGCATTCGTATAATCTGTGACATGTGCTTTTCCACTGGATAATTTCCATACAAGCCAGGTATCAATCGTTCCAAAAAGCAATTCTCCACGATCGGCTTTGTCTCTTGCACCTTCCACATTATCTAAGATCCATTTCACTTTCGTCCCTGAGAAGTAGGCGTCAATTAACAGGCCTGTCTTGTTCCGAAATGTATCATGATGACCTGCAGTTTTTAGTTCTTCACAAATATCTGCAGTTTGCCGAGATTGCCAGACAATTGCATGATAAATAGGCCTGCCTGTTTTTTTATCCCAGACTACCGTCGTTTCTCTTTGATTGGTAATTCCGATGCCTGCGATTTGTTCTGCGAGAATATTTTTCTCTGATAGCACACTAGCGATTACCGCCAATATAGAGCTCCATATTTCGTTTGCATTATGTTCTACCCAACCAGGGTTAGGAAAATATTGCTTGAATTCTTTTTGTGCAGTATGGACAACTTCACCTTTTTGATTAAATAGAATTGCCCGCGAACTAGTCGTGCCTTGATCGAGTGCTAGCATATATTTTTCCGTCATATTTTCACCCTCATTTCACATGGATAAGAAACCTTATTATTATTATCGTCTAATTCGTCCAACAATACAAAAAAACAGTAGCGACTTGGATGGGAGATTCCAAGTCGCTACATTTATATAAACCAATAATATGGGGGATCCTAAAAAACGATAACTCAGTGAGTACTTGAACAATCCATTATGTTGGAACTTCTACTGGGCTAGTTTCTACCGGTGGGACTTGCACTTCTGTTTCTTTACCTTTTTCAAATAATTTTCTAAATCGTCCAGAAACGCCTAGTAATTTTTGCTGTAAATCCATAGCAGGTTCTAATCCGGTAATACTTATCTGATAAGAACGAACCATGGCGATGGTGACTATCGGATCTACAAGTGCCCGCTTAATAGATATGGTAAACACAAAAGCTCCAGCTAACGCGATAAAACTAAGAAAGGTTTCTAGACCAGGATTATTGGCTGCAATTAGTCTCGTTATGCCCATGAATGGTAAAGCGAAAACGATAAAAGTAATGAAGCTGAATGCGTAAATACAAACGACAGCAGCAGTCGATGTTTTTAGGATACCTTTCCAACTTTGTGCATACAACACAACACCATCTGACGCTGATTTCCAAACTGATTCTTCTCGTTGCTCATTCTTCCGTAAAATAATGTAACTAACAACAGCCTCATCTATATAATTCAAACTCACGGACATGATTGCATTAATGATACCGATGATATTTTTAGCGCCAGGGACAAAACTAAACGCTTCCCCCACGCGTAACGTCCATCTTTGAATTTGTTTAACAGCACCATGAATCGCTTTATCAACCACAAAGGCAACGTTTGCGGAACCAAAATTTTGTTTCACTTGTTCTTTTCCGTATGCGATTTGCCCTTTTCCTTCTGGGATTGTTCCCGTTTTTAAGAGTTCAACAACGACAGAAATATGGGCCACCTTCACCATGTATAATACATAACGCTCTAAAAACTTTAGTCCACCATAGATCGTACCGAATGCCAGCACCATCACAATGAGAAAAGCAGTCGAGCTTTCACCAAATATCTTCAATAGCAAAAAACCAATTCCGATCATAATCGCTAGAAAAATGATCGCTGCCACAACAAATAATCCGTAGATAGCGAATCGGGCAAATAAAAACGGCAATGTCCGATTCACTAACTTCATGACAGACATCTATTAACCTCCTTCTCCTCATCAAAATCAATTTCAACTTACAATTTTCCATTTATAGTTGCTTCGGTGCCGAGTGCTCTTCTGCTAACTTTCCAACAATCGGAAGCTTGAATGTTTTTCCTTGATAAGCTTGATAGGCCATGAAAATTAGCAAGATGAAAGTGGCCGGCATAATAAGAAAGTAATAGGGTCCGCTTATGATTAAGCCCAATAATCCAAGTTTCATCGCAGATAATATACCTGTAATGATCGCAACTGCTATGGATGCAACAAATAGAACAAGTGACAACATGATTACTTGTAACGCATGGAAACGAACAAACTTATTTTCCTTTTCCATAAAGAAAAAGATGAGTCCAATGATTGGGAAATGGCAAAGTAAAGCTGCAATATTTTCTTCAAGCCCTGACGACGTTGATTTTTTTTCAGCGGTGGCTGCAATTGCTTCCATAGCTGTTGGTGCTTCTTCTTTGAAAATGGTTTGTTTCCCGATAGAAACTTCATCATCTGATTGAAAGTGTCCGTTATCTGGCACTTTAATTCCCCCTTATTGTTCATTTAATAAAAGTATAATGTCTGAAGGTTAAGTTAACGTTAAGACTCGAAACTTCTTTTATTAAATTTAATCAACCTAATGCGAACTTATACCCAAAACCCCTAGCCGTTTGAATGTATTGCGGTTTTGTTGGGTCAATCTCAAGTTTTTTGCGCAAATTACTAATATGCACTTTTACAGTTTGTGGACTACCATCTGAGTAATAGCCCCAAATATGGTCATACAATTGTTCTGCTGGCCAAATACGATTTGGTTCCTTCGCCATTAAGGCCAGTAGTTTAAATTCCTTATTTGACAGTGGAATTTTCTCGCCACGTACAGTTAACTCACACTTCAACAAGTCAATTTGGATATCATCTACCCGAATCATTGAAGTGACTACATTTTCGACATCCATTCTCACCCAATTCTTTCGTCTAAAGACGGCTTCAATACGCGCTTCCAGTTCATGAAAGTCAAAAGGTTTTGTGATAAAATCGTCCGCACCAATTTCAATTCCTTCAATTCGATCTGACAATTCTTTTTTGCAGCTAACAAATAATATAGGAACATTAGAAAATGTCCGAATTTCTTTACAAGCCTCAAAACCATCCATACCAGGCATTTCAATGTCAAGTAATACTAAGTCAATAGCATGACTGCGAACCCCATCAATTGCTTCTGATCCATTCTCCGCACCCAGGACGCTATAGCCTTTTTTCATCAAGTAGAGTTGAATCAGTTCACGTATTCCATCTTCATCATCAACAACTAAAATTCGTTCCCCTGCCATTTCTAGCCCTCCAATCATTTCCTATTTGCCCTTAGTGGTAGTTCGATAGTAAATGTGGTCCCTTTCCCAATTTCACTTTCGACATCAATCGTTCCACTATGCAATAATATTATTTCCTTTGTGATGGCTAAACCTAATCCAGTGCCCTTTGAATCTAAACTTGTCGGACCCCCATTTCCTCGATAATAACGTTCAAAAATAAATGGCAAACTTTCTGTCGGAATTCCAAATCCATTGTCCGAGATTCGAATAGACACTTTCCAATCAGATTCAATCATTTCGTTTCCAATAATTTTTGCAACGAGCGTTATCTTGCCCTTCCCTGGTAATGTGTGCTTTACAGCATTCCAAATAATATTAGAAAAAGCTTGGCTTAATCGATCCACATCCCCGGTAATCACTGCCCTTTTATCGTCAATTTCCGTGTGCGTGAATTCTCTCCCGCTTCGTTGTAAGTCATATAACAACCCATTCGTTAACTGTCCAAACCACTCAGCAAATCTCATCTCTTTCAAATTAATACTGATGTGCGCTGACTTTAACTTGGATAATTCAAATAGATCTTTTGTCAATCGATTTAACATATTTAATTTCTCTTGAACCATTTCTAAATAGCGCGGATTATCCTCTTGAATAACGCCTTCTTGTACGGCTTGAATATAGTTTTGAATTAATGTAATCGGAGTCGCTAGCTCGTGAGAAATACTGGATAATAGCAACGCTCTGGACTCTTCCATATTTTTCAGTTCTTCATTGACAAGGATAAGATCCGTATTCGTTTCTTCAAGCGCAGATGTCCTCTCTTTTACAATTTCTTCGAGTGAACGATTAATAGCCGTGAGTTCATTATTCAATTTACCTAGGCTAATAAGTGTTTCAACTCGCGCAAGAAGTTCTTCTTTATCACAAGGTTTTGCAAGATAATCGTTGGCACCCATTTCAAAAGCAGTTACCCTATCGTACAACTGCGTTTTTGCAGTTAACATGAGAATCGGGAGTTCCATTAAGCTATATTTTTTTCTTAATTCTTTTGTCACTTCAAAACCAGAAAGCTTCGGCATCATCACATCGACGATTAATAAATCAAATTCACCTTTACTCATAATCGAAAGGACTTCTTCCCCATCTGATGCAGCGACAACTTCATAACCTTCCAATGTTAGATTATTAATCAGAACTTGTAAGTTTACGGGTTCGTCATCTGCAATTAGAATCTTTGAAAAGGTTCCTTTAGCCGTTTTGGAGGGTAATTTCTCTATAGGGGCACTCGGCAAAAATGCAGCGACAAATCCGTCGACTGCAAGGCTACTTGCAACCTCGTCATTCGTCGTTACTTTTTCGTAAATCGGCAGCGTAAAGCTAAATGTCGATCCAACCCCTAGTTTAGAATCCACCATTACCTCTCCATCTAACAACTCAACAAGTCGCTTTGTGATGCTAAGTCCTATGCCCGTTCCCCCGACCTCCCTCTGATCTGTGTTATTGACTTGATGAAAAGAGTTGAAAATTGACGGTAAATTGCTTTCTGGAATTCCTTTTCCGGTATCTATAATCGATATTTCTAAGTAATTTTCTAGCTGCTTCGCAGTAATCGTAATCATTCCATGGTCTGTATATTTAATGGCATTTCCAATCAAGTTATATAGAATTTGAATAAGCCGATCTTGATCAGCTCGAACAGTAGGTAATGATTCTTGTACGGTATTTATAATCTTTATAGACTTCCCTCTCACTAAAGGGTTACAAATCGCAAGGACGATATTGATCATTTCATGCAATTTGACGCGCTGCACTTTTATTTCAATTGAATTATGCTTTAACTTCGCAAAGTCAAGAATGTCATTGACAAGATTCGTGAGTCGCTTTCCGCTACTACTGATCATGGACAATTGATGATCCATTGAATTTGTTACTTTTCCTTCTACACCGTCTCGAAGTGATTCTGCTATCCCAATAATTCCGTAAAGGGGTGTTCGCAATTCATGCGACGTAATCGCAAGAAATTCATCTTTTATGGCATCAGCGCGTTTTAAACTTTCCACAGCTTCTGCTTGGCTCCTTCTCGCTTGAAGTTCAGCGGTCTCTTTTTCGAGTCGCAAAATATTAATACGGTCAGCTAGCGCTAATGATAATAGAATAACTTCCAGCGTGGCCGCGATTTGAACAGCGTATTTCGACCAGAAGTTTAGCGGGATATAGGCTCCGTCAGCTAATGCAGAAATTGCTATACCTAAAATAAAAATAATCCATGCGATCAAAAAGAAACGTGCCTGTCTAGCTCCTTTTTGCATACAAATTAAGCCGACTCCTATAATTGTAAAAATAGATATCAGCATAAGTGGGATGACTGCATTAAGCGCAATTTTATATGATATGAAAAAAACGATAAATAGGTTCAATGCATTTAATATGATAAGCATTCTACCTATCTTCTTAAATTGTGGTAGATATCGTTTCGTATCGAGAAAGCTTTCGGTAAATAAGATACACGAAATGAGTCCGAAACCTATAAAGACAATGGCTGATCGATGATTAAACCAAGGAATATCTGGCCATATATATTGAAAACCTAGCCCGTTCATTGCTGCATTCGCAAAGATTGAACCCATGATTACGAGTACATAATATAAATAACTTCGATGATGCAAACTTAAGTATAGAAATAAGTTATACAATGCCATTGAGATTAGCGCACCATAGAAAATACCCAAATAAATAAATTCCAATTGTGTTTTCTTTATAAATTCATCTTTTCCCCATAAAATAACAGGAAGTTGCATGGAACCCCCTGTTTCGATTCGAAGGATGATTCGCCTTGAATCGCCAGGTTGAATTTTCACATCGAAGACGTGATTTCGATGGGATACTTTACGTTGATGAAAGGGATAAGCTTGACCGAGTATATTTTCTTCAAAGTTACCTTCGGATGTCTCGCTATAACTAGTCACTTTTTCAAGAGGCGGATAACTAATTTCTAGGTACCAATCTTCAATATCGGATGTATTCTCTAGCTGAAAAGCCGCCCAATAAACAGAATCGATATACCCAAAGGTCGGAATTCCTTTTTTTGTTTGCGTGAACCGACTAAAGGTTTCTTCTTTAACAACATCATCAATTGTTAATACTTTTTCCTTGTCCTGTAGAATGAACATTTTCTCGTAAACTTTTACTTCTTTACTACTGGGAGTTAGCCTAATCTGTTGCTCTTCTCCATTAAATGAATAAGTAGGGTGACTAAATGTAAAGAGAGCGACAATCAAAAACAGCATAAGAATAGAAAACATTCTTTTTCTAAACATATAATCCCCCCCACTCAAGTTGATTTTAATATTCTGAAAGTTACATCTATTATACATGACAACAGATGTCTTAATAACTAATATTTAAAATATTAATGAGTAAAACCCTTTCCTATAATTAGAAAAGGGTTTTCAATCTTATGACTAGTGACTTTTGGATATGAACAGATGAATATTCGCTTTGGTATTATCAATTTTCTCTACAGCGACATTTACGTTCGTATTTCCGTCTGTATAATTCAATTCGCCTTGAGTTGCTACCCCTTCATTTTGAGTGATTGCAAAATTATTTGCTTCTGCATAGGCTACAAATGCATTGTAATGGTCTGCCCACATCCCATCCACTTCATAGAATGCTGCATGATTACTCGCGGAATCGAAATTTTCGATTTCTATGAATAATGTCTTGGCACATTCCACTAATGGAAAACCTTCAGGTAACAAACTTAAGGATGTGTAATATTCATCAGAACATTTGCCATGCCCTTTTGACGTTAGATTTAGAAAAGAATCAGTCACTTGGTACTGGATAATAGGCGATTCGATATATTGTATACCTGTTAAGAGGGAATCAGATCCTACATCCTCATTGGTGACAGTAATCTCTATACCATTCTTTTCAACAGAAAGAACGCCGACTTCTTCCGTCTTAACTGTATAACCTTCACCTAAAAAAAAGGATTTCATATTCTCATGTTCATCTTTAAGTGGACCAAAGTTTTGATATTGAGCGGCAATCGCTCGTGAGTTATCCATTCGATCTTCAACGATGCCGATACTTGTGACATACGCACACTCCGGAATTGGAAATCCAGCTGGAAGACGGTTTTTCAGTAGATAGAATTCATGTGCACAACCTCCCAAGCCTTCTCCACTAGCAAACTCTGTACTTTCATCACTAGTTTCTGAATTCTCACTTCCGTTGTCTCCATCTACTATCTCTTCATCTTCAGTGCCCTCATGATCATTCGTAGACGCATTTGCTTCTCCAGTACTTTCTTCTTCGATTTCAACAATATCAGCCTCTTCTTCTTTATCATCACCTGGAATAACTGTAAGACCATCTGCTGAAATTTCTATACTTCCCCCGTCAGTCATTGGAATCGAAACACAACCTGCTATTAACAAAATCGCAAGAAATATCGTCATTAACGATAGTATTCTTTTCATTTACTGTGCCTCCAATCCATCATTCTTCATCCTGCGGTGTGTCGTAATGATAAAGTATCAATCTGACCTCTACCAACTCTATTCCATCATCTCTAGTTAGTTGACGGAACTCTAATGTCGCATCATAATCAGACGATTTCCCTTTTAGCGATGCAGTCATTGCTTCTGCCTTTTCATGCTTTGATAGGGGTCCAAATCCGGTATCCTCTAGATAACCCACATATAAGTCAAATATGTCTGCCCAGTAACCTTCCACAGTAAAATAGGCATCTAAGGTGACCGCCTCATAAGCTTCATAATAACCCTCTGTCATGGTTCCTATTATCGTACAGTCAGGTAACGGGAAATTTGGCGGTGCTAATTCTGCAAGTTGTTTTAATGCCCTATCATTCCCTCTTGTATCCTCAATCGGCTCAGCACAACTAGATGAACCAGTTACTACTTCTTCAGACTCGCCTTCGTCCGTTTCTCCGCCATCTGCGGTAGATTCCTCATCGTTTGTTCCTTCTACTTCAGCTTCAGCGTCCACCCCTCCATCACTTTCAACCTCGTCTACTTCACTTTCAACTCCTTCTTCTTCACCTTCTGCAATACTTACCCCGTCTTTCGACACCTCTAATTTCCCACCATCGCCAAGCGGAATTGATATACAACCCGCTAATAGTATGCTTAAAAATAAAACAGCTAATAATATACTGATTTTCCTCAAAAAAGCACCTCCAAAGTTCTATTCATCCCTACTCTATTCAATGAAGGTTAAGAATCGGTTAAGTTAAGAATATTATAATTAATTTTTAGATAAAAAAATACACCCGTTGAAGGTGTATAAGAATGCCTATTATCCAATGACAATTTGGTCATTTAATGATTTTAGCGCTGAAAATATACTTAATGCAGTTAAATAACTTGTTTTCGCATTGTCTTGGGAAGGATTGTTTTGAACCGTCAGCTCAAGTTCACCAAAATCACCCAATGCATGGATTGTATGATTATTTTTCGTAACTTTTGGGTCCGCAATTATTGTTACGGAAGTTCGTTCAATTCCAATACCCGCTAAAGAAAGGACAATGGCTACATTTGCATTTTGTGGATATTTTCGAATCGCGTTCTTAGCTGATCCCTCAAACAATATTGATTCTTCTTCGAATAGTTTATCTGAAAAAGCAGTGAAAGGCTTCCGTGTCACCAAGGAAACGCTATGCAAGCCGCCCATAATATTCGCATTTTTTATAATGTCCAATCCACCAATTGCACCTGCTGGAAGATAAACTTTTCGATCATTTGTTTTAGATACTGTTATTAATTCGCTGTATAACGATGAATCAGCCAAGGCTCCTATACTGATTAGAAGTAAATCTTTTTTCTTGATAATTTGTGTTGCATAGTTTGTGATTGTTTCGATATTGGCACATTCGACAACGAGTTCAATATCTGATTGTAGAAATTCAGTTATATCCTGATAGTTCGTAAAGCCGTAGGTCTCAGAAAGACGCTGTAATTTCACTGACGAAGAAGGTCTTTCATCTAAAACTGCGCAGATTTGATAGCCAGAAAATTTTTTTTCACGATTCAACTTTTCCAATAAAAACTTTCCAATTGCGCCACAGCCAATCAACCCGATTTTCAAGTAACACACCTCTTTTAGATTGCATCTACCTGCTTATTCTATTCTTTGTCTAGTGTATCATATATTCTTAAATTCCAATTTTTCATAAGCGTAAAAAAACTACCTAGCATAATTTCTTTGTTAGGTAGTTTGTTTTCAATTCATCTACTAAAAATTTTGAACCATACTTATACGCTGCCCCATGCATTCACTTAGTTTACTCAAATCAAAATTCCCACCACTTACAATGACACCCGTTTTCTTGGATGAAACCGGCAGTCTTTTGTTCACGACTGCTGCGATTGCTGCAGCGGCAGCTCCTTCAACGAGTAACTTTTCTCTTTCCAGCATGAAAAGAATCGTTGAAGATATTTCTTGTTCCGTTACTGTAATGACATCATCCACATAATTACGGATGATATCCATCGTTAGCTTGCCAGGTTCCTTTACGCAAATGCCTTCAGCAATTGTAGGTAAGAATGGCAAGTTCGTGTTGCGAACCCCTTTGAAGACGTGAGCAATGGCTGGCGAATTGGATGCTTGAACACCTATTACTTTCACGCTAGGACGGATTGTTTTAACTGCCAGTGCTGTTCCCGCGAGTAGGCCGCCACCACCGGCCGGAACGACGATCGTATCCATTTCAGGTTGCTGTTGCAGCATTTCCATGGCAACAGTCGCTTGCCCCTCAATAATCGCCAAATCATCAAATGGATGGATGAAACTTGCACCTGTTACCAATTGTTCTTCGCGCGCTGCAAGATAGGCTTCATCAAAATTTTGTCCTACTAATTTTACATTTGCGCCATATTTCCGTGTTGCATTAATTTTGGTATCCGGTGTTGTTTTAGGCATAAAAATAGTTATCGGTACGCCTCTTTCACGCCCTGCGAGTGCAACGCCTTGCGCATGATTTCCTGCAGATGCAGCAATTAATCCGCGCACACAGTCCTCATCACTTAATTGTGAAATCTTGTTAAAGGCGCCACGAATTTTAAATGAACCCGTTCTTTGTAGGTTTTCTAATTTCATATAAACCGTAGAATCCGCCCACTCATTTATGGTTTGTGACTCTTTGCAGGGCGTTCTATGAACGACGTCCGTTAATCTTTCAACTGCCTCGAATAATCGTGCTGTGCTATATAAATCCCCAACGACACCATCTCCTCTATTAGTCAGGCTATTTGTTCCGATTTACACCAACTGCTTCTGTTGCTCTTCATATGCTTTAATCTTGTCTTCATATTGGAAAGTTAACTCAATTTCATCCCAACCATTTAATAGCATTTGTTTATAATAAGGATCAATTGAGAAAGAATAAGCTTCCCCGTCCTCAGTTGTTACCGTTTGATTTTCTAAATTGACTTGAACTGCATAAGGTGCATCTTGACCTTTTTCAAGAATCTGTTCAACTTCAGCTACTGACAATGCAATGGGTAGCAATCCATTTTTCATACAGTTGTTATAAAAAATATCCGCAAAACTCGGTGCAATAACAACGTTATACCCATAATCCAACAGAGACCACGGTGCATGTTCTCTTGAAGATCCACAACCAAAATTTTCGTGAGCTACTAATACATTGGAATCCTTAAACCGTTTGTCGTTCAAGACAAAGTCTTTTTTTTCATTACCATCTGCATCAAAACGCCAGTGATAAAATAGATATTTCCCGAAGCCTGTTCGCTCAATTCGTCTTAAAAATTCTTTAGATATAATTTGGTCTGTATCAACGTTTGTTCGATCAAGCGGTGTAATGACACTTTCTACTTTATTGATTGGTTTCATTTGTTTAACCTCCTTTATAGTTTAAGCATGAACTGCATTCATTTCTCGTACATCTACGAAACGTCCTTTTACAGCAGCTGCGGCAGCCATTGATGGACTCATCAAGTGCGTTCGTGAACCCGCGCCTTGTCTTCCTTCAAAGTTACGGTTAGATGTTGAAGCACAACGCTCGCCTGCTGGAACAACATCATCATTCATCGCTAAACACATACTGCAACCCGATTCACGCCATTCGAATCCTGCTTCAAGGAATACTTTGTCTAACCCTTCGTCTTCTGCTTGTTTTTTCACCGTTCGTGACCCAGGTACGACAATGGCCGTCACTGATTCATGAACTTTTTGACCTTCAATTACTTTTGCCGCGGCACGCAAATCACTTAACCGAGCATTTGTACAAGACCCAATAAATACATTTTGAATGGCGATTGACGTTAATGGCGTTCCTTCTTCTAGTCCCATATATTCAAGTGCATTTTTCAATGACTCTTTATCAGAATCCGAACTAAAATCAGTTGCGTAAGGAACATGACTTGAAATACCTGAACCCATTGATGGGTTAGTTCCCCATGTCACGAAAGGTTCGATTTCATTTGCATCGATTTCAACGACTTTATCGTACTGTGCGCCTTCATCAGTTGCGAATGAAAGCCACTGCGTTGCCGCTTCGTCAAATTCTTTCCCTGTCGGAACATATTTACGACCTTTTAAATATGAAATTGTCGTCTCATCAGGGCTAATCAAGCCAGCTTTCGCACCTGCTTCGATAGACATATTACAAACTGTCATTCGCTCTTCCATTGTTAAATTACGGATGGCTTCACCTGTAAATTCAATGATATGACCATTTCCCATATCGATTCCAAATTTCGCAATGATCGCTAAAATAATATCTTTAGCGGTTACGCCAAATCCAAGTTCTCCAGCAATACGTACTTCCATTGTTTTCGGTCGAGCTTGCCATAATGTCTGTGTGGATAAAACATGTTCAACTTCACTCGTACCAATTCCGAATGCAATCGCTCCAAAAGCACCGTGAGTCGATGTATGGCTATCGCCGCAAACAATCGTTTTTCCAGGTTGTGTTAAGCCAAGCTCCGGGCCAATAATGTGTACGATTCCTTGATCGGGATGATCCATATTGGCAAGCGGAACTCCGAATTCGTCACAGTTTTCTTGTAGCGTATTAACCTGTTTTCTCGCGATTGGATCTTTAATTGTCGGTAAATTTCGTGTTGGAATATTATGATCCATCGTCGCAAAACATAAGTCCGGACGACGCACTTTTCGATTTGCAATACGTAATCCTTCAAAAGCTTGAGGCGACGTAACTTCATGCAATAAGTGAAGGTCGATATAGAGCAGGTCCGGCTTACCACTTTCTTCGTAAACGACGTGCTGATCCCAAACTTTTTCGATAATTGTTTTAGCCATTTTGCTCCCCCTCTATATTAGTTGTACGTAAACATGATGCTGTTACTGACGGACTGTATATCAAGTTCCTCAACAACTTTATTTGTCCAATCTTCTGTTGATAAAACACGATCACCTTCTGAAGCCAAATCAGCTGTGTAGAATCCATCTTCAAATACGACATTGACCGCTTTTTCGACAGCTGCAGCTTCTGTTTCCATACCGAAAGAATATTTCAACATCATTGCAGCGGATAAGATTGTCGCAGCAGGATTTGCCTTTCCTTGGCCCGCAATCGTTGGCGCACTTCCATGAACCGGCTCATAAAGCCCAAATCCATCGCGGCCAATACTTGCTGAAGGAAGTACCCCTAAAGAACCGGTAATGACAGATGCCTCATCACTTAAAATATCGCCAAACATATTTTCTGTTACGATTACATCGAATGCACTTGGGTTTGTGACAAGCTGCATCGCCGCTGAGTCAACCAACATATGCTCGACTTCGATATCGGGATATTGTTTTTTCTTTTCTTCTACAACTTCACGCCACAGTTTGCTCGATTCCAAGACGTTTTCTTTATCGACAGATGTTACTTTACTACGTCGTAATCTGGCTAATTCAAAGGACTTCACAACAATACGTTCAATCTCTTCTCTTGTATAAACAAGTGTGTCAAGCGCAGACTTATCGTTATGTTGACTCGGTTGCCCGAAATACAAACCACCCGTTAACTCACGGACGATTAACATATCGACATCTTTCGCCACTTCTTCTTTTAGAGGAGAAGCATGAAGTAAAGATGGAACAGCCATTACAGGTCGTAAATTCGCGTATAAATCAAAGTGCTTACGAATGGCAAGCAAACCTTTCTCAGGTCGCAAATGAGTGGGTTGCTGATCCCATTTCGGGCCACCTACTGCACCAAGAAGAATGGCATCACTCGTTTGACAAAGCTCTATTGTTTCGTTTGGAAGTGGGGAATTATGCTCGTCGACTGCTGCTCCGCCAATCAATCCGTAGCCAAACTCGAACGTATGATTAAATCGTCTTCCAATAATTTGTAGCACCTTAACTGCTGCTTCCGTTACTTCTGGACCGATTCCATCACCTGGTAGAACTGCTATTCTCTTTTTCATATCAAGCTCTCCTCCTTATTTTTTTGTCCGTAGATTTTTAACTAATTGAAACTGATTCTTTCTTTTCTCGAACTCCTGCGTTAATGAGTTGACGGTTAATCGCATTTAAGTAAGCTTTTGCAGATGCCTCAAGTACATCCTGCGCAACATCACGACCCGTTGAATCCTGACCGTCCACACTAAGGTTAACAACTGCTTCTCCGAGCGCGTCTCTGCCTTTTCCAATTGAAGTCACGCGATAATCGAGTATGTGCACTTCACCTTCAACCAGTTCTTCTAAGGTATTAAAGATAGCTTCTACTGATCCTGCACCAGTAGCTGCTTTATTCACTTCTTCTCCACTTGGCGCGATTGCTGATACGGTTGCCGTTGGGACGTTGTTTTTGTCATATTGTATTTGAACATTTGTTAACTGATAAACTGGTGTATCTGAACTTTGAATTTGTTGATCCGTGAAGAGTATAAATAGATCATCTTCTGTAATTTCTTTCTTGCGGTCAGCTAACTTTTTGAACTCGATAAATGCTTCGTTTAACTTGTCATCACTTAATTCGAAGCCCATTTTAATCGAGCGATCTTTAAATGCATGTCTTCCGGAATGTTTTCCAAGAGCCAATGGAACTTCACTTTCTCCAATTAATGCTGGCGTAATGATTTCATAAGTCTCTGGATTTTTCAACATGCCGTCTTGATGAATACCCGATTCGTGAGCGAATGCATTTTTACCGACGACTGCTTTATTCGGTTGAATTACAACTCCCGTTAACTGGCTAACTAGTTGGCTCGTTCGCTTAATTTCTTTTAACTTAATATCGGTTTCAAAACCATAAAAATCTTTTCGAACGTGAAGTGCGACCGCAATCTCTTCTAATGCAACATTACCAGCACGTTCACCAATGCCGTTTATTGTTCCTTCGATTTGGTCGGCCCCGTTTTCAATCGCAGCGATTGTATTCGCAGTTGCCATCCCTAGATCATTGTGACAATGCGCCGAAAGTTTAACTTTGTCGATTCCGGTTACATTCTCTTTCAAGTATCTAAACAGTGCGCCGTATTCCATTGGTGTTGCATATCCGACAGTATCTGGAATATTAATGGTCGTTGCACCTGCCGCAATCACTTTGTTAACAATTCGAACAAGAAACTCTGGATCCGACCGGAAAGCATCTTCTGCTGACCATTGGACAAGCGGGAACTTTTTCTTTGCATATTTGACAGCTTCAACCGCAAGCTCTACCACTTGGTCTGGTGTTTTCATAAGTTTATATTGCATATGGATGGGTGAAGTCGCTAAAAATGTATGAATATGAGGTTGTTCTGCACCTTTAAGTGCTTCCCATGTCGTATCAATATCACTTTTCATTGTCCGTGCAAGCCCTGTTACAGTAGAGTTCTTAACCGTATCCGCAATTTTCTGAACAGCTTGGAAATCACCAGGGGATGAAGCAGGAAATCCTGCTTCAATGATTGTTACCCCTAGTTTTTCTAGCTGACGAGCAATTTCTAGCTTTTCAGCTGTGTTTAAATTAATGCCCGCTGCTTGTTCACCGTCTCGTAGTGTCGTATCGAATACATCAATCTTTCGCACTCGTCACCACTTCCTTCTCTTTTTTACCTGCGTTCACAAAAGGCATCATTTCACGAAGTTTTTGACCGACAACCTCAATTTCATGTTTTTCTTCTTTTTCAGTGATTGCGTTAAAGTTTGGACGTCCTGTTTCGTTTTCTTCAATCCATCCTTTTGCAAATTCACCTGATTGAATTTCAGAAAGTAATTCTCTCATACGGTCTTTCGTTCCTGCATCGATAATGCGGTCACCTGCAACATAATCTCCCCACTGCGCTGTGTCAGAAATCGAGTAGCGCATTCCTGATAGACCGCCTTCATACATAAGATCAACGATTAGTTTTAGTTCATGGAGCGTTTCAAAGTAAGCAAGTTCTGGCTGATACCCTGCCTCGACAAGAATTTCAAATCCAGCTTTTACAAGTGCTGTCGTTCCACCGCAAAGAACTGCTTGTTCTCCGAATAAATCTGTTTCAGTTTCTTCTTTAAATGTTGTTTCAAGAACGCCTGCTCTCGCGGAACCAATTCCTTTTGCATAAGCAAGTGCTACGTCTTGTGCTTTTCCTGAAGCATCTTGATAAACTGCGAACAATGCCGGAACACCAGCGCCTGCTTCAAATGTTCTGCGGACAAGATGTCCAGGACCTTTTGGTGCGACAAGGAATACGTCAACGTCTGCCGGTGGTTTAATCTCATCAAAGTGGACGTTAAATCCATGAGCGAAGACAAGTGATTTTCCTGCTTTTAATGCTGGTTCAATTTCATCTACGTATACTTGTTTTTGTCTTTCATCTGGTAGTAAAACCATCACTAGATCTGCTTGTTCTGCAGCTTCTTTAACGGATGCAACATCCAGCCCGTCTTCTTTTGCTTGGTCGAAAGATTTCCCTTGACGTACACCAACGACTACGTCAAATCCTGAATCCTTCAAGTTTCGTGCATGTGCATGACCTTGTGAACCATATCCGATTACTGCAATTTTCTTTCCTTGTAAAACACTCTCATCGATATCGTTGTTATAATACATTTTAGCCATTTTAAATTTCCTCCTAGTAGGTTGTTTTCTATTTTTTATTTTAATATTGATAACTGAGGTGAATGAACCTTTTGTGTTTCTCGCACAAACGCTGTAGCGCCGGTTCTTGTTAGTTCTTTAATGCCGTACGGTTTTATCAAATCGATAAATGCCTCAATCTTTTCAGGATTGCCAGTCACTTGGTAAGTCACTACGTTTTTCCCGATATCGATGGCGGTCGCCCGAAACGGTTCAATAATGCTGTTCATTTCACTTCGGATATGCGGTGGTGATATGACTTTTACAAGCGCTAGTTCCCGCATAACAATCGATTTGTCCGTTATGTCGTCTACCTTAATGACATCGATTTGTTTTTGAAGTTGTTTAACGAGTTGTTCGATTTTCCTTTCGTCTGGAACATTTACGACAAAGGTCATCTTCGACATTCCTTCTTGTTCGGTATGACCAACTGTCATGCTTTCAATATTAAATTGTCGCTTCATGAGCAGCCCAGTCACACGGTTCAGTACGCCGCTTTGGTTAATGACTGTTACAGCAATAACTCTTTTCATTTACCGCTCACTCCAATCATTTCATGTAATCCCGTTCCTGGAATAACCATTGGGTATACATTTTCTAATTGCTTCACGCGACAATCGATGAGAACTGGTTCGTCGGATAACAATGCTTCTTCGAAAACGGCTTCTGCTTCTTCCAGTGTGTTGATGCGATACCCTTTTAGATCGTATGCCTCTGCGAGTTTAACGAAATCAGGTTGTACAGGGATTAGCGATTGGGAATACCGTTCTTCATAAAACGTTTCTTGCCACTGGCGTACCATGCCTAGACCTTGGTTATTTAATATTACGACTTTTACAGGTATTCTGAGTTCTTGTAGTAAAGATAGTTCTTGTGCAGTCATTTGGAAACCTGCATCTCCGACAATTGCAACAACTCGTTCTTTTGGTTTTGCTAGCTGTGCACCAATTGCTGCTGGGAATCCAAAGCCCATAGTTCCTAACCCACCTGATGTCACCCAATGATCTGGATTATTCAGTGGATAATACTGTGCCGTCCACATCTGGTGTTGACCAACGTCTGTTGTGACAATGGCATCGCCACCTGTCACACGGTGAATAATTTGAATCGCTTGCTGCGGTAGAAGATGTTCTTTATCTTCTATATACCAAAGCGGATATTCTTTATGTGCACCTTTTAAATGAGCTATCCAATCTGCAGATACCGGTGATGTAATTTCTTGTTTCATTAATTCTTTTAGCGCTTCTTTGGCATCAGCTACAATCGGAATTTCCGTCGGTACGTTTTTCCCGATTTCAGCTGGATCAATGTCGATATGGACAACTTTTGCATTCGGTGCAAATAAATTCAAGTTTCCAGTAAGTCGGTCATCGAATCGTGCACCGATATTGATAAGCAAGTCACATTCGGTGATAGCCATATTCGCCGTGTACGTTCCGTGCATGCCTGCCATTCCCAGAAACAGTTCATGTTCTCCGTGAATGCTACCCAAACCGAGTAATGTATTCGTGACAGGTATGCGATGTCTTTCAACAAGTTCTTTCAATTCATCCATCGCCCCAGCGTGGAGAATACCTGCACCTGCTAATATAAGTGGTTTCTTCGCATTTGATATGGCCTGTGCTGCTTTTTGAACTTGTAGGAAGTTTGGTCTTATCGTCGGTTGATAGCCCGGCAAGTTCACTTCCTCGTCTACATGCTTTTCTTCATCAAATAATCCGGCCGCGATGTTTTTGGGTATATCTACGACCACCGGCCCTTTTCGTCCTGTTGACGCGATATGAAAAGCTTCTTTTATGATTCTCGGAAAATCCTTTATATCGTTTACTTGATAATTATGTTTTGTAATTGGTTGTGTAATTCCGATAATGTCTGCTTCTTGAAAGGCGTCTGTTCCGATAACTTCTTGCCCAACTTGACCAGTGAAAACGACTAAAGGTAATGAATCCAGATATGCGTCTGTAATACCTGTCACCAAGTTGGTTGCTCCCGGTCCTGATGTTGCAATTACGACTCCGGTTTTTCCGGATACACGCGCATATCCTTCTGCTGCGTGGATTGCACCTTGTTCGTGCCTGGCAAGAATATGTTTAATCGGATTTTTGTATAAGGCGTCGTATATCGGTAAAACTGCTCCACCCGGATAACCAAAAATCACTTCGACACCTTGATCTTTCAAAGCTTGAATGAGTACTGCAGACCCATCATTCAATTGTTTTGGCTGTACTTCTTTTTCCGCTGGCATTTCAGTAAGCTCTTGCATGGCTTGACCTCCAGTATTCATTTACCAAACTCCTCCTGACCTAATTTATTTAATATAAAAAAGCTTTCTCATCCCACGCAAAGAAACATGTTCTTTACGAGGGATGAAAAAGCTTTTCATGGTACCACCCTAGTTCGTAGCGCTAACGCTACCTCTTGAATAGCCGTAGCTATCCTTTTATAACGAGCGTAAAATTACGCCCGGAACAACCTAGTCAGTTTCCTTTTCAGCAGTTCTCTCCGAGGGGATGTCGCAAATAGATGTATTGCCGGCTTCCACCAATACCGACTCTCTAGTAATACATGGGTCTATTTCCTTTTACCTCATCAACGATTTGGGTTTACTATTCAATTAAGTGACTTACCTGACAATTCAAGGCCCAACTGTTTGTGAATTAAATCACGAACTCGATTGGATTGTTGTTATCTTACCGCGTATTTTTGATTACGTCAACAGATTCTTTATAATTGCGTGTTAATTTTAAATAATAAAACTGACTGTATCCGCTTTCATTGTTGGTGCGACACCCTTAAATATTTTCAATCTTTTTTCAATGTTTTTCACTTTTTTGTAGGATTGGGCCAATGGAATGTATTCATTTCGAATTGTTGCTGTACTTTGTGAATGATTTGTGACGGAGAGTTATAAGTGTTGAATACCTAATTAGATTTAAGTGTCATGTAGAAAACAATGCAAATGTGGTGGCGCTACAGATGAGTCGAAGGTCACGACTTGCAAGCAAATTGATTTAAGTGCAAGGAAACCCCTACTACCTGCAAGGAAATATACTTTGAGCGCAAGGAAGTCTCTACTTACTGCAAGCAAACTACCTAAATGTGCAAGCAATTGCTCACGGGAATAATTGGCGCGAAAATAAACGTTGTAAACAAGAAAAAACCGAGCACCTTGAACAATAAATCGTTCAGGCACTCGGTTATATTTTTTACTTCTAATCAAACAACTCTATTTTCCGGCTCTTGTCCTTCTAATACATCTTTAATGGCTTGTAGATTCATTTTCATCATGGCGTGGCGGGTTCGGATGCTGGCGCTACCGATATGTGGTAAGACCGTTACATTCGGCAATGTGAGTAATGGATGATCCATTGAAATTGGTTCAACTTCAAATACATCAAGACCCGCTGCCCAAATTGTCCCCTCTTTTAACGCATGATAAAGGGCTTCTTCATTCACGATGCCGCCTCGTGCAACGTTGATGAGGATGGCTGTTTTCTTCATTTTCGCAAGTTCTTTTTCTGCGATCATGTTTTTGGTTTCCGGAGTCAGTGGCGCAAAAATAAGAACGATATCGGACTCTGTTAGTAGTGTATCTAAGTCCGCATACTCAAAACCATGTTCTTCTTCCGCTTCAACTTTACGTGAACGGTTTTGATAGAGCACACGCATATTAAAACCTTTTGCACGGCGCGCAGCTGCTTCTCCGATCCTTCCCATACCAATGATCCCTAATGTAGCACCGCCCACATCCATGCCAGTGAAGTCCATAACAGACCATGACTTCCAGTTCCCTTTACGGAGTTCAGTTTCTGCTTCAGTAATTCGACGCGCGGTAGCTAAAATAAGTGCAAACGCTAGATCTGCTGTTGTTTCAGTGAGAACATCTGGCGTATTCGTTACGACGACGCCTTTTTCTTTGGCAGCTTCAACATCGATATTGTTAAAGCCCACTGCTAAGTTAGAGACAACTTTTAGTTTAGTTGCTACCTCGAAGACTTCCTTATCTATATTATCGGCTAAAACCGACCATAGTGCGTCTGCTTCGGCAACTTCTCTCAATAAGATATCCTGCGGAACCGACTCACTCGCTGATTTCCACATACGAACTGTGTACTTTTCCAACAAAGGTGCAACTGCTTCATCTGGTAATTTTCTTGTGATATAAATAATTGGTTTCAAAAAATATTCCCCCTATTTTCTAAAATATTCTATCCGCCTATGTAACTCATACCGATTTTTTTGCGGTTTTTTGCGGTTTGTTCGGTCCGCTCATCGGAATAACGATCTACTCTACGTTCCCATACATTTGTAATCTTCTCAAGTAATTCGTCATCTGTTAGGCCATTTCTTATTAATTCACGGAGATCAAACCCTTCCGAAGCAAATAAACAAGTAAAGAATTTACCGTCTGAAGAAAGACGCGCACGCGTACATGATGAACAGAATGATTCTGAAACAGATGTGATAAAACCAACTTCTGCATGATTGTCTTTGTAACGATACCGCTTTGCAACTTCACCGTAATAATGTTGGTCGGTTGGTTCGATTTCATAGACTTCTTTTAGCATTTCGTATATTTCTTTTTTAGTAACGACTTGTTCAAAACTCCAACCATTATCATTTCCGACATCCATAAACTCGATGTATCTGAGCATAATCCCACGCGCTTTGAAATAAGCTGCCATTGGGAGGATTTCACTTTCATTGACACCTTTTTGTACGACCATATTCACTTTAATTTCAAACCCGATTTTTTGCGCGTGTTCAATATTCGCTAAAATGAAATCCGGTTTAATGCCACGTCCATTCATCTTCCCGAAAATTTCAGGATCCAGTGCATCCAGACTCATATTTAATCTCCTCAGCCCCGCATCATATAGCGGCTGTGCATATTGGCGGAGGAGAACCCCATTTGTCGTCAATCCAATATCGTTAATGCCTTCAATTTTTAAGAGCTTTTCAATTAAAACTGGTAGGTCTCTTCTCATTAAAGGTTCACCGCCCGTTAAACGAAGTTTCTCTACGCCGAGCGATGCAAATAATTTCGCAAATCGTTCAATCTCTTCAAATGACAACAGTTCAGTTTTCGGTAAAAAAACATAATCATCACCGAAAACTTCCTTCGGCATACAATACGTGCATCTGAAATTACAGCGGTCTGTAACTGAAATTCGAAGATCTCGAATCGGTCGGCCAAGCTTATCTAGAATTGCTTCCATCTTCTCAGCACCTTTCCAAGTCAATCGGCCTATTTATGTTTGTAAATAGAGGTTTTCCACTACTTACAAGGTTATTTCCATTAACCCAAGTGACATCCAGATCTTGCAATAATTTCATTACACTAAGCTGTTCAGCTAATAGAGCGTCCAGTATCGGTTTTTTCGTTACTTTATTCCAAACCGATACGAGTGGATGATATTTTTCCGCTGCCTGAACAGCCGTTACGCTCCCTTTATGATTCTGTCTAACTCTATTCATTATACTATAATCCACAAAAGGCATGTCACATGGAAGGACTGCGTATATGTCTGCATCAATTGCTTCCATCGCTGAATAAATTCCCGCGAGCGGACCTAATCCAGCTACCATCGGCAAGTCGGTGATCGTATTTACACCGCTTTGAAAACGATCAACCAGTTCTTCCCTTGTCACAACAACGACTTCATCACAAAAAGGTTCTAAAGCTTCGATTGCCCGTTCATAAAAGTATTTAGATTCAACCCGTGCGAATGCTTTAGGGGAACCAAAACGCCTGGATAATCCGCCCGCTAGGACGATACCTACAGTTTTCATCCCCCACTCACCGGCGGAATAAATGCACAAACATCACCAGATTGAATGACATCGTCTTTTAAGGCGTATTCTTCATTCACTGCCACATGGATCATGTCTTTTCCAAATCCAGGATACGTGTCTTCTGCCCAATCGAGTAATTGTTGAACAGTCATCGTTTCCTGGTTTATCGTTTCCTCAGATTTCCCTGTTAGTTCACGAAGACGTGCAAAATAATGTACATTAATCAATTCGGCATCTTCCCTTCACTAGGATATTTTTTTTGAGACCCAATCCACTCTTCGCCGTCTTCCCAAATTTCTTTTTTCCAAATCGGGACGACTTCTTTTAGCCGCTCGATAGCATACTCATTGGCTTCATATGCTGCTTTTCGATGCGGCGAGGAGACTGCAATTAGCACTGCGATATCTGATATCTTCAGTTCTCCGATGCGGTGGACAATAGCCACTTTGATATCCGGCCATTTCTCTTCCATCTCTCCACCAATTTCCGCTAGTTTTTTCTCGGCCATCGGTATATAAGCCTCATAAGCTAAGTATAAGGTCCGAACCCCGTGTGTCCACTCACGTACATTCCCAGTAAAAATGGTCACGGCACCTGCACCTGCATGGAGGACGTAATCCGCATATTTTTGTATGTCAATTGGTGTTTCAACAATTTCATATGGTTTCACTTTATACCCCCTCCTCGAGCCAGTTCAGGAACCAGCTATCGAGTTGTTCTTTATCTGATCGAGCTAGTACTGGTTGAAAATCAGTTTTGGTGTCGTTCTGCTCAACAATAAGTTGGATGTTAGGTAAGTTTTTCAATTCAGTCCAGTCAGATTGACTTCTACTGAGCACAACTTTTTCTCCTAGTTCTTCCTTATATCCTTCTATGAGTAAAATGTCAGGATTTCCGATTGTCGCTATTTCTTTCATTCGCCGGAAATCGAGTTCTTCATTCATATGAAACTGAACGGCTCCGCCGCCGGAGACAGCTGAGACGTCTGCACCGCTTGTTAAGAATTGCATGGAATCAGTCATCGAGTTCGGCATCTCAAGTGGGCTAGGATGCCCGTGATGTTTTAGCACCGCAACCGTTAGCCCTTGCATTTTCGCCAAGCGAATCCAGCGCGTGATGAGCGTCGTTTTACCGCTGTTTTTAAAGCCTACGATGTGTAGTGTTTTCATAGCTCCCATTTGTCGACGCCTTGTTCAACACCTAATAATAAGACATCCACTTCCATCCCTTTTGAATATCCTCGAGTTCCACTAGGAAGAACAATCATGCAGTTTCCGCGTGCAATTGATGAAACCGCACTGGATTTATTAAACCCTGCCGGTACTGCAACAGGCCCTTCTTCGGTCATTTCCCAAATTGCGCGAACGAAACGTGTAAATGGATTCGGCTTTGTGAAATCTTCACCGAGTACAGCTTTCATGCGCGGCATATACGGTTTTTCTGCACCCATCATTCGGAGAATCGCTGGCCGCGTGAACAATTCAAAGCCAGTGAAACAAGCGGATGGGTTCCCGGATAGCCCAAATAACAGCTTCCCTTCAAGAACGGCGACAGTTGTTACACTACCTGGACGCATCGCTACTTTGTTGAATAAAACCTTCGCACCGAGTCGTTCATAAATAGCCGGTAAATAATCATAATCCCCAACCGAAACACCACCTGTCGTGATGACAATATCCGTTTCGGCAAGCGCTTCCTTAACCATATTCGTACAAGCTTCCAAATTGTCTTCGAGCATGCCGTAAGATTTATGTTCGAGTCCCATTCTCGTTAGCTGAGCCGCAATCATCGGTCCATTGGAATTTCGTATTTTGCCGGGTGCGAGATTTTCATCAACACGCAAAAGCTCAGTGCCTGTTGACAATATACTGACTACGGGACGCTTGGCAACTTGAACTTCTGCATAGCCAAACGTTGCGAGGAGTGCGATAGTTCCGGGATGGATAAATGCGCCATTTTCAATTAGCGTCTCACCGTCTTTTGCATCTTCACCTTGATACGATATATTCTCACCCGAAGAAAACGATTTTCGAAGTGTGAATCCGCTTTGTTGCTCCACTGTTTGCTCTAACATCACAACGGCGTCCGCGTTTTCCGGAATCGGTGCGCCTGTCATAATTCGATACGCTTCGCCTTTGCTAATCTTCTGTGTTGCCACATGCCCTGCGCCAATTTCACCGATGACATTGAAGGCTATTCGGTTATCCCCCGAAGCGCCATTTGTATCCGCTGCTCTCACCGCAAATCCGTCATAGGGTGATCGATTGAACGGTGGAACATCATGCTTTGCAATAATTGGTTCGGCTAAAATCCGACCATATGTATGTTCAAGTGCAATTTTCTCTACCCCCATCGGTTGTGCGTGTTCTATGACGAGTTCAATTGCTTTCGCTACTGGAATAGGTTTTCTCATTATAATTCCTCCCTAATTATCATCTGGTATAATAAAGTTAAGTTACGCTGAAAGGAATGATTATTTTGTCTAAACTAACACATTTCAACGAACAGGGTCGTGCTAAAATGGTTGATGTTTCGGATAAGGCAATCACTGTTAGAACCGCGATCGCAAAATCTTCCATTATGTTAAATGAAACGATTTACAGTCAAATTAAAGAAGGTACTAATAAAAAAGGCGATGTTTTGGGTGTTGCACAGATTGCAGCTGTTATGGCCGCTAAAAACACCTCAACCATCATTCCGATGTGTCATCCACTTCCACTTACAGGGATTGATGTTCAGTTTGAATGGGTCATTAATGAACGAGCATCTATCTATGAGGTAATCATCTACGCGGAAGTGAAAACAAAAGGGGTGACAGGTGTCGAAATGGAAGCATTGACCGCCGCCTCAGCCGCTGCACTTACGATTTATGATATGTGCAAAGCCGCTGGTAAAGAAATGGTGATTGGGCCAACGATGTTAATTGAAAAAACGGGTGGTAAAAACGGGGATTATAAGCGTTTGGATGATTGAGAACTTAATCAGGCTTGTAAAGTGATTTTTTTATTCAACTTGAAAATCGGTGCGAAATCGGTGATTTCCGTTGCGGGCGGACGCTTTCCTGCGGGCGAGCGCCAAGCCTCCTCGTCGCCGCCCTCCACTCCAATCAACTACAGATTCCACTTTACAATGAGGGTTTCTCAGTATCCTTCACCCTCAAGGAAGCAGTTCCATCGAATCTATTTTAGCGGACTGTCGCTTTTAATCATCTATTAAGTGTTTCGTAATTTCATGAACAATATGGTGCAATTCCGGTATGACTAGTTTGTCCATTGCTAGTTCTACTGCTTTTACTGAACCTGGGAGCATGTAGACGACTTTGTCATTGATAATCCCCGCTTCTGCTCGGCTTAATAATGCCTTCGATCCAACGTCTTCTGTGTAGCTAATCATGCGGAAAAGTTCTCCGAATCCAGCAATTTTTTTCGTGAAATAGGGTTCGATGGTTTCCGGTGTTACGTCGCGAATTCCAAGTCCTGTTCCGCCTGTTGTAATAATTCCATTGACGTTTGGATTCCGTAACCATTCCTCTATAATCGACTCGATCTCCATTTTATCATCTTGACAAATCCACGTTTCAAAAATCTTATGGCCCGCTGCTTCAAGTTTTTGACGAATCGTCCAACCGCCTCGGTCGTTTGAAACGTTTCTTGTGTCGCTCGTCGTTAGCACGCAAAATACGAGCTGTTTTTCTTGATTATATTCATGCTCTTTTGCCAATACTACCTCTCCTCTTCACCCGAAAAAATGATGATACATCTTCCGTCCAGTCTGAATATCTTTCAATCCATGAATTAAAAGCCTACCATTCGCAAATAAAATACAGCGATAGCCGTCTGAAGTCATTTCAATGAAATAAGGCGTTTTCTTATAAGGATTACCCAGTCGATTGGCTACTCTTTCTGCATCTACTAATGATAGAACACGCTCTTTCTCTGGAATTACTTGAACTGTATCTCGTCCGCAAAGCACAGCGAAGTTCGTTCCGCTGTCTGCCATTAATGATGGGAATATCGGCTTAGGGCCGCATGTTTGACAGTGATCGTTTTTCAGCCGCCCGATACCCGCCTCGACGTTTGTGTTATTCCAAACATCATATGTAAGCAGTTTTTTCCGCATCGCATCATAATTGCCCGAAAGCCATTTCAACGCTTCTGCACTTTGGTGTGCGGCTGTAATTTGAACAGCTGGCGCGATAATTCCGGCGGTATCGCAAGTTTCATTCACTGCAGGCATCACTGGTAAAAGACAACGAAAACACGCTGTTTCACTTGGTATAAAAGGGAAAACAGTACTTGAACTGCCTACACAAGCACCGTATACCCATGGGATATTCAGTTTCCATGCCATATCATTTATGACTAACCGTGTTTCAAAGTTGTCAGTTGCATCGAGAATGATGTCGGCATTTCCTGCAAGTTCTTCTAATAACGGTCCATCGATGTGATTAAGAACCGCTTCAATTTCAATGTCATGTCGTATGGTTTTCAATTGCCGCTTTGCTGCGACTACTTTCGGGGTTCCGTCGATGGCATCTTGTTCGGTAAACAATTGCTGCCTTTGCAAATTCGAAGGCTCCACATAGTCCCGGTCCGCAATGATAAGTTTCCCAATTCCAGCACGAGTGAGCGTTTCTGCAATCACCGTCCCAAGCGCTCCGCATCCAATGAGCAAAGCCGTCGATTGTTGAATCTTGAGTTGTCCTTCTTCACCAATTGGATTGAAAAGCGTCTGTCTTGAATACCGGTTTTGCATCCTCACCCACCCCTTTCTAGAAATTCAAGTTTTGGTAATTAAGAGAATCACTTTGGAAATCTGATAGGACCAAAGCATATTGAACTACATCAAACTCACTCCGGCGTTACATCAGTAAATGTCCCTACGTAACGTATGACATCACCTGAATCATCCTTCACTGCGCTAATTGACAACAGCTCCAAATACTCGTCGCCATTTTTTCGTTTATTCCACAACTTCCCTTGCCACAGACCTTCTTGACCAATTTGCCCCCACATTGTTGTGTAAAATTCTGCGGACTGCCTGCCAGTACTTCGAAATTTTGGATTTCTACCGACAACTTCATCTTCCGTATAGCCAGTTAATCTCGTAAATGCTGGGTTCACAGTTTGAATGGTACCCGTTGGATCTGTTACAACAATACCTTGACCTGTTGAATCGAATACTTCTGCTGCAACCTTGAGTCTATCCATATAATATAGCCAGATGACGAGTACAAGGCTGACAAGTGCAACTTGAGAGAATGCCATAAATCCAATGGAGTATGATCCTGTCATGGAATAGACAGCTGATAATAGAAGCGGTGGGAAAAAACCGCCTAATCCACCCATCATTGAAACAATTCCGTTAACAATACCGGCTTGTTTATTAAAATACATCGGTACTAGCTTGAATATAAGGCCATTCCCTGTCCCTGCACAAACTGCAATAATCATACTTCCTACCGTATACAAACCAATAGACGGCGAGAATGCAAGAACGACTGCGGCACCCGTTAGACCAGCAAAAGTTACCATGAGTAAATTTAATGGTGGGAATTTATCTCCAAGCCATCCTCCAATTGGACGACAAAATGTTGCGACTGCGATAAAACCTGCAGTACGCATACCCGCATCTACTTTTTCAATTCCAAAATAATTGACGAGAAAGTTGGGTAAGAATACTGTGAACGCAACAAATGCACCAAACGTAATGAAATAAAACAAAGAGAAAAACCAAAGCTTTTCATTTTTATAAACGCCCTTTATTTGTTCGCCAATCGGTGTGACTACCTTGACTTCATTTTTATCACCGAAAAAAAAATTCAAAGCTGCAAAAATGAGTAATAGAATCAAATAAAGTTTAACAGTCATTGACCAACCCACTTGTGTTGCGATAACTGGCGCTGCAAAAGTTGATACAGCAGTTCCTATGTTACCGATACCATAGATTCCATTAACGAGCCCATGTTTTTCTTTAGGATAATACTTAGGTAAAGATGTAACACCCACCGAAAACACCGCTCCTCCTATTCCAAGGAAAGTTCCTCCAATGATAAGATCAAGCATTGAAGATGCCGCACTTATGTAGAAAACTGGGAATAGCAGAAGAATAAAACTAATTAAAAAGATCAAGCGTGCACCAATCAGATTTGCATAATAACCAAATGGAATTCGCAAAACAGATCCAAGTACAATTGGAACTGCAGTAACAATTGCTAATTGTTCAGGGGGTATCGTTATATCTTCCACAATAAATGGAAGTAACGAAGAAATGAGAACCCAAACCATAAATCCGACCATACAGTTTAATGTTTGTAATGGTAGTTGTACTTTTTTTATCAATCAACCCACCTACTCTATCTATAGATTTGAGCAATCTGTCTTGACTGATTGCTTAATTTAATTATAAAGCTGTTACTATGCTTATATTAATAGGGGAAAACCCTAAACCTATAAGGATAATGCCTTACTTTAGATAATCGGTGTATAAAGTTGTTCGTACAATTTGTCTTGTTCTTCAATCCGAAGTACATTGTTAACCATTGCGAATAATATCGATTCTTCTTTTACGAAATGAACGGTAATTACTTCGAAAGCTTCTGCTGCGTCATTCACCACTTTTTTCATTTCATCCATCGATAAATGGCTCACATCACCAAGTGTATGATGAAGGAAATGCCCAATGTATGCGTCAATTTCTTCGTGTTCTTCTTCTGTCGCATTCACAGGTCCCTGCTCATCCCCAACGTATTGTTGTAGCATTGGAAATAGATACTTCTCTTCTTTGTCTGTGTGATTCTTAAACGGTTCAATAAAATCAATAATCAGTTTCCTCAATGATTGCAATGCCTCATGGCCCTCTTCAACTGTATAAATATCCCGCTCAAACGCAAGTACAATCGTGTGCCAACCATCCATCAAATAAGATAAATATTGATGCTCATTTTCCAATACACGTAACGCAGGCAATTCGAATTTGAATTTTTTTGTATTCACCATGGAAAACACACCTTCCCCTTAAAAGTCCAGTAGTTTTTTTCGTAAAGCATATTCAATTAGTTCCGGACGACTTTTTAATTTAAGTTTTTCCATTATCCGAGACTTATGCGCTTCTACCGTCTTTACAGAGATAAAAAGCTTTTCGGCAATATCTTTATTCCCATAGCCTTTAGCCGCCAAAGGGAGCACTTCAAGTTCTCTTTTCGTTAAAACTTTAAAAGGATCGTCCTCTGAACCAGTCGTGTCCTGTTTTATAAATTCCCGAACGAGCGATGTTGCCATTGTCGGGTGGATATACGTATCGCCATTGTACACTGTTCGTACTGCCGATAATAACTCTTCATCTGGTGCATTTTTCAAGACATATCCAGATGCGCCGTTTTTCAAAACGTGGAATAAGTATTCTTCATCGTCATGCATCGTTAATATCAGTATTTTCGTATCAGGGAAATCCTCATGAATCTTTCCAGTGGCAATGAGTCCACTTTCTCCTGGCGGCATACTTAGATCCATTAACAAAACATCAGGACGGTGTTTTGCAACTTTTTCATACGCTTCAAGTCCGTCTGCAGCTGTCGCAACAACTTCCATATCACTTTGAAAATTTAAAATATGCATAAAGCCACTACGAACCACTGCATGGTCATCCGCGATAATAATTTTCACAATTCTCCCCCTTCCTCCATCAAAGTACTTGTGAGTGGTATTTTCAAATACACAGTTGTTCCTTTTCCGATTTCAGTTTGAATAGATAACTTGCCTTCAACCAATTCCGCACGTTCTCTCATTCCATATAATCCAAGGCCAGTTCCAATTGAATTCCGTGCATTTAAATCGAACCCGACTCCATTATCTGCGACCGTCAAATTTAGATTTTCAGACTCTTCAAATAGTCGCACTGTAATAACATCTACGCCTGCATATTTCACAGCATTAAATACAGCTTCCTGGCAAACACGATAAACAACGGTTTCAATTTCATCTTCATACCTTTTGGCTTGTAGTTCAGATGTAAACTCAATTACAAATCCATAATTTTTTTCAATCCATTTAAAATGAGTTCTGAATGCAGCCTCGAGTCCCAAATCATCCAATGTTGCAGGTCGCAATTCAACCGATAAAAAGCGAATATCATCTAGTAACCGCATAAGCGAGCCTTCTGTTTGTTGAATTTTCTTTAGCACATCATCATTAATATTCATATATTTTAGCACTCTTAAATCAACAAGCGAACTCAACATTTCTTGTGCAACACTGTCATGCAATTCTCGAGAAATCCGTTTCCGCTCATCTTCTTGTGCTTTAATCACGCTTTTCGTCATGGTATTTTCATTTAACTTCACTTGCGTCTTAATCTGCTTCGTTAAATCCCGCAGCATAAATACGCGAATGCCATTTTCCTCATCAATTGTCTGAAAGCTAGCTGTATACGGCATAATGCCTTTACCATGTGTATCCAAATAGACTTGAAACGAGCTGAAATCATCTTCTGGGCTTACGAGATAGCAAGACTGACAAGTTAGTAATTCCTGTTCATTTGTATAGCCTTGACATGAAATACAAAAAGCATTTTTTTCACCTTCTGCCATGCGGCTTAAAACATCCGGATTGAGGATGAGTTTTGCGGATTCATTCAACGCAATAACTGTCCCTTCACGATTAAAAAAGAAGATGGCTTCAGCAGAATTGTCGTACATTTTCATCAACATATTCGTTAACTGAAAACTCCCGAGTTTGTTCACTGCTTCACCATCTCCTTATTGTAGTAGGGGCCGAATCTCGAGCCTACGGTTTCTTTAAACGCTTCAAATATTTCTTCAGTTAGTACTTTGTCATCTCGATAAGCGACTAACAGCACACCTTTAACACGATTGTATTTATATAGAGGAATTGCACCGAAACTGTTTAAGTTTTCAGCAACAACAATTGGGTAATTATATAAATAACTTGCATTCAGCCCCGTTTTCACATCGCGAATCAGTAATGGCTTACCCGTTTTTAATACGACGCCGGCGACCCCTTTTCCTGTTTGTAATTTGATTCGTTGATAGCGATTACTGTTATTCCCTGTTACATATTCCCATCTGCTTGTAAACCGTTTTTCTGCTGGATGAACTAGCGCCAATGCAACAAAATCAAAATCAAAAAGGCTTTTTATCTGTTCGATATCCTTTTGAAAGTTATATATTTGATGTCCGCTCATAGTAATGCTCCCTATGAGAAAAAAGGCAGTTATGCCCTTTTTCCATTGTAATTACTTCTTTTTGTGTCTTCTATATATAATATAGCTTCTACCAACGTAATTCAAAGGTACACTCCAAACATGAACAAGTCGCGTGAACGGCCACATTGCAAAAATGAGAAATCCCGATAAGACGTGCAACTGAAAAGCCATCGGAACATTTGACATAAAACCTGCTTCAGGTCGGAAGATAAGTAACGATCGGAACCAAATCGAAATCGAATCACGATAATCGAAATCTGGTTGTGTGATGCTCGTTCCAATAACACTGTACATTCCAATAAAAACAATAAAAAGAAGTAACGAGTTAACAATAAGATCTGAAGCCGATGATAATTTACGGACATTGCGAATCGTAAAGCGTCGTGAAGTTAAAATAAGCATCCCTAGAAAAGTAACAACTCCAAAAAAACCGCCACCCCAAATTGCACCCATATGGTACATATGGTCACTGATTCCAACAGCGCGTGTCCATTCTTTCGGAATGCCAAGACCGGCTACATGACCGGCTATAACCGGTATAATCCCGATATGAAAAAGCAAACTCCCAATCATCAACTGTTTTTTCTCAATAAATTCACTTGATTTTGCCGTCCAACCAAATTGATCATTTCGATATCTAAATATGTGCCCGATAATAAATGTCGCCATACAAATGTAAGGAAATATAACCCATAGAAATTGATCACTCACGCTCATGCGCCTCCTGACGAATACAAGACTTGAAGGTTTCCCTCATTCCTTTAATCAGATGAAAATAAGGACTATTATGTTTCTCCAGCGCTTTTAAAAGATGATACGAACCGTCTTCCATAACAGCTAGAAGCATTCCGAAACTTTTGGGTGCTCTATCATCATCAATCCACTCGGCTGCATAAATGAATTCACACATAAGCGGTAAAAAGTCTGATAACTCACCTCCAGGCATATCAAGTCCAAACATTTCATAAAGCACTTTTAACTTCGCAAGCATTTGCCCACGGTCTTTCGCATCTTCATATTTCACATAAGTCATAAACAGTGTCGTTTCCTTCTGGAAATCAAAAGTATATGTATACATTTCCTGAATCTCATCGAAACTGAACTCATGCATTAAGTCCCAATACTTCTTTACATCCGCGTATGCCGGATGGGAAGAGTCAATTGACTCTTCCAAAACCGACGGATGATAAGTGGATTTATCAGGATACGTAAGTTGATTTGCGAAGAAGCCGAATGCTTGTTTTTCATCATACAGCCTCTCTAAATCAATCACGCCAAATCCCCCCGTAGAAGTTCTCTTCATAAATTTGTTTGCCTGTTTTTGTTGGTTCTGACGGTCCGCAACCATCACAACTTCCATCTTCTATACTAATTGGCGCTGCATAGCTGTATGGACTATCCGTTTTCCCCATGCTGTAATCGCCCATTTCTTCGTATCCTGTTGACCCTTGTGAACGATAAGCGTTCATATGGCCTTCTTTGTGAGATGTCGGGATGACAAACCGATCCTCGTATTTCGCAATTGCAAGCAGTCGATACATTTGTTTCGTCTGGTGCGCAGATAAACCAACACGGTCGAGACGCGTTTCATCAAAGTCTTTCCCCGAAGAAACTGCGCGCATATAGGAACGCATCATGGCCATTCGTTGCAATGCTTGTTTCACGGTTTCTGTATCTCCTGCCGTTAACATATTAGCTAAATATTGAATTGGGATTCGCATTTCTTCAATGGCTGGGAAAATCATATCCGGATTTTTGATGGAATCTCTTCCTTCAAAATAATTCATAATTGGACTAAGTGGTGGAACATACCAAACCATTGGTAATGTGCGATATTCAGGGTGTAACGGGAACGCAAGTTTATATTCAATTGCTAGTTTATAAACGGGTGAGTTTTGTGCCGCTTCAATCCACTCTTCCGATATCCCGTCTTTTCTTGCTTGTTCAATCACTTCAGGATCAGATGGGTCAAGGAATAAATCACATTGCGCTTTGTATAAATCTTTTGGATCTGGTGTTGATGCAGCTTCTAAAACACGGTCCGCATCATATAAAAGGACACCAAGATAACGAATTCGACCCGTACATGTTTCTGAACAAACTGTTGGTAAACCTGACTCAATGCGCGGAAAACAGAATGTGCATTTCTCCGCTTTATTTGTTTTCCAGTTGAAGTATACTTTTTTGTATGGGCAGCCGGTCATGCAATAACGCCAGCCTCGACAAGCTTCTTGGTCGACAAGTACGATTCCGTCTTCTTCACGTTTGTACATCGCACCCGATGGACATGATGCAACACAACTCGGATTGAGACAGTGTTCACATAATCTTGGTAAATACATCATAAAAGCTTGTTCAAAATTGAATTTGATTTCCTCTTCAATTTTTTCGATGTTTGGATCTTTCGGACCTGTAATATGCGCACCTGCAAGCTGGTCTTCCCAGTTAGGGCCCCATTCCAAATCCATATACTCGCCCGTGACGACGGATTTTGCCCGTGCTACGGGTGTATGTTCACTATCGCCCGCCATCGTTAGTTTCTCGTAATCATATGTCCACGGTTCATAGTAGTCTTTCATTTCAGGCATATCCGGGTTGTAAAATATTTTCCCCAGTGCAATTTTCGATAGTTTTGAACCTGATTTCAGTTCGAGTTTTCCTTTTTTATTGACTTGCCAGCCGCCTTTATAAAGCTCTTGGTCTTCCCATCTCTTTGGATAACCAATTCCAGGCTTTGTTTCAACGTTGTTAAACCACATATACTCTGCACCTTCACGGTTCGTCCAAGTCGTTTTACATGTGACACTGCATGTGTGGCATCCGATACATTTGTCTAGATTCATAACCATTGCTACTTGCGCTTTAATTTTCAAGCCAGTTTACCTCCTTCATCTTGCGGACTGCGACGTAAACGTCCCGCTGATTTCCGATTGGTCCATAGTAGTTGAATCCGTAACTTAGTTGCGCATATCCGCCGACCATTTGCGTTGGTTTCATGTGAATACGTGTTGGTGCGTTATGGCTTCCGCCGCGTTCGTCTGTAATTTCTGAACCTGGAACTTGAATATGTTTATCTTGTGCATGATACATAAACATGGTTCCTTTCGGCATTCTGTGACTGACAACGGCACGTGCTGTGACGACACCATTTCGGTTGTATACTTCGAGCCATTGGTTGTCATCAATATCATGTTCGGCTGCATCCACATCTGAAATCCAGACGGTCGGTCCCCCGCGGAATAATGTGAGCATATGCTGGTTATCTTGGTAAGTTGAATGGATATTCCACTTTCCGTGCGGTGTTAAATACCGTAATACGAGCGAATCTACTCCACCTATAATTTGTTTATCACGCGGTCCGAATACCATTGGCGGTAACGTCGGTTTGTAAACAGGTAATGCTTCTCCGAAATCTAGGAATAGTTCATGATCGATATAGAAATGTTGTCGACCTGTTAACGTTCTAAACGGTACTAGACGTTCGATATTTGTCGTAAATGGTGAATAACGACGTCCGAGTTTATTGGACCCTGAAAATACAGGTGTCGGAATTACTTCTCGCGGTTGTGCAGTAATGCTGGCAAATGTGAATTTCTCTGCAGCACGGTCAGCTGAGATGTCTTTTAGCTCAACACCTGTATCTTCTTCCGCAGCGATAAATGCCTTTTGAGAAACTCTTCCATTTGTAGCTGAAGACAATGTTAACATGGCCTCGGCTGCCTGTTTTGCAGTGTGAAGCTTCGGTAGTCCATTTTTTATTGTCTCGTCGAAATAGGCCCCGTTGATACCTTTTAGTTGTTCGTATTCGTCTTGAACGGAGAAGCTTACACCGTGTGCACCCACTTTTCCTGTTGAAAGTAGTGGACCGAGTGTGACGTATTTATCGTAAATTTGTGTGTAATCTCGCTCAACGATTGTCATTGCTGGCATTGTTTTCCCTGGAATTGCTTCAACTTCGCCTTTTTTCCAGTCTTTTACTTCGCCATATGGTTGCGCGATTTCTTGAATTGAATCATGAGCAAGTGGCGTTGTTACAAGATCTTTGTAAACGCCTGGTAGATGAACTTTTGCCATGTTGGAAAAGGTTTCCGCAAGCGATCTATAAATATCCCAGTCCGAGCGTGATTCCCATAATGGATCAACAGCTGGATTAAATGGATGGACAAATGGATGCATATCCGTTGATGAAAGATCATGTTTCTCATACCAAGTTGCAGCAGGGAGAACAACGTCCGCATACATCGGTGTTGCTGTCATTCTAAAATCTAGTGCGACAAGTAAATCGAGTTTCCCTTCCACTTCGTCTCGCCAAGTCATTTCCTCTGGTTTTAATTCATCATTTACCGTAGCGAGTAGACCATCCGATGCGCCAAATAGATGTTTCATGAAGTACTCTTGTCCTTTAGCAGAACTTGAAACTAGGTTTGAACGCCAAACGAACAGAGAGCGCGGAAAGTTTTCAGGTGCGCCTGGATCTTCAACTGCAAATTCCGTTTCACCAGATTTAATTTGCGCGAGTGTATGGGCGACAATATCTTCAGTAGACGTCTTCCCTTCTTTTGCCGCTTCTTCTGCAAAGGCTAGGCTGTTCTTATTGAATTGCGGATAAGATGGTAGCCATCCCAATCTTGCCGCCAGCACATTGTAGTCTGCAGGATGTTCATAACGCGGTTTTCCTTCTGTTGGTGACATCAAAAGATCAGCGCCCATTTCCTCGTATTTCCACTGGTCAGTTGCGAAGTAGAAATAGGATGTCGCGTTTTGAAGTCGAGGCGGTGCTTGCCAATCTCGTGCAAATGCAATTGTGCTCCAGCCTTCGATTGGACGACATTTTTCTTGGCCAACATAATGAGCCCAGCCTCCGCCGTTTACACCTTGAGAAGCAGTTAATGTGACTAAGTTTAAAATAGCACGATAAATCGTATCACTATTAAACCAGTGGTTAATCCCGGCACCCATGATTATCATGGATCGACCGCCAGTATCTAGCGCATTTTGCGCGAATTCACGAGCGATTTGCGTGACGAGTTCTGGTTTAACATTTGTAATTTTCTCTTGCCATGCCGGTGTGTAAAACGATTCCGCATCGTCATAACCCGATGCTTCAAGCTCGCTACCAATTCGATTTACGCCGTATTGACTTAACATTAAATCGTGTACAGTTGTTACAAGTCGTTCTGATCCATCAGCCATTTTCACTTTTTTCGCTGGGATTGGACGTTTGAAAGTTCCATTCGCAACATTATCGAAGTAAGGAAAAACTATTTCTGTCCATTCTGCATCATGGTTGGCAATCGATAAAGCTGGTTCGACGCGCGTTCCATCTTCGTTATCAAGAATCAGATTCCATTTCTTATCTTCTTCCCATCGTTGCCCCATTGTTCCGTTCGGTACAATGATTTCATTTGATGTTTCATCGAAAATAACCGGTTTCCATTCCGCATGTTCGGAATTACTTCCCAGATCACTTGCGCGTAGAAAACGACCTGCTTTATACGTGTCTTCATATTCATCTAGTGCAATTAGGAAAGGCATATCTGTATATTGCTTTGCATAATTCAAAAACATTGGTTCTTGACGTTTTTCATAAAACTCATCTAGAATTACATGAGTCATCGCTTGGGCTACTGCGGCGTCTGAACCTGGATCTGCTGCAATCCAATCATCTGCATGGACAACACTTTCTGCATAATCCGGTGCAACCGATACGACTTTTGTTCCTTTGTAACGAACTTCGGTCAAGAAGTGAGCATCAGGTGTTCTTGTAAGTGGAACGTTTGAACCCCACATGATAATGTATCCGGAGTTATACCAGTCACTGGATTCTGGTACATCCGTCTGCTCTCCCCAAATCTGTGGTGATGCGGGCGGTAAATCTGCATACCAGTCATAGAAACTAAGCATTTCTCCACCAAGTAACGATAGAAATCTGGCACCCGATGCATAACTAACCATTGACATCGCTGGAATTGGTGTAAAACCTGCGATGCGATCAGGTCCATATTTTTGAATTGTGTAGATGAGTTGGGCAGAAATCAGCATGGTTGCATCACGCCAATTCACACGAACGTGCCCGCCTTTTCCACGAGCTTTTTTATATTCGACTGCTTTTTGTGGATCTTCGACAATGCTTGCCCATGCTTTTACAGGATCTTTTAGTTCTGATAAAGACTGATTCCACATGCGCCACAGTTTTCCTCGTATGTATGGATATTTCACACGAAGTGGACTATATTCATACCATGAAAATGATGCCCCTCGTGGACAACCGCGTGGTTCGAATTCAGGCATTTCAGGTCCACAAGAAGGATAGTCGATTTGTTGGTTTTCCCATGTGATAATTCCGTTTTTAACAAATACCTTCCAACTACAGGAGCCTGTACAGTTGACACCGTGCGTTGTTCGAACAACTTTGTCATGGGACCAACGTTGACGATACATGTTTTCCCAATCACGATTTTTTTCTTCTAAAATAGACCAATTTCCATTGAAACGTTCAATCGGCTTAAAATAATTCAATCCAAAACTTTTCTTTTTCTGTTTTTGCATCGGACCAAACAACTCCTTTTAGAATGACTTACACATTCATCTATCTTTCATTATAAAGATATGACCTAGCAGGTTCCTATTAGGGTAAGTCCTATTTCTAATAGGGAATACCCTTATTTGGTTACTAGTATGCAAGTTTTGTTTAAATAACTGAAAATTCCTTATCAACTGATAGTAGATAGCGAGTCGGGGGTATTTTGTGGTGGTGGTGGTGGGAAGTTCTTTATTCGAGAACGTTTCTTTCTTTACTTAAAGCGTTGCCTTCTGGCGGGAAAACGTTGCCTTCTCGGGATGAAACGTTGCCTTCTCTTGGGAACGTTTCCTTCTTTACATAAAGCGTTGCCTTCTGGCGGGAAAACGTTGCCTTCTCAGGATGGAGCGTTTCCTTCTTTAGTCGAAACGTCGCCTTCTCATGAGAACGTTTCTTTCTTCACTTAAAGCGTTGCCATGCCGGGACGAAGTGTTTCCTTCTCATGCAAAAAACCGCCCTCTAGAATAATAAAGGGCGGTTGTTTATAAAATTTGACGCAATTCGGTTCATGTCCAACGTTTTTGCATTACATTGCTAGAGTAAGTCCTCTTTTCGCACAGTGATGCCCTTTGCAATTAGGTCGCTTTACAGATCATCGAATCCGTTTAAATCACTAGTTTTAACATACTGCCTAGAGGATTGTTCGAAGAAATCTGTTTTTGTGTCGTCGAAACTATCGACATAAGCCTTAATCCATCTCATTGGGTTGTCGGTGAACTCAGGATAGATTTCGTCGAGTCCTAACATGCGCAGCATTTTATTGGCGCGGTATTTAATGTAGCCTTCCATTTCTTCGAGGTCAATCCCCTCGATATCAGCTAACACATATTGACTCCATGCGACTTCTTGTTCGACGGAGTGTCGGAATTGATCGTAAATCCATTCGGTAAACTCGTCGGTATTGTATTCTGGATTCTCCGCCAATGCTGCGCGGAATATGTCGCTAATTGCTTTTCCGTGTTGGAGTTCATCGCGGTTAATATACGACACCATCGTTGATGTTCCGACCATTTTCTGGTTGCGCGCTAAATTGTAGAAGAATGCAAAACCGCTATAGAAAAATAATCCTTCAAGTAAAGTCGTATACACCATCGCCTTTAATGCAGACTCAATCGTTGGTCTTTCTGCAAACTCGTTATAAACGTTGACGATGCGTTCATTTCTACGCATTAAAACCTCATCGGTTCGTCCCATTTCAAATGACGCGATTTGCTTATCTAACGTTGTTACGGATGAAAGTACATAAGCGTAGCTATGGTTATGTTCGCTTTCCTGATCAGCAATGGTGGCCATTAGTGATTTGACGGAGGGATCGGTTGTAAAATGTGAAAGTTTTAGCGCGATATCCGTTTGTGGACCATCTAGCGTTGCCAATAAACCGATTATTTTCAAGAACGCATCCTGTTCGCGTGTTGTCAGCGTGGAAAACTGCTTGACGTCTTGTGTCATATCGACTTCATTTGCCGTCCAAAATAAGGAACGGATTTGTTGTCTTAGTTTATAAAAGTGAGGATGTGCAAGGTCATTCCAATTTAGAATTCCACTTGCTTTCCCGCCGAAAATAGCGGTTGATTTATTTGGGTTTGCTGGATTTAATACTTTTACTCGTGTTAGTGTGACCATTGTTTGATTACCCCTTCCGTCCAATTTATTACATCGGTTTCCTGTGTTCCTCTTGGACTTTGTTCGATTTTTAGCGTTGCATATTTCGACTCGTAAAAGCGTGCTAACTTTACTGCAGCACTACAAAATAATGCATCTCCGCCGAACTGCGTGTCACCTGTTCCAAAAACGTAAACATTCGGTGGTTTATAGCCTACTTCAGCGACGAAATCCTTCACTTCATCTGGCGTTGCACCTTTGTCCCATGTAAATGAGCCAATAATGAGTGCATCAAATTCGGTTACGTCGGGAATCGGTCCCGTACCAATTCTGTACCGGGTTACCTCGATATCCGATTTCAAGAAGACCTCTTCAATAAGTTCCGCAACTTCCTCAGTGTTTCCACTCCAAGTTGCATAAGCGATTAAGAATGACACCATTCACACTCCGCAATATCGGTCGCACTTGAACGTGTATAATAAGTAGTTTTCATGCCAGACTTCCATGCTTGGATATGCAAGTCGAGTAGTACGGATGCACGAATTGTATTCGGGACGTAAATATTAAAGGAAATCGCCTGATCAATATGGCGTTGTCTTGCTGCATTTTGTTTAACTGACCAACGTTGATCGACAATATATGCCGATCGTCTGTAAATGTCATACGTATTATGATCTAAATCAGGTGCTACTGTTGGGAGCTTATAATCTTTTTTCTCCTCATGGAAAAATGGTTTAAAAATCGGGTCAATGGAAGCTGTCGAACCCGCGATGACTGACGTTGATGAGTTTGGAGCAACTGCCATTAAATAGCCATTTCGCATGCCATTAATCGCAACTTCGAAACGCAGTTCACGCCATTCTTTTGAGGTATATCCTTTGTTTTCAAAGTAATCCCCTGTCTGCCAGTCAGATCCTTCGAATAAAGGATACGCCCCCTTTTCTTTTGATAATTCCATTGAAGCCGAAATTGTTAAGTAAGCAATACGTTCATATAATTCATCCGCGTAATCTACGGCTTCATTTGATTCCCATTGAATATTTTTAAGTGCTAGTAAATGATGCCAGCCAAATGTCCCGAGTCCGATTCCACGGTATCTTGAATTTGTTCGCGCTGCTTGTACAACTGGGATTTTATTCAAATCAATGACATTATCAAGCATACGCACTTGAATTTTAATAAGACGGTCCAAGACATCAGCTGGAACTGCACGTCCAAGGTTGATGGAAGATAAGTTACAAACGACAAAATCACCTGGTTTTGAACGGGTAACGACAATATCATCTTCAAGTGTGACGGATTCAAATTCTGTTGCGCTCATATTTTGCGTGATTTCTGTACAAAGATTCGACGAATAAATCATGCCTTCGTGTTTATTCGCGTTGGCACGATTCACTTCATCGCGGTAAAACATGAACGGCACGCCGGTTTCCAGTTGGCTACGTAATATACGCTTCATCAAATCAATTGCCGGGACAGTTTCTCGACTTAGTTCAGGATGATTTACACATTCCGCATACTTTTCACGGAATGAACCTTCGCCGCGTTTTTCATCGTAGGAATCTTCAAGTGAATACCCCATAACTTCTCGGACTTCATGCGGATCAAATAGATGCCACTCTCCGCGTGCTTCGACTTGTTCCATATAAATATCCGGTAAACAAACGCCTGTGAAAATATCATGTGCACGCATGCGCTCGTCCCCGTTGTTTAATTTCAAATCGAGGAACGTGAAAATGTCTTTGTGGAAAACATCTAGATAAACGGCAATTGCACCTTGTCTTTGACCGAGTTGATCGACACTTACCGCAGTATTATTCAATTGTTTAATCCACGGGAGGACCCCGCTTGACGCGCCTTTGAATCCGCGAATCGAGGAACCGCGACTTCGCACTTTCCCCATATAAACACCGATGCCGCCGCCGTATTTCGACAAGTTTGCGATATCTGTATTACTGTCATAAATGCCCTGCAAAGAATCGTCGACCGTGTCGATAAAACAACTCGACAACTGACCATGTGGTTTACCTGCATTCGACAATGTCGGTGTGGCAACGGTCATATATAAATTGCTCATCGCCCAGTAAGATTCTGCCACTTTTTCAAGACGATTTTCTGTTTCGTCCTGCATAAGCGTCATCGCGATAACGAGCCAACGTTCTTGTGGAAGCTCAACTGGTTTTTTATTGAAATCAACCGCAACGTAACGATCAATAAATGTTTTCAGACCAATGTATGTAAATAACTTGTCTCGTTCAGGATCGATTACATTACCAAGATGATTTAGGTCTTCTGTCGTATACTTTTCAGTTAAAACTGGTGTATACAAGCCTTTTTCCACCAGGTTTTCTACATGACCAGCAAAATCGGAATAGACCGCTTTGCCTCGCTGAAATTCTTCGTCGGAATAGACTTCATGAAGGTAAATCCGTGCAGCAACAAACGTCCAATAGGTTTCGTCTTCTGCGACAAAACTGATTGCCTCCAGCACCATTGCCTTCGCCCATTCTGAATGTTGTCCTTCAGGATGTTTTGCATTCCAACGATCACTGACTTTAAGTAGCGGAGCTATTTTTTGCTCTCCATACTCGTTTTGCAATTCATGTAGTAATTGTTCGATCTGTGTAGTTTTAATTTTTGTTGTCATGATATTCCGTCTCCTCCCAATAATGTACATATAAAAAAGCGATAGGTCCGCCTCTTCGGCAGAGCTATCGCTCATGGATTTTTTTAAGTTGGAAACGGAATGTGGTCCCATGTATATTCTTCAAGAGTAAGAAGATAGACGGAAGGAACCCGCTCGCTTCCACCTCTCAACCCCCGAAGAAAGTGTTGCTTGACGATGAAAGGCAGGTCTCCTGGCTCACGCATCAAACTTCCGCCTAAACCTTCCCATGAATTTCTCCACAGTGGCTTTTTTCGGCGGTCGTCCGCGTTTACAGTTGCGGGGACAGCTCCGGATTCTCCGGATTCCCTTTTAAACCGATATCGGTACCATTCCATCGTTAAGTACTATATGTTGTGCTTTGTTAACTACATATACCCTAACATATGGTGTTTTAATCGTAAATAGGCAAAAAGTTTTTCGTGTGCAAGTCAATCACTTATCAACATATCCACAGGTTGTTTATCCACAATTGGTTAATTGTCAACATACTCTTTGATGCCATAGAAATAATAGTTATTAACACATAAAAAATTGTTCATATTATTTTTTATGCATTAAGTCCTTCTACATTTCATCTATCCGACTATTAAAATAGTCAATTTGACAATTATAGTTGTCATTATGACTATAAAAGCATACAATTTGAAGTAAGAGGGGGAAATGCGATGGCGATATTACTTAATCGTTTGAAAGAATTACGCGCTAGAGATGGGCTAAGTCAAACTGAGTTGGCAAAGTTAACCGAATCCTCAAGACAGACAATCAGTTTAATTGAACGAGGCGATTATTTACCGTCAATTTTAATTGCGATGAAAATCGCGAAAGTATTCCAACTGCCTGTGGACGAAGTTTTTTCAATAAGGGAGGAATAGAAATGAAGAAAAGGAAAGGTTCACTAAACCTTTTTACGGCTATTGGGATCGCGTTTATTTTCGGTTTGATTGTTATATTATTGGATGCGCTTAGCCCCATCGTGCCATTCGAAAAAGAATTGATGGCCTTTATAATGTTCGCTATATTACTTGTCATGTCCATTCGTATCGGATTGATTTGGAATCAAGCCGACGCAAAGGAAAGTCCCGGATTCAACATCGATGAACTTGATGCTAGAAAGGAAAAAATTGCTCATAAATTTGTCGGCTCTACTTCTTTATTGTTAATCGTTGGGGCTACCTGTTTTTTCATCATCGGACTAGAATGGGGTTTAAGTGATAACTTACTTGCAGGCGTAATTACTACTTCATTTTTAACAATTTTCATTTTTGCGATCTTTGCTCAAATGAGAGCTGTTGAGTTTCATAACAAATACAGTCCTGCGGCAATCGTAAACTTGAAACGAATAGACGGATACAAAGAAATTTTTGAACATCTGGATGAAGGAGAAAAGTTTGAGCAATATCGCGTTGCGTATAGTGCCTTCTATGCCATGAACTTACTATTTCCCGCTACACTTCTCACCCTATTTATTGTCTCTATTGCTTCCAGTCCACAATACGTCGCAATCTTGGCAGTCGGTATACTTTGGTTCATCATGTATATGATTTACTACCGCGAAGGTGCAAAATCACACTAAATTCCCATAATATATGTTTTAGAACTATCGAGTTTATAGAAAAGACTAATAACTATATTGACGTAAAAGCGAATGCTTGCTATAGTCAACTACAACATCTTGGATGAAGAGAGTAGCAATCATTTCTTTTTTAGCGAACTAGGGACAGTGAAAGCCTAGCAAAGGATGCTTGTGAACCGCACTTCGGAGATGCTTTTCTGCATCCATTAGGAAAAGTCGGTGTCTCGCCGTTATGAGGAAGTGGCCCCATCACGGGGAAGTTGAGTGGTACCGCGGAAGTTATGCTTTCGCCTCATTTATTTGAGGCGAAGGCTATTTTTATCCCGCATTAACGGGCAGTAAGACGCCCACCTCAA
>NZ_JBYHFO010000012.1:0-98583 GCF_057669865.1 Sporosarcina sp. Y1009 | reverse complement strand
AACGTTTAGAAGTGGAGGACTTCTGCCCAAATCTGTTAAATCAGTAACAGCATTAATACGTTTTTTGTGGAATTTTCCCCTTCATCTGCTTTAACGTTGCTACGATTAGAAAACTAACAATTACTAGTAAAAGCCATGAACTCAACTTTCCTAGATGAACAAGGCTCCATGCAGCGGTTTGATTTGGATATTGCCAAGCTCCAAAGAACGTTGCGATATTTTCGGCGATCCATATAAAAAATCCAATGAGCACGAAAGAAAGTGCAAGTGGCATACGGTAACGCGTTCCGTTCACTTCGAAAATTACCCATGATTGCCAAAAGACGATGATGACAAGTACAGATAACCACCAACGTATATCAATCCAATAATGGTGAGTGAAAAAATTCAAATAAATCGCAGTTGCAAGAGGGACAACTACCAAAAACGGTGGCCACTTAACCAAGTCAACCTTAAGCCTCCGCCACGCCTGGCACAAATAACTCGCTACGCTTGCATACATGAATCCGCTATAAAGAGGCACACCAAAAATTTTGAAATACCCTTCCTCTGGGTAAGACCATGAGCCCATATGTACCTTGAAAATTTCTAAGGTTAACCCAATAATGTGAAACAATGTGATAACCTTCAGCTCATCCTTAGTTTCAAGGCCGGAACGAACCATCCACCATTGCATCAGAAGACAGATCATTAGTATCCAGTCATACCTTGGTAGGAATGGAAGTGGAATGATTTGAGTGATGGCCAATGAAGCAAAAATAACGACTGGAAACAAGCAGGATTGAGCCTGTCCCCAGCCAAAATGTACAAGTTGTTTTAGTGCTCTCATGATTTTTGCCTCCAAAGACTTCGTCGTGTTACTCACATCAAACCGTTAAATCATTCTCTAGTTTTATATAAATGGCTTCTCGTAAAAGTCTTTGGAGAACAGCCGCAAAGACAGCAATAACCATTGATGCAAAAATAACAGCCATTCCAATTAATAAACCTGGTGCGTCATCTACTTTTGTCAGGAAATATAAAAATGGCATCTCTAAAACGTACACGATAATAATTGCGATGGCACAGTATTTAATATTTCTTAAAGCCTTTACGGATAACTCCGAGAAAGCTTTGTCTTTATCAATATTGCTTAATAGTTTTAAAGTCTGAACCAAAGCAATGAAAAACGGAATCATTGCTACATACATTCCAATTAATAAAGGATATTGCAAATTAGCGAGTTCTGGAAGTTGCCAATACGGGGAATTCGGGTCGAATCTAGACAACCCAAAAATGCACACAGCAAGAATTGGGAGTCCAAGAAGAATAATCGCTATCCTTAAAAAGATTGTTGAGCCTCGTTTCATAAAAACACCTCACTAAATTAAATAGCTATTAAACGACTAGATAAGGATCTCTAATTCCTTCATTGGCGTTGCTAAATTGATACGCATATAATCCACCTTCGAAGACCAATCGAAAGTTTGCTATATAAGCCAAATCACTAGGTTTAATCATAGATAGATCCTTTTCTTCAATATCAATAATCTTACTTTCCTTTAGGACTGATGCCACAAACTGAGAACAGAAGAAAGCATTCTTTCTTTTTATAGGCTTTTTAAATAGGACTCCAAATAACCCTATAAAGTTGTAGCGATAATTTTCTTTTTTAGAAGCTATTTCTTGGATGTATTGATGCATTTGTTGAAATTCATCATTGGTTATGCTTAAAGAATAAATGGCGCAATCTGCTTGCCTAAATATGACGGAATGAATATCTTCTCTAACGAACCCCCCAATAAAAGGGTTTTTCGCCGTTTTTCTCCCAAAACTATATACCTCAACCAATTCAGCATCAAAGGCGATTGAGGCATGGTTATAGGGTTTTTTCGTATAGGACTTAATCAGTCTTGTTAATATTGTTCCTGTATCGGATAAAAGGAGATAAACCTTTTTTTCCTTGATCATAATCCTCACCTTAACTATTTTTTGTGATGTAAAGCAGGTGATCTCTAGAACGCCTGCTTAGTTCATATTACCCTTCTATTCTTCATCGCTTTTGTATTCTATAATATCTCCTGGCTGACAGTCTAATGCCTCGCATATCGCTTCTAAGGTAGAAAATCGAATCGCTTTTGCTTTACCATTTTTCAGTATCGAGATATTTGCCATTGTGATCCCGACCCTCTCCGTTAGTTCTGTTACGCTCATCTTCCTTTTCGCCAACATCACATCAATATTGATAATAATCGCCATGTCATTCACCTCAGACCGTAAAATCGTTTTCTATTTTTATAGCAATCGCTTCTTGTAAAAGTCGTTGGAGAACAGCGGCAAAGACTGCAATCACCATTGAAGCGAAAACAGGAACCATTCCAACAATTACGAGTCCCGGTGCATCGTCTAGCTCTGCGACAAGAAATACAAACGGTAAAACTACTACATATAAGCCACTGATTGTCAGTGCGCAGAATTTAATTTTCTTTAGAGCCGTTACAGACACATCAGAGAAAGCTTGGCTTTTGTCAATATAGCTCAAAAGTTTAAATGCCTGATACAATGCAATGAAAAACGGGATTGCTGATACATACATGCCGATTACTATCGGATAGAGTATATGTGCATAATCTGGATTGGCAGGATTATTAACTAAATCAATCACCCCAAATATACCGAGTGCTAGAACTGGAATTCCCATAAGAAAAACAGCTATTTTTAAAAAGAGTGTTGAACCTTGTTTCATGAAAAGCACCTCACTTATTTATTATCATTTTTATATTATCACGGTATTTATCGTTTAGCAATAAATAATTACTGATTATGACTATATTTTTATTGCGTTAGGATCGTGTACTGTTTTTAAAAGAAAATTAATAACCAATAAATAATGAGTACTTCTTCGTCTTTTGATACGGTCAAGACTGACGTTTTTTTGTATTGAAATTACTTTTGTGGTGATAGTACCTATAAATCGATTACACACAAATTTTCGAGGAGCGTGCTTTATGGAGACAGCCTATAAAGGGACAAACAAAATGCTTACAGGTATTGTATTTGGTGTACTAACGTTTTGGCTGTTTGCACAAGCCATGGTTAATATAGTTCCTACAGTTACAGCAGACTTAGGTGTTTCTTCAGGAACTTTGAACATTGCCATCAGTTTAACAGCACTATTTTCGGGAATATTTATCGTAGCAGCTGGTGGGCTTGCCGATAAAATCGGACGTAAAAAAATCACAAATCTCGGACTACTATTAAGTATTATTGGTTCACTCTGTTTAGTGTTAGCAAACGGTGCGACATTACTCATAATAGGTCGTGTTATCCAAGGATTATCGGCGGCATGTATTATGCCCGCAACGATTGCGTTGATAAAAGCTTACTATGATGGCAAAGAGCGTCAACGTGCTTTAAGTTTCTGGTCAATTGGTTCTTGGGGTGGATCCGGAGTTTGTTCGTTCTTAGGAGGAGCCATTGCCACCTATATGGGTTGGAAATGGATTTTTATCTTTTCCATTATTTTTGCAATCCTTGCGTTATGGTTAATCAAAGATACACCGGAAAGCAAAGCCGCGAATACTGGAGACTCTAAATTCGATAGTAGTGGTTTGATTGTATTCATTATTACAATGGTGGCATTGAATGTCGTCATTACACAAGGCGCTTCAATTGGATGGACAAGCTGGATTACGCTCGTATTAATTGGTGTTACAGTTATTGGTGGCTTTGTCTTCTTTAAAGTGGAAAATGGAAAATCGAATGCATTAATTGATTTCAAACTATTTAAAAACATGCCTTATACAGGTGCAACCGTTTCAAATTTCTTGCTCAATGCTGTAGCCGGAACACTTGTCGTTGCGAATACATATGTGCAACAAGGTAGAGGATTTACGTCGTTCCAATCCGGTATGCTATCGATTGGTTATTTAATTGCTGTTCTAGCGATGATTCGGGTTGGTGAAAAGATTTTACAAAAGGTCGGTGCGAAAAAACCAATGATTTGGGGGACTTCTTTAACACTAATCGGTGTCGGTATGATGGGTTTAACGTTCTTACCTGGTGTCGTTTACACAATCGTCGTGTTTATTGGATTTGCTCTATTTGGTTTAGGTTTGGGCATTTACGCAACCCCATCTACAGATACAGCTGTATCAAATGCACCTGACGATAAAATTGGTTCAGCTTCTGGGATTTATAAGATGGCTAGCTCCCTTGGTTCAGCGTTTGGTGTTGCCATATCGGCAACTGTTTACGCAACGATTTCACATACAAGCGGCGTGGACGTAGCAGCTATGGGAGGAATTATCGCAAACGTCGTCTTCGCAGTGATTGCATTGTTATCTATTGTATTTATGGTTCCAAACAATACTGGAATAAAAGTCACGAAGTAACGCGGAAATTCAATTAGGATTTCCCAGGCGGTTAATGCTGGAATAAAGGAGCGAAATCATATGAAAGAAAAATTAATGAGCTTGTTGGAAGAAAGAGAAGACGAGATCATTCAAATTCGTCGCTATTTACACGAAAATCCAGAGCTGTCATTCGAAGAAGAAAAAACTGCTAAATATATTGCAGATTTTTATAAAGATAAAGATGTGGAGATTCAAACAAATGTTGGGAATGGCTACGGCATCATCGTTACCATCAAAGGCGGCAGACCTGGGAAAACGATTGGACTTCGCGCGGACTTTGACGCACTACCTATTGTGGAAGAGACACCTGTGCCGTTCAAGTCGAAAAACGAGGGCGTTATGCATGCATGCGGACATGACGGGCATACAGCCTACCTCTTAGTGTTAGCTGATTGTTTAATTCAACTGAAAGATGAGCTATCTGGCGTCATCAAAATTATCCATCAGCATGCTGAAGAGGTTCCACCAGGAGGCGCAAAAAGCATTGTCGAGTCTGGACTTCTTGATGATTTAGATGAAGTGTACGGCATACATTTTCTTCCAATGGGTCCAGCAGGGTTGGTTGGTTACCACGCGGGGTATTCATTCAATGGCAGAGCCTATATGAAATTGAAAATACAAGGCCGAGGTGGACATGGATCTTCCCCACATTTAGCCAATGATGCAATTGTCGCGGGGGCACATTTTGTAACAGCAGTTCAAACGATTATTAGCCGCAGATTAAGTCCATTCGAAATCGGCGTAATTACAATTGGCTCGTTCGATGGAAAAGGTACTTTTAATGTCATAAAAGACAGTGTCGAACTGGAAGGTGATATTCGCTATATGGCCATCGAAACCAGAGCAACGATTGAAAAAGAAGTAAAACGGTTGGTCAAAGGACTTGAAGAAGAGTTTGGCGTTACATGTGAACTGACATATACACCAGATTACCCACCACTCTACAATAATCCTGAACTGACAATGAAAGTAGCTGACACTCTTAAAAACGCTAATGATCCTCATATTAAAGAAGTGAAAGAATTCCCTGCACTAGCTCCATCCGAAGACTTTGCGTATTACGCGGAGAAGTTTCCAGCATGCTTTTTCTATATTGGATGTACACCTGCTGGCGTAGAAAACCCTTATTTCAACCACCATCCCAAGTTCGATATCGATGAAGCAGCATTGCTAGTCGCAGCAAAAGCTGTAGGACAAATAGTCTGTAGCACTCAGGAATAATTTTCGAGTCTGTTGAGGGGGACTTTTTTTGGTGTTCCTTTTGGGTACCTGCACGGTGCAATTATGACTATTCATGACTTGGGATAAAACAGCAAGCAGATTTTGACAAAACGTTATACAGTCGATACCCACTTTTCATATTATGCAATTGTAGTGTATTATTGGAATAGTTTCTTGTACCTTAATAAAACCCGCTAACCGTTACTAAAGAATCAAGCGAATAGTACCTTACAACTAATCGCGCGATGTTTCGTCAATTATATTTATGGGTATGAAAGAAAAAGAACTACATTTGCATTACTTTATGAATAATAAGTAGCTAATTGTCAAACCTCTTATAAGTAATGCGAATGACTAAAATAATCTTTTGATGTCAATAAATTAGAAGTGTACACTGATAAAAAGTTTGTATCGCAATCGATAAAATCGACTCAAAATCCATGAGTAAAGATACACGGAATTTTTAATACAGATCACTTCTCCACCTACATCAAATAAAATTTGTGGAGAGGAAGTTATAAAAATGTCAAAAAAAAGCGAATTGGAAAAAAGAATTGAAGAAACAAGAGAGAAGCTTTACCAAGTATATAGTGAAAATCCGAAAAATCCTCAAGTGGTTTCTATTTCGCAGGAATTGGATGCGCTTTTGAATGAATATGAATGTACGATATTGAAAAAACACTAAATTGAGCAACCTGCACGGTGTAATTATGACTATTCACGATTTTGAGTAAATATACGATAGGATATCGATAAAGATTGATATACTCGATATCCACTTTTCATTTCATGCAATTGTAGTGTATTTTCGGAATAGTTTCTTGCGCAGTGGTACCTTACAATTCGGGATACGCACCTATATTACAAGCATTCACGATAATTCAAACATATGCACAATCATACAGAGTAGGATGATAACTAGCGGCTCGAATGAATTTCCATATATTTGCAGTGAGTTGTCAGAACACTATTTGGCACAGTGTACCTTTCAAGTGATTTCAACCGTCGATGTAATCTCGATGCCATTTAATGCCTGTGTAGCTAGCCTATCTGCTTCTGTATTGTCTTTTCTAGGCACCAACTCATATTCCGGTGTAATCCCAAGAATTTTCAGTTTGGCTTCGATTCGGTCTGTCCAACTATATAAGTTCTGTTCAATTGCCGGCCATTCCTCAATTAAATGATTGATGACAACCCGAGAATCCCCGATGATTCGGACTGGCAGATGGTGGATATTCAAATTTTCAAGTTCTTTCATGCATAGATGAAGTGCTGCATATTCCGCCTCATTATTCGATGTGAGTTCCAAAACAGATGCGTTATGCCTTAACCTGTATGATTTCCCATTCTGGTCATAATAAATGACACAACCCAAATCCAGATGCCTTCGTGGTCAAGTCGAATCCTCCATCGAAATAGACGATAATATTATGCGGCTCTGTTTCGATTTCTTTTAAATAGCTTTTCATTTCCTTGGCTGTCCACGTGTTTTCATGTTGATCGATAAACTTCAAACTTTTCGTACGTCCCGTCTTCACCAAATCTTCCGCAATGAGCACAGCTTGGGCCGCTTTCATTTCCTCCGAGCGGAAGATGGTTTCCGTTCCTTTAGGTGTTTTGTAATTCCATTCGATTATCAACTTCATCGCAATTCCTCCAACTAGTATGTCCTTCTAGTGTACCTAATGCAATGCTCTTTTAGAAGTCTCCCGGTAAGAATCCGATTGAAAGTGTATTGAAAGAACTAATTCATTAACTTCTCACGAACAGCGCTTTATACCACTGATTCACCAAAAATGGCATAAAGGACAAGCAATAAATCGTACCCAATTGTACCCCACTTAATGTTGCGACTTCAAACACGCCCATAAGCGAAGGCATAAATAATACAGCATGTAAACATAAAAAACCGATTAAAAATGCGAGCCAAGTATATTTATTCGAAAATAGACCAATTGTGAAGATTGATTCTTTAGATCTTGAGTTAAAGCCGTGGATTAATCTCGACAAGCATAGTGTTGTAAATGCCATTGTACTTGCTGTCAGCGTATCTCCCGTTGCCAGTCCCATTCGAAAAGCAATAATCGTAGAGATAGCTATCAATAAACCTTCGAGCAGCACTTGCGTAGTAAAAGATTTATTTAACAATGGCGTGTGAATATCTCGCGGCTTGTCCCTCATTGTTTTTTTATTATGCGGCTCAAGGCCAATTGCAATTGCAGGCAAACTATCGGTCAGTAGGTTAATAAATAATAAATGAACGGGGGCAAAAGGAACTGGTAAACCTAATACGGTTGCATATAAAACAACAAAAATCGCCCCTGCATTCCCTGATAATAAGAATTGAATGGCGTTCTTAATGTTCGTGTACATACTTCTTCCATTCGAAATCGCTTTGACAATTGTGGAGAAATTATCATCCGTTAAAATCATGGAAGAGGCATCTTTGGCTACCTCGGTACCCGTTATTCCCATCGCGACACCGATATCGGCTTGTTTTAAAGCGGGGCCATCATTGACACCGTCTCCCGTCATCGCAACGACATTTCCTTTATCCTGCCATGCTTTAACGATACGAATCTTATGCTCTGGTGTGACGCGGGCATAGACAGAGATATCTTGAACTTTTTCTTGTAGTTGTTGATCCGTTAAGTTTTCAATTTCATACCCTTCAATCGCTTCTGATGGATCTTTTAAAATACCAATTTGTTTGGCAATGGCAGTGGCTGTTATTTTATGGTCGCCTGTAATCATAACGGGTTTAATACCAGCTCTTATACTACTTTCAACTGCTCCTTTTGACTCTTTTTTCGGTGGATCCATCATCGCGAGTAATCCGACAAAGATTAAATTGCTTTCGTCTTCCACACCGATTGTTTGATTTTTCCTTACCTCTTTGTAAGCAATGGCTAGCACACGTAAACCATTCATAGAAAAGTTGCGATTCACTTCTTCGATTTTTTTACGATGCTCTTCGGTAATCGCAAGTATCCCTTTGGAAGTTTCGATTTTCACTATTTTAGATAGCAGAACATCAACTGCACCTTTTGTAATTATGAACGATTTTCGATCGAATTGATTTACTGTACTCATTAGTTTCCTGTTTGAATCAAAAGGGATTTCCGCCAATCGGGGATAATAATCCCTAACACCTAATTCATCAATATTGTATTGTTGTCCTAATTTTACGAGCGCTAACTCGGTGGCGTCACCGATTTCTTTTTGATTTCTTTCAAAGGCGTCATTACATAAGAGGGCTAGTACAATCAGTTTTTTCTCAAGTGCATTTTCAGCCTGCAGTTGATTATGCAGAATGACTTTTTGATCAACATATACTTGTTGCACTTTCATTTTATTTTCGGTTAAAGTTCCTGTCTTATCGGAACAAATAACGGAGACACTCCCCAGACTTTCGACAGCATAAAGTTTTCGTATAATGGCATTTTCCTTCGCCATTTTTTGTGTCCCAAAAGCCAGCACAATCGTAATGATTGAACTTAATGCTTCCGGAATCGCTGCAACTGCAAGCGAAACGGCAAACATAAACGAATCGACTAACTCGCGTCCTCTAAAAAGGTCAATCGTAAAAATGACTACACAAATCATCGTAATCCCTAAAGCTAACTTTTCTCCAAACTGATCTAAACTTACTTGTAGAGGTGTTTTTTTCTCTTTCGCAGTATCCAGTAAATTTGCGATTTTACCGATTTCCGTTTTCATACCAATAGCTGTTACGATTACAGTACCACGACCACTAGCAACAAAACTCCCGGTAAAAACCATATTATTCTTTTCAGCTAGGATTACTTGATCCTCTATGATGGGCGCTGTACTTTTCGTTACAGCTAGTGATTCACCTGTCAGAGAACTTTCATTTATTTGTAGATTATGGCTTTCTATTAATCTTCCATCAGCACTTATATAATCGCCAGCCTCCAAATAGAGAAGGTCCCCAACCACTATATCTTCAGAAGAAATCTCTACGATCTGATTGTTCCGTTTAACTTTTGCAACTGGAGAGGACAATGCTTTCAGATTATCCAGAGACTGTTCTGCCTTCACATGCTGTACAGTGCCTAGGATTGCGTTTAAAGCCACAACAATTAATATTACAACCGTGCTTCCCACTTCGCCCAATAGGAATGAAATGAAGGCCGCAACCAATAAAATAATGACTAATAAATCTTTAAACTGCCCAAAGAAAACGGCGAATGTACTTGTCCTTTTTCCTTCCGTCAATTCATTAATACCATATACTTCTTGTCTTTTTTGGACGTCGTAATCACTCAATCCTTGAGTTGTCACGTCTAACATATCCATGATTTCAATAGATGATCGTTGATGATATTCTGTCATTCGATTCCCCTTCCTGTGTGATATTTGTAGAAAATCATGCCATCTAGTAAACCCCTTTTGGCTTGTCCTTTCTTATATAGATAGTGAATTCGCTTGAATAATTTTTCGGGAAACAACATTCGATACTCAACATTCCTATTTTGTCCCCAATCTACTTCAACACATCATACTTTATCAATACTATTCCCTATTCGATTCCAGTATGATTATAATCAATATAAAATTTCAGGTACCGATCACCAATGCACGAGAAGCAGCAAGTGTCAGCTTCGTTGAATCTTGACTTTGAAGCCTACCATTCCTCCTAGAAAAACAGTAAGCAAACTTTAGCACTTGTTTTATTTTTCAGACCATGATAGGGTTAGATAAATTAATCTTTTCAAACAACTACATATTTGAATTCTTATCGAGAGAGACGGAGGGAGTGGCCCGACGATGTCTCAGCAACCAGCCTTATCGGGGTATGGTGCTAATTCCAATAGACGAAACTTATTGTCTAGAAGATGAGAAGATTGACTTCAAGAATCTATGAAGGCCCTCTTCTTTAATAAAGGGTCTTCTTTTTTTATTTCAATAGTAAAGGATGATAACAATGCCATTTAATAGTTTTGATACACGTTTAGTACAATTGGGAAATAAAAGTGATGTAAAAACGGGTGCAGTGAATCCACCGATTTATTTATCAACTGCTTATAAACATGATGGATTAGGTCAGTCTACGGGCTACGATTATACACGAACAAAAAATCCGACGAGATCTATTTTGGAAGAAGGGATTGCCGACTTGGAAAGTGGGGACCAAGGCTTCGCTTGTGCTTCCGGCATGGCTGCGGTGCAGTTAGTCTTAACCTTGTTTCAATCAGGTGATGAAATCATTGGACCAGAAGATATTTACGGCGGTACATATCGCTTATTTGACAAGTATGCGGATCTCTATTCCATCACGACGACATACTCCGACTATACGAATGTGCATGAAACGGAGAAGCTGATTACAAAAAAGACAAAGGCCCTTTTCATCGAAACGCCAACCAATCCGCTAATGCAGGAATTCGATATCAAGCAATATGCCGAACTTGCACGCAAACACGATTTACTGCTAATCGTCGACAATACATTTTTAACACCTTACTTCCAACGTCCAATTGAGCTAGGTGCTGACATCGTGCTACATAGTGCTACGAAATATATTGGCGGACATAATGATGTTTTGGCTGGGCTTGTTGTTGCTAAAGGAGAAAAACTTTGTGAGCAGTTGGCAATCAACCATAATACAATCGGGGCGGTGCTTTCGCCTTTCGATTCTTGGCTCATTATCCGCGGATTGAAAACCTTACATTTGCGCATGAAACAGCATGATGCAAACGCCAAAATCATCGTGGATTATTTAAAAAACGAACCACTTGTAAAAGATGTCCTCTATCCTGGAAAAGGCGGCATGTTATCATTCCGATTGCAAGAAAGCGAATGGGTGGGTCCATTCCTACAAAATCTGAAGCTGATTACTTTTGCCGAAAGTCTTGGTGGTGTCGAGAGTTTCATCACCTACCCAGCTACGCAAACCCATGCAGAGATTCCCCGTGAAGAACGCATCAAACGCGGGGTTGACGACAGTCTATTGCGGTTTTCCGTAGGTGTGGAGGAAGCGGAAGATTTAATCGTCGATTTGAAACAAGTATTTTCATCCTTAAAAATTGAGGTGCCTCAACTATGAGCTTTCGCGAAGAACGATTGGAGACAACACTGATTCATGCCTCCACGCGTGGAGAATTCGAACAAAAGACCGGTGCTGTGAACGTCCCAATTTACTTATCATCGACGTTCCATCAGAAAAACTTTGACTCTTTTGGACCTTATGACTATAGTCGTTCAGGCAACCCGACGCGAGATGCATTAGAAAAATCAATCGCCGACTTGGAAGGTGGTGCAAGAGGATTAGCATTCGCTTCAGGCATCGCTGCCATCTCTTCTGCATTCATGTTACTTTCTTCCGGCGACCATATTGTCATTACAGAAGATGTTTATGGTGGGACATACCGATTCGTCACGGAAGTGTTAACGAAATTTGGCATTACGCATACATTTGTCGACTTCACTGATGCGGAGGTAGTGGCTAAATCCATTCAACCGAATACGAAGGTGCTATATATCGAAACACCTTCCAATCCGCGTTTAGGCATTACCGATATTGGGCGGATTGTTCAAATTGCGAAAGCGAATGATTGCTTGACGTTCCTTGACAACACTTTTATGACGCCGCTTTACCAGCGTCCGATTGACCTTGGTGTTGATATTGTTTTACATAGCGCTACTAAATTTTTATCCGGACATAGTGATATTATCGCAGGACTTGCTGTCACGAAAGACGACGAACTAGGCAATCGTCTGGCATTTATCCAAAACTCTTTCGGGGCCATTTTAGGTGCACAAGATTCCTATTCATTAATTCAAGGGATTAAAACATTAAGTCCCCGTTTAAAACAATCTTCTGAAGCAGCCCAAAAAATCGCTTCCTATTTGAACGATCATCCGTTAGTGGAAGAAGTCTTTTACCCAGGCTTAGCGAGTCATCCTGGGCATGATGTCCATGCAAAACAATCGATAAGCGCAGGAGCAGTTCTCTCTTTCCGATTACCAGACAGAGAGGCGGCAAAGATATTTGTTGAAAATGTCAAAATCCCCGTTTTTGCCGTCAGTTTAGGTGGCGTCGAATCCATTTTATCTCACCCTGCACAAATGTCCCATGCCGCCATGCCGAAAGTTGAACGGGAAAAACGCGGCATTACAGATGGCCTGTTACGTTTTTCTGTTGGACTTGAACATGTAGATGATTTAATCGCTGATATTGAACAAGCCTTAGCAATCGCCATTAAAAAAGTGATTGTAAGTAATTAATAGAAGAAAGCGGGAATTGATGATGACAAATTTGACAACTGAAAATACATTGAACAAAGCCCCATTTAAAGCGGATCACGTCGGAAGTTTTTTGCGTCCAGAACGATTAAAAAAAGCGCGACTTCAAAAAGATAACGGTGAAATTAATGCAGAGGAATTACGTGAAATCGAAGACGAAGAAATTATAAAACTTGTCGAAAAACAAAAAGCTGCCGGACTGAAAGCTGTGACGGACGGAGAACTTCGCCGCAAATGGTGGCATTTCGATTTCCTTTCCGGATTTGACGGTGTTGAGTTAATCCAAACCGAAGAAGGTGTCGAGTTCAAAGGCGTCAAGCGAAAAGCAAATGGCATAAACGTAACCGATAAAATTAAGTTCAGCACACATTATATGATTGAAGACTTCAAGTTCCTAAACAGCATAGCAGGGGATGCAGTCGCAAAATTCACGATTCCTAGTCCGAATATGTTACTTCACAGAGCAACTTTCGAAGAAGGCGTCTACCAAAATAACGAAGACTTAGTTAATGATTTAATTATTGCCTATCAGGACGTCATTCAGGCACTTTACGATGAAGGATGCCGTTACCTACAACTTGATGATACATCTTGGGCTTCTTTCTTATCAGAGGAAGGAAGAGAGACATTGAAAGCCAATGGGCTAGATCCGACCACAGCAGCCCAGCAATCTGCGCGCGTCATCAATGAAGCAATCGCGAAGAGACCGGCTGACTTGCTAGTGACAATGCATATTTGTCGTGGCAACTTCCAATCGACTTATTTTTCTAGCGGTGGCTATGAAGAAGTGTCAGAAACAATCTTCGGCGGATTGGATGTCGATGGCTTATTCCTTGAATTTGATGATGATCGCTCAGGTGGGTTTGAACCACTTCGTCATGTCAATCGCCCAGATTTATCTATCGTATTGGGGTTAATCACATCCAAATTTGGTGAACTCGAAAACTCTGAAAGCATAAAAGAAAGAATTGCGGAAGCTGCAAAGTACGTTCCGCTTGAACAGCTTTGCTTGAGCCCGCAATGCGGTTTCGCTTCGACAGAAGAAGGCAATCTATTAACAGAAGATCAGCAATGGAAAAAAGTGCGCCATGTAGTTTCAATTGCAGAAGACGTTTGGCACTGACTAACTTACTAGCAAGCCGATGTGGGTTTTGTTGAAAACATGCAAATTGAGGGGTACCTGTTTCAGAATCCATTTTGAAATAGGTACCTCATCCTTTTTACGATAATCTTTATTCAGTATTTCACCATAATGAATTGACTCATAATGCTCACCCCTTTTCACTATAAAAATAACGAAATCGTTTACCTTCAGCGATAGAAAATACTGTTTCTAGTCATAGCCTTCTATGAAATTCGTGTTAAACGAACTATTAATCCTCCCAATAGAAAACTGCATCCATCACTAAGTACTCTCTAGGTTCGCGATAGATCGTTGGAATTTTCGTTTTAAAAGATAAAGGTTGATTCATTTCCTCAGATTTAACCATTTCATAATCAAATTCTTTTAAAGCTTGTTTCAATTTTTCTGCTATTGTTTGGAATCTCTCGCTTAAATGGATCCTCCATGGACCGTCAAGTAAAGAACCATATGCCCCACTAATGTCTTCGTTCGTTTCAATACGAATTGTTTTATATCTGTCATCTTCCCCCATTATGGCTACAGGGGCTAAACGACAAATATCAATAATAATCCCATCTGTCTTTATCTCTCGATGACCGTTCTTCTCTTTAACGACTTTTGCATCTTCTTTTTGATAGCAAAAAAATTCAACAAAGGAGGCGTAGCCACTACCAAAATGATTCCACTCTGCTTCACATACTAAATTAGGAATACGGTTTATTCGATAAAATAACCGTCGAATATGTGCTTCAATTTCTTGCTCATTATTTGTATTGTAAGGAAACTGGTTCCCAACGATTTTCCCGTCAATTAAGTCTTGTAATTGCCCATCAGAAAACATACACGAAACACCTCTCATTTCCCCTCAATAGCCACTAGCACTTATTCTTAATTAATACCCAAAAAAGGCATCCTTTTTGATATTCCTTTTTGAAATATCATTACTTTGTAAATAACTAGAAATAGAACCCACCATAGATTTTGGTCCTGCAATAAAGTATTCACCATCATTCTTATATAAGTCGGAAAACTTATCTATCTCTTGATTTAAGTCGTCCCTAGAATCCAGGTAAGTTACGCTTATTTTATTGTTAGTAATTTTATCAAGTTCATCTTTATAAATATATGACTTGTTACTATCCATGTAGAGAAGGTGTATTGGGACTTCTATGTTATTTCCTTCCATTTCTATTTGTTTTATTATTGATTGAAATGGTGTGATTCCGATTCCGCCTGCAATTAGGAGTGTAGAACTGATATCTTTTAAATAAAAAGACCCTACAGGCCCACTCATTCTAATTGTCATTCCTTGTTTTAATTCTAACAACGCCTTCTTAAAATCACTTGGGTCAGCACTTATTCGCGTTGTTATTTTAATAACTTTCTCTGCAGGAGCAGATGCCAAAGTGAACGGTTTGGTGCCGTTTTTTATTTTTTTATGCGTAATCGTAAACAAACCATGCTGCCCTGCTTTCCAGATTAAATCTTCTTCTTTTTCAAACAGAAAGGTATAAACGTCTTCTGATTCTTTGTGGCTTTCTAGAAATAATAAATCTCTCTTTTTGAATATTGATAATGTATCTTGAAAAAAACTCATTTTCTTATCTCCCTTTTTTCAATTAGCGCTGGGATACTTACCAACTGCTTGGTGTAATCATAGTCAGTCTTACATTGCCTCTAACACTTTTTTAAGTTCTTCAATCTTATACGACCAACCATATTTTGCACCATTGAACGCTTGATCTTCTTTATCGAATCCAGTTTGTTCGAGATGTAAATGGGTTGTTTCATCCTGTTGTTTTAACGTCCATGTGACTATAGTGTTTATCGGCCCACCTATCCATGTGTAAGATAACGTATTAGGCTTGTCCACTACCAATACTTCACTATCTACAATTAAATCTATTTCCGCATTTCGAAACTGACATTTGTACCCTACGATTGGTTTAAAATTATTTGCCATGACCCATTGTGCAAGCGTATCTGAATTTGTTAAGGCGTCCCAAACCTTATTAATAGGACTTTTAAATTGAAAATCTAATGATATCTCCGCCATTATCTATTCCTCCAATATATTCTTTAGTAATATCGCTCTTTCATTCCAAAAATTCTCGTAAAAGGCTAACCAATCTTTGACTTCCTGTAAGGGCGCTGCATTTAGCCGATACCTTGTTTCTCTACCCAATTTACGGTTAGTAACTAAATCAGCTTCTTTTAGTATGGCCAAATGTTTAGAAACAGCAGTACGGCCCATTTGAAATTGCGTCGTTAATTCGTGGAGTGGTAACTCGTCTGCATCTGCCAATAAACGTATTAATTTTCGTCGTGTTGGATCTGCAATAGCTCCAAATACATCGCGTTCTTGATAAGTGTTGCCCAAAATCCTCCCTCCTTTTCAATCAGACACTGTTTGGTGTCTCTATTATATGACACTAATTGGTGTCTAGTCAAATGTTTTCCGAAAAAATCCCAGGTTCCTATTGGAAACCCGGGAAATGCGACTATTTCTCATACTAAAACATCAATATCTCTACTATAAAACTCATGCTCTTCTTGCCATGCCCCATAGCAATACCTAGTTTAAGATATAGAATATGTAGTACAACTCCAGTGTTTAGAACTTGTTTTTCTCTTACCTTTCCATCCCCCTTTTATTAGTTCTTTGGCTATCAACATATTGAAAAATCCGTGCCCAACCAATACTACTGATGTATGTTCTTGAGCATGGTTAACTAACAACTCGGAAGCCTTATTAGCCCTAATTTTTGCGCTACTCAGAGACTCGCAACCTCTTGAATAACCGATAAACCACAAACACCTTAAGATTACCGCCCAAATACTCGAATTTAATTTTAGTCCCCATAAATTTGTTAAGGGAATAGGTAACTCAGTTTCACGAAATATAGGGTTTGAAATGGTTTCTAAGTTTGGATCCAACAAATTTACTGACTCAATTGACCTTTTTAAATCACTCGCAATCACAATATTCGCTGTTGTTATTTTTTCTAACGTTACTGTTGAATATGAGTTTTCTTCAAATACACCGCTATTGTCATACTTTTCAACCCAACTTTCAAATTCTTGACACGTTATTCTGCTAGTTTTAATACACACCGATTTACCATGTCTAATCAATGAAATCTCCATAGTTTGTCACCTCTGAACTAACCTGTATGTGCAGCTACCCACTTCTGATTTGAACTATTTCTTATTAATTTCTATTCGAATTATCAATTTCTGTTTTCAATGTACTCTCCCACCATACCTCCTTATTTCCGTTTAGATAACTTTTTATTAAGTTTCTAAACGGATACGGTTGAAGGTTTTTATTATCCAATTCATCTGCATCACACCAGAAAAATCTCAGATGCGGCTCGCTTGAAACTGGATTATCCCCTGGCAATAGATCTTCACTATCGATCACAAAAACCTGGTTTATCTCACAATGTACTACGCCTTTTTTCTCCCATTTATGTTCAACGACGCCAAGAAAATGATCTACTGTACTGGAAATTCCTAATTCTTCTTCAATCTCTCTTATTAGCGCATCTTTTGCGCTTTCACCAAATTCAATGTGACCACCAGGCAAGAATGTATTTGTATATCCAGTAGCCTGCGCAAGTAAGACTTTATGATTTTTTATAATAATGCCCCTTGCCAAATGATGAAATGGATTTTGCATTGATATCTCTCCAATCAATATTGTTTAGTCTTGATCCAGGGTGCAATTTCCAAATTTAGACTTGCACCCAAACTTTTATTGTTAAAATTCTAAAAATAAAGCAACCTATTTATTTACTAGGAAACAAGGTGTAAGACCATGAATAAATTAAATCGACGATAAAAACAATCCCCCAGATGACACCGATCGCATGAAGGGTCTCATTTGGATAAGGTGATCCCTCTGCAGTTTCTTCACCCACCCAAGAAAAATCTGTTAAATAAACTTTCATTTCAGCAATACTATCAGTTCCCATAGACCAAAAAATCGTTTGAACCAAAACAAAAATTGCTAAATGAATTAAAGAGGAAATACGATATTTCTTTGCAATATATTTAGGATTGCTGTTTCGTTTCATAATTTCATAGTCTTTTTGTGATAATAGCTCGACACCACGTAGTCCACCTATTTTCTTCCTCATCCAACGATCAAGTCTAATAAAATCAACGATACCAAATGTACAGGCATATACAACAAATAGTGTAATAATGAGTAAGAACGTTGAAAATTCTCCTGTTTGACTATAAACATAGAGACCAAGCAGCACTTCCAAAATAAGCAATGACAGAAAGCTGAAAATAAAAATACGACTTAGTCTTGGTCTACTAAAAAAGTATCGAAATACGCTAAATAATAGAATTGAAATGAAAGACAACACTTCCATTAAGATAAAAAGTTCCCAATTATATGCAACGATAGTATCCATAAAATGCTCCTTTATCTTTATTATGGGGAATGATTAATCTTCGGCAGAGGTTTCTTGGAGTAAGAAACCTCTGCCTACCTTTTAAATAGGAAATATAATTTGCTTTAGCGATTTCTATTTTCAACTTGATTGATCCAATTCAAATCAGCTTCTAAATGTAATAACATACCAGTGATTAATAAATATTTAGTTTCATCACCTTGAATGATTAAATCTGTTTTCAAGCTAGTTAACTCCATTACTTCTTTAATAATCACTTCTCTTTGTTGTTCAAGCATTTTCTTTTCTTCTTCAAATCTGATTTCACGTGCACAATGCCATTTAAAGAAAAAGTCCTCTTTTGTTGTATGATAAGGCACTGGTTCTAGTAACCATTTTTCTAACTCATCTTTTCCTTTTGGCTCTAATTCGAACAGTTTTCTTTCCTGATCATCCAATCCCGGTGATGACACTAATTGGTCACGTACTAAGCGATCGAGGGTGGTATAAATCTGACCAGGATTAATTTTACCTTTAATCCCAAGAAGTGAATCTAATTCTAATTTCAATTCATATCCATGATTTTTTTGCTGGGATAGCAACGTTAAAATTCCATATTTTACCGACAATTTATCAACCTTCTTTAAGTGATGACTGTATATTTATTTTACTTACTGTTTTGCTAGCGATCCAGGCTGCAAAGAGACTCAGAGAAACTCCGGCAATCATTGCAAGTATAATATTATTTATAGGAAGTTGGAAAGATATAAATCCATCCATTAGTTTAGATTTACTTGTGACGTAAATTAAAGCTACACCAGCAGCACTCCCACCAATTGCTCCGGATGAGCCAATCAGGAAACCTTCAGCTACTATCATGTTTCTAATTTGTTGTTTAGTAAAACCAAGCGCTCGCATAGTTCCAATCTCTGACTGTCGTTCATAAGTATTTATCAATAGCGTATTAGCTGTACCAATACTAGCTAACCCGATGATGATAAATAACATAACTAAGATTAGTTCATTCATGCCAGAAAGTGCTGAAGTAGTAGATTCAACTTCATCTTCTGCTGATTGGACCTTTGAAAGATGACCGCCAAAATCAGACCATAACTGATTACGTATTGTATCAATCGCATTATTGTCCACGGTAAGTAGTAAATCAAAACTATTTGTCCATCCAAATTCCTCATTAAGATTGGCCGCATCCATAAATGCAACATAGCCAGAATAATGCGATGTGGTAACGACGCCAACAACTTCAAAATACTGTTTACCATTTGGGGTATTCATTTGTATGCTTTGTCCAATATCCCCACCCCATTCTTCAAAGGCTCGATTTCCGAGTAAAACAGAAGATTTCTGTTTTAACTTTTTGTACAAATCCTTTTCTTGAGGATTTACAAATAATGAGGGGCCATTTTCACTAACGGAAATAACGGAAAATTGTCTTTTTCCTTCATCAACTGTTTCCCAAGTAATTGGTGTTGCTTCAGTTAATGGCTTAACATCTGTGACCGCATTATATGAAAGTAGTTTTGTAACATCTTCAGTAGACCATGGCACTTCAGAAGTAACCCGCATATCTCCACCGTACGTAGTATTTATTTCACTTTCATACCCCTCGGGTGCTGATTCTACCACTGCACCAAGTAGTAATATAACCGTGATGCCAATGGCTAGAATAGCAGCTGTATTTGCATTGCGGTTTATTTGTTGGTTGAGATTTTTTGTAGCCAGGATGCCAGGATAACTAAAAAGGGTTTTTAAAATAGGTTTCATGATAGTACTTAAACCTTTCAATAGTGAAGGAAACAGTAGAATGACGCCTATTAATACCGCAGCATAAGTAACAGGGTGATCTAAAAATACAAAGCATAGAAGACCTACTCCAAAAATAGCTCTAATGAAGGACCATTTTGACAAAGCATCCGTTTCGTTTTCCATTTTCAAGGTCAATAAAATGGAAGCCTTACCTGCATTGTAAATAGGGAAAAGGGAAAAAATAATCGGGAATAGTAATCCAATTATGATAGCAATCACCGTTGGAATCTTCCAATTTAAATCGTAGACCAAGTCAAATTCAAATAAACTAAGAAGGGTTTGCATAAACATATCTCCAAACCATATTCCAAGTGGAATGCCAATTGCTGTACCGATCAATGCTAAAAGTATCATTTCAATAAGAACGAGCTTAGAAACAGAGCTATGTGTATAACCTAAGCTTTTCATGATTGCAAATTCCCTTTTTCGTTCGACGACGCTAGTATAAATCATATTAAAAACGATAAACCCACTGATAAATATCGACAATCCAGCAATTATATAGAAGAATGTATAGATACCACCTATATCGTTGCTCTGAAGGTCATCTGCAACAACGGGCTCTATATATACACTTGAACCTTGGAACCTTTGTTGAAATGAGTGAAAGAGATCCTCACCATCATCTTTGGTTTGAAAACGCATATAGGAAATCTCGTCAGTTTTTCCTGTCCACTCTTTTAACATATCAAGTGGAGCCAAAATACGAAAACTGGTCGATTCAGCACTTTCCCAATTACTTGGACTTGCAAGCTGTTGCGTATACTCAACAATAGCGGAAACTTTCGCTTCTCCCATATCGGTAAACCTAACCGTATCACCAACCCCTTTTCCTAAAAGGTTTGCGACAACTTCTGTTAAGACTATTCCTTTATTATCTAAGCTACCTTCAATAACTGGCAGTTTCAGCAAAGGACTATTCTGATCATCTACAGCTGTAATTCGTACAGATCTTTCATTAAGAGAGCGGTCGCCTTCTAGTTCAAAGAAAGCTTGCTTATCAAGTACAAGCAATGTATCTGTAACAACGGGATCGCTCTGAATAGACGAAATCATCTCGTCTGAAAAGGTATATTCATCACTTAAAACCCAGTAATCAGCATTGGCGACATACATTTGCTCATAATAGTCGAAAACGTCATTTGTTGTTTTGTCAGCTATCAGCATAGTTGTTGCAAATGACGTCCCTAGTATAATAGCAAGCAGCGTAAAGAAAAATCTCGTTTTGTTTTGTGTTATATTACGCCATGAAATTCGCCAAGTATTTAGCATAGTCATTATCCTTCCTAGATATAGCTTTATCTATAACACCGTCTCTAAAGAGAATAATACGATCTGCAAAACCAGCTGCAAAAATATCATGTGTGACCATCACAATCGTTTGCTTGTTTTGACGATGGAATTTCGAGAATAGTACAAGAATTTCTTCTGCATTAGCCCTATCCAAATTCCCTGTTGGTTCATCAGCTAATAAGACCGTTGGATGATTAACAAGTGCCCTTGCAATCGCTACACGTTGTTGCTGACCGCCGCTTAGCAGATTGGTTTTTTTGCGATTAAGCCCCTTTAATCCTACAGAATGAATTAATTCATCGATTACTTTACTTTTTTCAGTAGTCAACTTTCCATCAGCATGAAGAGGGAACGCAATATTTTCTTCTACAGTTAAAGTAGGCAGCAATTGATAATTTTGAAAAACAAATCCTAGTTTTTTTCTCCGAAATATCGTTCTTTCTTTTTCCTTCATTTTATTTAAATAATTATCATTAATTTGTATGTCTCCATTGGTAGGTAAATCAAGTCCTCCTAATAAATGAAGTAAGGTACTTTTACCAGAACCACTCGGTCCCATTATTGCTACGAATTCTCCTTCTTCAATGTTCAAATCAACACCTTTGAGAACTTGAGTTTTTTGCTGCCCTTGTAGAAATTCCTTTGTTAGATTGTTAACTTTAATCATATTAGTAACCCTCCCATTCTTTACCACCTTATTATATACTAAGTATATAGTAAATAAAAGTATTAATATATCGTTTACCTTAAAATACTGATTTTACATTAAATAAAAATAATAAACACCCCTAAATAACATATACTAAGTATATGTTATTTAGGGGTGTTCTATTAATCATCAAATTAGATTCTATAATCTGATCTTAGCAATGTTCATTAATTTAACAACTCATTTCTATTTAGTTTCGTTTCTTTAGAGTACTTGCTTTGTAACGCAGTATTCACACATCGTCTTTTAAAGACAACAAAAAAAGAGGAAATAGTAATCCCCTCTTATAAAATAACCGTTATATAGGTTCCCCTAGTCTCGTATGACAGTCCTTTACTCAACTACTTCATGATTATAGTATTTTCTTTTCGATTTATTCATAACAATCATGGTAATTACTACTCCTAGGAATAAAAAGGCAAACGAACCTATAATATAAATCACTCGAATGTTGAATAGTTCAGCAAACAATCCAATCATAGCTGTAAATACGATGATTAACAAAGCCTCCACCATACCAAAAACACTTGAAAATCTTCCCATAATCTCTACTGGTACATTGTTTTGATAGAAAGTTAAAAAACCTATATTTGCAAATGACAATGCGAATGTTAATATAAGAAACCCTATAGCTGCCAAGATAAAATCATACGAAAAAGCAAATATTAAATAGCCAGCCGGAGTGAAGATCGCTCCCACTCCAATTAAAATATGTAGTTTAAGATACTTGGCGAATATAGCATTTACCAATGAACCTGCTATGATTCCAATTCCTGCTACACTCACAAGAAAGCCATAAGTGCTTTCAGATAACGAGAGAACCTCTGTTGCAAATACAGCTTCTAAAGAATCTAATGCAGACATAAATACAATGATCCCACTAAAGAGAACATAAACCAGAGCTACATGGAGATTTACTTTACTAAAGCTAATAACTTTTCTCCAATCATTTGCAATTAATTCAAAACTGACTTTTTTAGAGATGACTGTCTCACTCATCAATTCCAAATTAGGAAGCAAAGAAATAATTGCAGCTGATAAAAATAATGCAATAGAATTTAATTGAATTGCTAAATTTGGGGATCCAAACATAAACAGTAAACCAGCAATAGAAGGTCCTAAAATAAATCCACAGGAATTAATAAAGTTTCTAAGAGCATTAAACCTTTGCCGGTCACCTTTTGGAATTAATTTAGTCATATAGACCATAGAAGTTGGCCCAAAAATCGAACTCGCTATATTTATAACAAAAACAAAAGCATAAATCAGAACAATTGACTCCATAAATGGAAGTGCAAGTATGAGGATAGCTCTAATTACATCTAAAAAAATCATTAATTTCCTTTTGTTTAACCTGTCAATAAAACTTCCAGCCCAAAAGTTTGTAAATAGTGTTGCTACAGGTATTAATATATAAAGAATTGATACTGCTAATGGTGAACCCGTAATATCCAATACAATTAAGTTTAGTGCAATTAAATAAACCCAAGCTCCTAAATTGGAGATCCCGATGCCTAATAAAAGTAATATGGAATTATTCTTTCTCATAAACTTCATTGCATTATCCCCTCCTAAATTCAACATTTTTCCAATAAAAAAGAATCTCACCCCCAAAGTTATTAACCTTGAGAACGAGACTCCCTGAATTTAGAAGTTCGTGGTGCCATCCCATTTTGTTTCTACGTCACCGCAGAAACCTTTTCAAGTACAACGTAAGCATAAATTTATGCTTATACTCTATCTCTATAACGGGAGAACCCGACACATAATCTATAATCTAAAAGAAACCTCCCATGTGTAGCTCCGAGACTTGTTTCAATGTGCTATTACATCCTCCATTTCCAGCTACTGGAGTTCTCTGTTATGCTTGAACACATTTACTTTTCTCTTCATCGCCTTTGGATATCTCTATATTCTAGAGTGAAAATAAAGAAAAGTAAAATTTAGTGAGGGGTACCTTCCACTTATACTTCTGGTGAGAGGTAGGTGTGAAGGGCACCTACTACTCGTTTGATTACTAACGACTTCTTTTCTCAAAAAGATTTTTCTTTATGTTTAAGTAATTTTCCATCTCAAAAATCAGGTAAAACAAATTGGCCCGTATTTCAAATTCATCTCGTGTCTTTGGTAATTCTGTCTGTCCGATTGTTGCATTTAATTCTTCTAACTCATTTAAAGAGATATCCGTTGTATCTCCTGAATGAACATTTCGACTTAAATTCTCTAAGAAATCCGCAAACATTTCTTTCTGTTTAACAGGTAGCGGTGTTGAAGAGAAAACGGCAATAATTCTCATCATATGTTTGAGGAGTTCCAATTGATCTTCTCGCATTTCGAGGTAATAATAATCTTTATTTTGTTTACGCAGCAGATGATTTTCAACATCTTGAATGGCGATGCTTTTGGATTGGTTGATCAAATCCTCTACCTCAAGGATTTCTTTCCCGTCCCAATTTCGATCACTATCCCTTAAATGGGCAGAGAATTCATAGAGTATAACTTCAAATTTTTGCTCAATTTTATTTTTAAAGACTTCAATATCTTGCTTGAAATTTGGCATGAAACTATTGACTAGTAGAGCGATCCCCATCCCTATGAAAATAATATAGAGCTCATTCAGAAACATAGCCCAGTTAGCATGTTCTACTGTATAAACATGTAAGACGACCACCATACTTGTGACGAAACCGCCTTGAATACGGATTTTCACTAGTAAGGGCACAAATACTAAAATAAATATGGCGAAGACAATGGGATAATAACCTAATAGCTCAAAAAACAATGCACCAAGTGTCAATGATAAAAGAGAGGCAAAGAATTTTTGATTGATTGTAATTAAGGTCTTTTTCTTCGTTTTCTCGATACACATAATCACGATAATTGCAGCAAATGTTGCAAATTCCAAATCCAATAAACTTGCAATCCAAATTGCTAACCCTGCCCCTACAGCAGTTTTTATCGTCCGGTAGCCCATGCCAATCATAGAAGCACCATCCTACTATTTTCTATTTTAATTCTACATATCCCCGCTTTATCATCCGTTTGCTTTCTTTCGTGCAGTAGCTTTTTTGCCATGAACAATATAGTAGACAAAGATACAAACAAAGATAATGGCAGCCATACTCCCATATAATCCGCGAAATCCGATTAGCGGTAGTATAAATCCCATTAGAAATGGTCCTACCCCAATTCCAAAATCAAAGAACACAAAATAAGTGGACGTTGCTAAACCGATTCGATGTCTTGGTGCCTCATTGATCGCTACTGTTTGAGCACTTGACTGGAATGTACCGAAGCCAACACCAATAATGGCTCCAGCTAGGAGTAACGCGATGCCACCACTAGCCTGACTTAGAATGAACATGCCGATTGCAAATAATAGGAGAGACGGATAGATCACTGCATTTTCTCCCATTCGATCAAACATTTGACCTGTAAAGGGTCTAGAGAGTAATAGAAATAACGCATATAAAATAAAGAAGAAGCTCGCCACGTCTACTAAGTTGATGTCTGCTGCATATGCAGTAAAGAAGGAAAGGATACTTGAGTATGTAAACCCAATTATAGCAACAAGGATTGCGATTGGAATCGTACTCTTTTCAAAGTAATCGCTTAGTCGGAATCCACTTTTCGCTTCACTTTCAACAGGTGCGAAAGTTGTTTTTGGAACATGTAGAAATATCGTGGAAAATAAAGCAATGACTGCAAAAGCAGTTGTCGTAATAAAAATCATACTAAAATCAAAGTTTTGACTTAAGTATAGTCCTAGGAATGGACCTATTGCCATCGCAAGATTGTTACTTGTCGCAAAATAGCCCATACCTTCTCCACGTCTTACAGCTGGTATTATATCCGCGACAATCGTTCCTGTTGCGGTTGTACTGATTCCAAAAGCAAAGCCATGAACAAATCGAATAATTAATAATACCGCTAAGTTATTTACGGGAAAATAGAACAGCATCATTACTAAGAATAAGAGTAGTCCGAAGAATAGTAATTTCTTTTTTCCAACCCTTTCGATCGTCTTTCCCGCAAGGGGTCGTACAAGTACCGCACCAAGTACAAAAATACTCGATGCAAGTCCGGCCTGACTTTGTGATGCATGGAACTTTTCAATAGAGAAAACAGCCAATGTGACCATTAGCATATAAAATGATGTGAAAAGTAAAAAATTTGAAGCAGAGACCAATACAAAGTCTTTGGTCCATAACTTAGGTTTTTGATTCATATTGTTTTCTCCTTACTCGCATTGCATAATATGCAGTATATACATTATATCGTATTTATCACCCCACCGGTTGGGCAACTAATTAATGAATAGTAGGTCAAAAACATTTGACAGTTTTGTGAACAAAGTAAATAATAGAGTAAAGGGGTGCTGTTAAATGGATTCCAAGTTAAAAATGTTGAACGCTGTCAAGATAATCGGATTCACCTTGCTCGTCGTAGGAATTTCCATTTTCTCATACGGTTTCTTTGTAAGCGATTACAGTACAATTACCGGCATCGGAATTGGTACCGTAGTTGGCGCTGTTTTCATTTTCCTAATGGGGGTATTCTTCGTCGTTACGGAAGAGATGCTTGAAAAAGCTGACCACAGAATCCGCGAAGCAAATTAAAAACAGGCAAGGCGCACTCTTTGTAAGTGCACCTTGCCTGTTTTATATGATCTTACATATCCCACACTAAAATTAACAACGTACCGAAGATCGTTATGAGCGCTATAGCGATTCCATAATAGATGTTCGCGTATATCGCCGCTTTATCTTCCGATTCACCTGCATGCATGAAGCCAACAATTTGAACTGCCGCTTGTATGAATGCTGTGGCCAAAAGAATCGTTATCCCTACTGCAAATGACAACTCCATGAAATAAACAGTCAAAGCAGCTGCAGTGAGAACAAGTGAAAACACAAAGCCCATCACTTGTTTACGCGGGAATAATTCACTCATCTTACATCATTCCTTTCAAGTAGATAAAGCTGAAAATGAAAATCCAGACTATATCTAAGAAATGCCAGTAAAGTGAGAAGATGAATGATTTATTGGCCGTTTGTGGCGTCAAACCATGTTTTTTCACTTGCATAATGATGAATAATCCCCAGAATAGCCCAAGTGTTACGTGCGCACCGTGTGTCCCTAATGTCGTCAAAAGGATACCTGTAAATGCACTTACTTGAAGTCCCGCACCCACATTGACATAATGCGTGAACTCATAAATTTCCACACCCAAGAATGCTAAACCGAGAAGCAATGTGATTGAAAAGAATGTAATCATCGCATTCTTTCTACCAAGACGCATGGCATGGACACCAAGACCAATGGTAAAGCTACTCGTTAACAGCAATATGGTTTCAATGAGTACCGGAGTGAGTTCAAAGATTTCCGCTCCAGTCGGTCCACCAGCGGTACGATGCTCTAATGTGAAATAGGTTGCGAAAAGAGTTGCAAATAGCATCACTTCAGCGCCTATGAAAATCCAAAATCCTAAAATGTTCATCCTATTTTGTTCTGTTTTATATTCAAGCGGAAGTGAATTATCTATTTTCATCTGTTAACACCTCGCTATCTTTTTCTGTAGCTTCTATTTCTTCAACTGGAATGTAATAACCATCGTCTTTTTCAAATGAACGATGAGCCATGCACGCAAAGATTGCAATGGTCGTAATAATCACTGGAATCCACATACTAAACACGAACGAAAAGCCCCAGACGAAGAATAGGCAGCTCATGATAAACGGCATTCCGCTGTTATTCGGCATATGAATCTTCTCAATTTCCCCTTTAAATATTGGTTCTCCTTTTTTCTTATGATCCCAGAACGGCTCAATAGAATTCACTTGAGGCGTCCGTGCAAAGTTATACGATTGGACTGGTGTCTGTGTGGCCCATTCAAGCGTACGCGCATTCCACGGATCTGAACCGATATTTCGTGTCGAATATCGCGTACTGTAATAGATGTTATAGACGAGAATCGCAAAACCAATTGCTAGAATAGCTGCTCCCCCAAAGGAAAGCATATTTAATGGACCAAACCCGGATGCTTCAGAGTATGTGTACATCCGGCGAGCTTGACCATCCAAACCTGTGAAGAACATTGGGAAGAATGTAAGGTTAAAGCCAACAGCGATAAACCAGAAAGCCCATTTCCCGATTCTTTCACTTAACATGAAGCCAAACATTTTCGGCCACCAGTAGGTAAGACCAGCAAGCATCGCGAAGATAACACCTGGAATAATCGTGTAATGAAAATGCGCGACCAAGAACATTGTATTATGGTATTGATAATCAGCACTAGCCATAGCGAGCATGACACCGGTAACCCCGCCGATTGTGAAAATTGGTATGAACCCGACCGTATAGAGCATCGGAACCGTGAATTCAATTTTCCCTTTCCGCATGGTCAATAACCAGTTAAAGATTTTTATCCCCGTTGGAATGGCAATCGCCATCGTCGTAATCGAGAAAATACTGTTGGTCAGCGCGCCTTGCCCCATTGTGTAGAAATGGTGCGTCCAGACCAAGAACGAGAGAAATGAAATGATCACAATTGAAGCGACCATAGTCTTATAGCCATAAAGGTTTCGTCGTGAAAAGGTAGAAACAATCTCACTATAAATACCGAATGCCGGTAAAATGAGAATATATACTTCCGGATGTCCCCAAACCCAGAATAGGTTTGCCCAAAGCATATCCATTCCGCCGTTGGTCATCGAGAAGATATGGGTACCAAATAGACGGTCCATCGTCCCTAGCAGAAGTGTAACTGTCAGGACTGGGAATGCGAAAACGACTATCGCATTCGTGATGAGCGCTGTCCATGTGAACATTGGCATTTTCATCAATTTCATGCCAGGCGCTCTCATTTTAAAGATTGTTGTGACAAAGTTAATACCTGAGATTAACGTACCGATACCAGCAATCTGGATTGATAATAGATAATAATTCGTCCCTACAGATTGGCTAAAGTCATTTCCTGCTAGTGGGAAATAAGAAGTCCAACCAGCGTCAGGAGAACCGCCTACGACGAATGAGATGTTGAATAACATCGCACCCATGAAGAACAACCAGAAACTAAGTGCATTTAAACGAGGGAACGCTACATCGCGCGCCCCGATTTGTAAAGGTACGATGAAGTTCATCAATGCGTATATAAATGGCATCGCCATAAATATGATCATGACAACTCCGTGCGTCGTGAAAACTTCATTATAATGCTGAGCATCCAGCAATGTGTTATCAGGCACAGCAGTTTGTGCACGCATCATCAGCGCATCCACGCCGCCGCGGAATAACATCAGTAATGCAGCAATCAGATACATGATACCAATCCGTTTATGGTCAACAGTCGTCAACCATTCACGCCATAAATAGTTCCACTTTTTAAAGTAGGTTAAGCCTATGAGAATCGCAATTACAGTTAGGCCAATGGCAACCATTGCTCCGTAAATAGCAGGACTTGGATGTGGTATTGCAAATCTATCAAAGTAATCCAACATGTTGTACTCCTTTCGAAAACTTAATCCGTATTAGATAACGGTAAAAAAGATGAATCTACTAAAATTCATTTATGGTCCGAGTCATTAATTTCATCATCATGTGCGTCAACAGAATTAGCTTCATTATCATGAGAATGTCCTGATTCGTCGTTATGTCCATCATGGTGGCCTTCAGGTGGTGGTAAAAAATCCAAGTGAGTTCCACTAAATGTCAATTGCCCAAGATGGCCAGGTTCTAGTAACTCCTCAAAATGTTCTTCAGTTAGTGGATCAGCTGTCGCTTTTACGTCTTCTACCCATTCAGTAAACTCTGCTTCGGGCATCGCTTTCACATTAAAGATGTTCTCCGCGAAGCCTTTCCCACTAAAGTTCGAATTTCTTCCCATATACTCACCAGGAACTTCCGCTGCCAAATGCAATGTGGTAATCATATCTGACATCGCGTATTTCTGACCGCCTAGTTGTGGAATCCAAAAACTTGTGATCGGGCCGTATGAGTAAAGTCTGAATTCCAACGCCCTGTCTGTCGGGATATATAGATAGTTCACCGTTTCAATATCTTCTTCTGGATAACTGAAATGCCATTTCCAGTCAGAGGAAGCAGCATAGACGACCAGTGGTTTCTGATCTTCATATCCTTTCGGTGTCGCCTCAACTTCATAGGTGGATTTGACGGTAATAATTGAAAGGAAAATGATGATAATTACCGGAATCCCAACAATAAACCATTCAACAACTGGACTCCCTTCGATATGTGGGGGTTCATAATCTTCGTCTGTTTTCGAAGCTCGATATTTTACAAGGATGTATACCAATAAACTGAAAACGACGAGAACAACAATCGCCATTGTTGCGATCGAAATCCAAATAACATTGGAAATCGTTTCAGCTTGTGGTCCTTTCGGATCCAGTACCATCAACGGTTCACAACCTGATAATATGGCAACAATCCCGATCACCAAACTTAAAAATGCCCATTTCTTTCTCATGGAGGTGCCCCTTCCTATAGTTTTATATCCTTTTAAAATAGTAGTAATCGTAATATTGATTCGTAGTTTTCACCACGTAAAACTTATCTTAATATATCAAAACGCGAATAACAATTAGCTGAACCAGACTTCACAGAACCGTCACCGGAAAGCGTCGAATCGCGTCACAAAACATTCATGCAATCGCGATATAACCGACACATTTTGTACACCGAAAAGACACTTTCTTCTATGAAAAGCCTTTGAAACAGTATTTTTACATAGTGAAATCATCGCGTTAATGAAGATAATTATTATTAGTTTTATAGTAAGTCTCGGTGATGAAAAACCATCGAAAAAAGGAAGAACAATACCCATTGAGGTACTTGTTCTTCCTTTTTCATGTGATTGTCTGCCAACAAATTTAATGATCACGATTCACGATATGATTCAACACATGCTTCAGAAAAGTTGATTTACTTGGTACTTCTTGCAATGTTTCCATTGCAAGACAATAATGTTCCCACATCGCCTTTCTAGCACTATCAACACCCAAGATTGTCACAAATGTTGCATTGTCATTTTCAGCATCTTTTCCAATCGGTTTTCCCAATACGTTCAAAGCGCCTTCAACATCAAGCAAGTCATCCTTAATCTGAAACGCAATGCCTGCATGACGGGCGAATTTTTTCAACGCGTCTATTTCTTGTTCCTCTGCTTGAGCGAGAATTGCCGGCATGACAAGAGAAGCTTCGAATGCAATCCCTGTCTTATAAAAGCACATTCGATTCAATTCTTCCAGCGTCAGTTGTTTCCCTCTTGAATCCAAATCCATCGCCTGGCCTCTACACATATCCGCTACGATTCTGGACGAATACTGAATCAGATTCAGCACTGTTTTCGAATCGAACTGGTTAAGAGATGTTTGTTCCTCTACCGCTTTTTGAGTCAGAAATAGTGCGGTTAATTCTGCTATGGCAACGTCATATTTCTGATGTAAGGTTGGACGCCCTCTGCGCGTGGACGCATTATCCTGAGACGGTAAATCATCGATAATTAAGGATGCCGTATGCATATATTCCAATGATCGCAGAAGCGGTACGATTGATGACTTATTTAATCCATATTCGTTAACCCCCATGACCCAAGTCATGATTGGCCTTAGTCGCTTTCCGTCGCTGTCCAAACTGTAGTTTGCAGCATCAACTATTGACTCTCGTGTCAATAATTCATTTTCAACTTCTGGAATTATTAAAATGTCGTTGATTTGCTTACGTACGGTTTTAATTGTCTCAAGAAACGCTTCTCGCTCCATCTTTTCATTTTTCAATAACGAAATCATATGATCCCGAAGCAACTTATCGAAGAAGTCCACATCATCCGCTTTTCGAACCATATTTTGGATGACTTTATTGAAGGAAGGATTTCCTGAAGCAAATAAATCCATAATTTCGTTGTATTTTTTGATTCCCATTCGTTTTTTAAATCGTTTCAGTCCGTTTATTGCACGATTGAGTATCACTTCACTAGTCTTCTTATCAGAGTTGTACACATTATGGATCAAATTGTAGATGACCGTCCAGTACATTTCAAAAGGATTGATAAGATCCGTTCGCTTGTCATGATAGGTTAGATAATAGGTATAGGGTGTTACTCTTCCTTCCTTCAAATCATCAAACATATCAGCAAAATCATCTGCTAGCTGGTTGTAAATGCCATAGACGAAAGTTCGAGTATTGAAACCTTCATCATCAGGGGCACTAATGACTGAACGAGTTATTAAACGTGAAGAAGAGGATTTTAAAATGACGGGTATATAAAGTTCTTCATTGGTGTAATTTCCATTGGACAAGACCTTTTCACGATCCACTTCCTGAGAATTAAAAAACACATAAGACTGCTCAAAAAAGGATTTTCGTGTCTCTGGTTGCTGAAGCGTTTTAATAGAGTCAAAAGCATCTCCGAGTTCCGAATGAATAAATCGAATAAGTTCAGCGTTTTTTCCAGTCCACTCACCCAATGCAGGAACAGATCCTGCGATAAGTGCCGTGCGTATTAATTCGGAATAACGTTTTTGCTCTTGTGGGGCCAATACGTTAGCATCCAAAAGGTCGTCTATGAATGGATAGGTCAGTCCATAGGCGTACCCTAGCCTAATCGCTTCCTCAAGTTTCCGAGTACGTTCTTCTGGTGTTATCTCATCGTCCATCTCTTCTACAACATGGAGAATGACCCCAGCTATGATTTTGAGTAATTTTCGCTTGGCTTCCTCAGCATCCATCCCCTCTGGAATATTGGCGGACACCGTCTTTAATTTATCTATTACCCAGATTACGGTGGATTCAACGCCTTCTTTCTGGGCCAGTCGATACAACCCAGTTATACTAAACGGCTCCACTCGACCTTTAGCATTTGCATCTGTTAGGTAACTTTTTATACGATCAACTGTACGACGTATTCTTGATTGCGTATCAGGTGAGTCTAAAGCTCTTCCCAGATCTCTCATGTAAATATAAGAAATACTCCGGTCCAGATAATTCTCTAGTTTACCTGTGTAATCCAGCCATTGGATATAACTATGATACCCTTTAGAATCAGATTTCCCTTTCCCACTTGGAAATATAGATAAGAATGGATTTGGACGAATATGTTTCTTTTTCCAGGACTGTATATCTTTTATAAGGGATGTTGTATACGTCTTTTTCAATAGTTGTACGGAAAGTGATTCAAAATATTGAGCAGCTTCCTGCTCAGCCAACTGATAGCATACATCAGCATTTTCTAGTAACTCTTCATTCATAAGATTCAATACCTCTACTTATTGGTTTCTGATATATGTATGCGAAATAATTCAAACCCATGTTAAAATCTACACATCATCTCAGTTAATTCAGCTTACCTGTTACAAACATTCACGATAAATCATGCATATATACAAACATACACATGCTTACTGTTTGGAAGCATTTAGTTTAACACGTAAATAAGGATTAATGATATATATCCGATTGGTACCTATAGTCATAAATATTCTCGATTTTTCACACAAAATCGGTTTTAAGGATCAAGATAATGGGTATGAAAACAAGTAGTTACATTAAAATGGCTCATCAATGGTACAACAAATAAATAAATCGAAACTTAACTACTAAAAATGAGTGAATTTTGATGTCAACGAATTAGAAGTGTTCACAAGTAAAAAGTTTGTATGGTAATAACATTGAACCTAATTTCCCTAAGTGTTAATACATATATTTTTTGAAAGGATCACTTCTCCACATGCATCAAATAGAATTAGTGGAGAGGAAGTTATCAAACTGTCTAGAAGAAATGAGTTAGAAAAAAAAATTGAAGAAACAAGGGAGATGCTTTATCAAGTATATGTAGAAAATCCGAAAAACCCACAGGTGGTTTCTATTTCGCAGGAATTGGATGAACTACTGAACGAATATGAATCCTCAATATTGAAGTACGAGTGAGTAACTATACATTTTTAGTGTATTATTAGAATAATTTTCGACATTATTGGTCGCGGCATATTCAACCGAATTCTTTATTTCGAACTACCTGTTTAATCGCTATACATAAAAAATAGGCTGCCTCAAAATTCGCTTGTAAACAAATTTTGAGGCAGCCTATTTATTGTTATTCTTGTCATTCATAATTATTCTGCAGCAGCTAAGGGGTACTTCGGCATCCTTTAACATAGGTGAGTAATATTACTCTTTTATTCTTGATCAACAACCTACCGTTTGTAGGTATTCTTGGATTATTGGTCTATCCGGAGGGCTAATGTTCGACGGAAGTTTGTTGAAGTGAAAGAAACATAGTTCTTTGACTTCACTTTCATCCTTGTTCAATACGCCTTCATAATCAGTGCATATGTAAGCAGTGACCACATTATAAACCTCATCACCATGCGGATATTTATAGTAGAATTCTTCTCCAGAGTAGACATTGAACAAATCTAATTTATTTGCCACCAAACCTGTTTCTTCAAATAATTCCCTTTTAGCCGCTTCTTCTAAAGCCTCACCCATTTCTAAAGAACCACCAGCTAATCCCCAACAATTATTATCCTTTCGAAGTTGCAATAGTATTTTATTATCTTCATTTAAGACAATGACACATGCCCCAACCATAATAAGCGGACGACTACCAACAAACTTTCTTAATTTCTTAATATAGCCCATATACTGCCCCCCACAACAGCTTTACAGAAAGATTTCACCAGATTGTCTTTTTAAGCTTGTTCACTAATTTAATGACATTTTTACTTTCCCAACTTTTTTTAGTAACCCGTTATCCATAAAATAGCCATTAAAATTCAACATAAAAAGGATGGGTATTTTCGTCTAAACTATATTCAATTCTCTGTCTAAAATTCTTTATAGCTACCATTTCTAATGCTTTTTTTATTGGGAAAAAGCCTACTTCTAAACTCTCAGCACTCGTAGTAGGTTCTCCTCCGATTGCTTTAGCCAAAAACAAGGTATTACAAATAGATCGCTCTACATTTTGAAAGATCCCACAAAATTTGACAACCTCGATATCAATACCTGATTCTTCTTTCGTTTCTCTAATTGCTGCTGCCTTCAGTGATTCTCCCTCTTCTACTATTCCACCAGGCATCTCCCATCCTCTAAGTGGTCCTTTTATTAATAAGATTTCATTTTTATCGTTTCTCACAATTGTTGCTGCTGAAACAAAGTGCCTTGGTGCTGTCACAAGTTTACCCCCCATTAAAATCAGTTAATTTTTTATTGCACTCCGTAAATTTTTAACATTATTCGGATTAATCACCCACTTCTCCATAAGTTCTATCTGCCTCTCAGATTTTTTTACCTTTTAATATAATCTTCTAATTCTTTCTCAATTTCTTCATCACTTACCTTTGCTATCACTTCCATCTCTTTATCTTTAGCACCAAGGTGCTTGGAAATTAGCTTTAACTGGTAATTAATAGATGAAAGACTATAAATAACAAATAAAATAAACAATATAGCTACAATCTGCCAAAACATGAATATCTCCTCATTTCATTATGAATGAATTCCCTATTCAACTAAGCTACCCTTATCAGTATGTTGATGTTTTATTTTCCCTGTTTTTTAATTCCTCCATTATTGTTGGATTGTTGGATAATTGTTCACTTTGAAAAATTACTTGATATGCCTCTGCATTTCTTTCTTCACTCATCAAATTATGATATTGAGAGATTTCGTCTACCCATTTCTGAGAGAACTCCACATTTCCATTTGGCTCTTTTTTCGTTAATTCTAATGCTATATTCGCCATTTCCATAGCTTCTTCTGAATCGATGATTGTTAATAAATACGATATGTTTAAAAAACCAGCAGCTTTCTCTGGATCTATGTTAATTACTTTTCGCCTAGCATTGAGTGCTTCATCCCATTTCATTTGTTCTTCAAGAATCAATGCGTATTGATGCCATGCTTGGCTTTCATTTGGATGTTTCTTTGTTAATTTTTCATAAAGTTTTTCAGCGGTAGCAATGTCCGATTCTTGCCACCATGCATCCCATGCTTTTTGTAAATCTTTCTCCACAGAAAAAATAGTTTCGTTTAATGTATTTAATTGCAATCCCGTTATTTGGTCAAAGGATTCTTCAAATGAACCTGTTTCCTTTTGATGAAGGAGAATTGTCGATAATGCCTTTACGTCTCCTTGGCGTTCTACTATATATTCGATTGCTCTTTTGGCTAAATAATAGACATCTGTATCTTCAGATGCAGCATTCCATTTATTTGCAGTATGGAGGTTTGTATATTTTAAACCGGCGTCTATTTTCCCATGAATTGAAATTGTATCTACAATCTCATAACGAATGAATTCGCATATTCCCTCCTTATACCAAGCAGGTATATCCTGATCATTTATTCCTTCTTCCGCTAAAAATAAATCAATGAGATAATGACTATATTCATGTGCAAACGTCCCAATCATAAAAGACTCATCATCATCAAAACTTTCCCGCTCTTGATAAATCATCGCTCTTTTATTGCTTGAGTCATAAGAACCACCAACTGTTTCAGTAAAAAATGGGTGCAACTGTATGTAATCTTTAGAATTTCGAAGCGCAATAACTTCTAGTTTTTCGGTCTTAGTAATCTCCCGTCCGAAAATTTCTTTTTCAAGTTCAGTGATCCTTTCCATTGTATGAATTATTTCATTCACTATTTTCTCTGTGTCAGGATGATATCGAAACGTTATATGATCATGCTCTAAGACCGGATAATCCTCTATAATTGTTTGCAAATTTTCACTTGCAACAACTTTGTCTTGAAACACATTAATTTTCTCCCTTGCAGACAAATCTCCATACATATCATATATAGTAAAGTTAAAAAACCACATTACGCATAATAGCATGCTCGTCACCATTAAATATGAAATGGCTAACGACACGCTAAACCTACCATTTAACTTGAATAACTTAATATCCCCATTTATTAAACCGATTATCGCTACGATAAACAACACCAATAAAAAAACTAAGCCAGACAACAAAACGATTATTCCACCGATATTGTCCAAAAATAGGAAAATAACGCCTACTAATAGAGCTGTTAAAATTACACTAGATAATGTAATCATTACTTTTTTTATTTTTATCAATGGCTTCCCCCAAAACGTTGATATACCTATTTCCACCTATAATTCACTAAATTAATATTACCATATATTCAAAACATTCAAAAGGACATTTTTTTACAACTAAAATATGCGCAAAAAAAAAACAGTCGAAGCTGTCTTTTTTTGATTTGGTTTATTAAATTATAGTGGTAACATCGGTTTACCAAATTCGTTATTGATCACCTGTGCAAGACCTGTATAAATAGCTGAAATTCCGCATACTATTCCTACCCAGCCGGCTGCAATCTGTATTGAGTGAATTCCGGTGAAATCTGCAATAGATAAGAGTAAAAATAGAAACGTTAACGTTAGAAATATCAGCTGTAATGAGCGGCTTAGTTTCAGTGTAGCTACAAACATCATTAAGGTGAAAATCGCCCAAAGCAGAAGATAGAACCCCATGCTCTTGTCATCTGCTGCTGCAATTCCTTCAAATGGATCGATCCAGATTATGATTAAAGACCACCAGAAAAAACCATAAGTAGTAAAGGCAGTTGCGCCAAATACGTTGTTTTTCTTGAATTCCATGATACCAGCTATTATTTGTGCAGCCCCGCCTAAAGCGAAACCCATTGCAACAATTACAATTGATAGCGGAATAATGTCTGCATTATGTAAGTTCAAAAGCACTGTTGTCACACCAAATGCGAACAGTCCCAGTGGAGCTGGATTTGCAATAATAGATTGATTGTTTTCGTTTGCCATGTTGATTCCCCCTAATCATCAATTAGAGTATACCATAAAAAAACTAATTTTACAGATATTGTAAAAATACTCACAACAAAAAAATGGACCCATTCTGACTCCACATTTTCACCTCATATAAGCACTCCACCGTTCCCTGTTAGAAGAAGCCTTGCTACAAGAGTTCGACGACAAAATACTAGAATGCATATGACTGGTTCTTTGAACGGCTTTCATTACCATATCGAATAAAGTCATAAACCACAAGGGATAGTGAGGATTGATTAAAAATGCGACTTTATTACAGAACACTACTTTACAAACTTGAATATATTAAGAGCAGAGTGAGTAAGTGAATGGAGGTTAAGAGTTTGCATAAAAATAATTCATATTCATTCAATGAGAATCCAGATAATCAAAATGACCATACAGTCAGTGAAAGTGCTAAACTTGCTGTCGTTGCGGGATTAATCAGTACATTTGGGGATGCCTTAGCCACTTTATCAGCAGTCCTTGCCATAGAAGAAGCACGGCAAGGACAAAGTAATAATGAAGATAATAAAAACATGCAGAAACAGATAGATTATTTAATTACTGAAATAGAAAAAATCAAAAGGCAGATGAATCGCCAGTGGAGATAGAAAACTTCAACATGATAAGGAAAGTTCATTCGTTAGTTTAAGAATGACATAACAGTTCTGTTGGAAGTTCTGTCTCTATGATTTTCTTTTCAAAAGAAATCTCATAGGCCTTGGCAGAAGGTCTCGAGCTAATTATGTTAAAGATTTCTTGTTCTTTATAATGAATAGCAGCCCCATCATCAATCCCAATTCCCGATTGTATTTTTTTAGATTCAATGAGTTTGTGAAATGCAGGTCTTCTTGCAAGATCCCCATCGTAATGTGGACAAGCACTTCCCTTGAGGAAACCAAGACATTTTAATGGTTCAAGACCATCTCCAAACGAATCAGTTACGCCTTCTTCAAACCAACAAATTGCGCCTGCACTCAGCCCAGCTAAAATAACTCCTTGATTCCACGCTTTTTTCAAAATATCGTCTAAACCCCACTCTTTCCATAAAGCTAAAAGATTTTTAGTGTTTCCTCCACCAACATAAACAATGTCTTTCTCTAAAATAAAACGCTCCATATCCCTGGTTGGGGGCTCAAATAAAGAAAGATGAGATGGATTACAACTTTGTTGACTAAAAAATTTATAAAACCTTGATATGTAATCATCAGAATCACCGCTAGCTGTTGGAATGAAGCAAATTTCAGGTTTGTTTTTCTTAACTTGTTTCAATATATATGAATCTAACAATGGATTATCTGGTTCCATAGAGAAACCGCCGCCGCCAAGGGCTATTATTTGTCTCATTAACTAATTCCCCTCCAGAATATGTCGCGTTGCCCATTTTAATTAAACTTCCAGTGCATCAGTTACCGATTTCCATGCCGATGATGATGGATCGATAATCATGAAATGTTCTACCTCTGGAAGTACGATCAAACGAACTTTATCGCCCTGCTCACTAGCCCTGCGATGATACTCGATACTCAGTTCAACTGGGACATGGCGGTCTAATTCACCATGAATTAAAATTTGCTCTACATTCAAAGGCAATAGTTCTACCGGTGATGCTATCCTATAACGTTGAGATACTTCATGAGGTGATCCACCCATGAAAGAAGCTACGGGACTACTAATCCCTTTTTCTTCATGAATCTCCCACATCTTCCCTAAATCCAAAACGCCTGCCAAACTGATCACGCGTTGTATAGGTACAAGTAGCGGTTTATTGATTTCATCCATTTGAACTTTATTCAAGCGAGATGCCAACCATAGCGCCAAATGTCCTCCTGCTGAATGCCCAAGGATAACCACTCGAGAGAGATTGAGCTGAAAGCGATCCTCAATTTGGGTGAGGTGATTTACAGCATCTATGACATCCATCAATGTTCCCGGCCAACCTCCGCCGTCTTCTCCGACTCGACGATACTCAATATTCCAAGTCGCATAACCACGACTAGTTAAGTCTTCATCCAGCGGATTGTTTTCTTCCAGTCCGTATTTCGATTGCCAGAAACCACCATGAATCGTAATCACAACCGGTTTCAGCCCAGGCAACTCAGGGATACGTAGTTCGCCGAATTGGGACGGATGATCCCCATATGGAATCTGAAAAACCTCTGACATTGTAAAAACCCCTTTCACGCAAGTCTTACAGAGCTTCTTATACACTTTACCATATCTTCTAAATACTTCGTCGACAATCACTATTTATCTTTTCTTAAATTTTGATATAGTTAGATATGAGACGACACTTATTCATGATAATTACTAAAAAAAGTAGATTTAATTAAAGATAATGAGTTTGGAGGTTCTATATGAACGAAACACAAAAAATTAGTGTAGACGGCATTTCATTCCAATTAAAAGAAAAACATGATTTTGAATGGCTTAGATCTATTGGCAATGTGTTTTGTGTTTTTGATGAACAAGATTCTGGAAACATATGCTTTGGGGTAGAAAAAGACGGCATTAAAAGGTTTGTAAAATATGCAGGTGCGAAGACCGTAGCATTTTCTGGACATCTTGAAGAGGCGGTAGCTAGATTGAAGCAGTCTGTACCTATATATAACAAGCTGCGTCATCCCTATGTGGTCAAATTAATTGACCATTTTCAAGTATTTGATGAATATGCATTAGTGTTTGAGTGGTTTGACGGGGAATGTCTTCATGCTCATTGGGCTTTTCCACCACCACAAAAATATACCCATCCTGACTCACCGTTTTACCGTTTTAGACAGTTACCTATTGAACTACGTTTAGCCTCGCTTACATGTATTTTTGAATTCCATGTATCTATTGAGAAAAAGGATTATGTAGCGATTGATTTTTATGATGGAAGTATTTTATATAATTTCGAGAAAAATCGCATGATGATCTGTGATATTGATTTTTATCGAAAAAAGCCATATGTCAATACAATGGGCAGACTATGGGGTTCTTCAAGATTTATGTCACCAGAAGAGTTTGAAATGGGTGCTGAAATTGATGAGCGGACTAACGTATATAATATGGGTGCGATTGCATTTGGGTTAATAGGCGGGGAACTCGATCGGTCAATGAGTAAATGGGATGCAAGTAAGGAACTTTATAAGATTGCATTAAAAGCAGTTGAAAAAGAAAAGATAGATAGATATGCAACAGTTGAAGCTTTTTTCACTGCCTGGGAAAACGAAGTGAAACAGTTTAAATAATGGCATTTTGTTAAAAAACCCGGAATCCTATTCAGGAAACCGGGAGATAGGGTAGATCGCTGACCTGGGTTCTTTTCAATTAGTGCTTATTTCCATTCTTCCATACACCAAACTTTTCTCATTTTAGTATCTACCTTTACATTTTTGCCGATTGCGATAGGGTGCATCGGATGTGTATGACACGTATCAAATTCAGCTAATATCGGAAGGGTTCTTCCATCTAGTTGTTCTAGCAAAAGATCAATCGGTTGTTTCCCTGTTCCTAAATCATCGAAACATTCATGTTTGCCAAGAATAATAGCAGCGATTTTATCAAAAACACCATGTAGTTTTAGCATAGCAAAATTCTTTTCAACAATCGAAGCATCTTTCATACTATCTTCGATTAATAGAATATCCCCCTCATGAATGGTTGGAAAATATTCAGTCCCTATAAAGCCATACATCGCATTATTATTGCCGCCAATTAGTCTTCCCTCCACTATGCCATCATTAAATCCCAACCATTCATTTGAATAAAGTGGTTTTTCCTGCGTTTTTTCTAGCCAATTAACAGGTTCATCTGACCAAAACTCAGACATCGGGATTTCATATGGCAGCGCTGGATTTTCACAAAAATAAGATTCAAAAAATCTGTATGTCTCCTGTACTAAAGGTTCAAATTCTCCAAAAGAAGGGACTAATGCCGGTCCATAATATGTAGGTATGCCAGTCTTCGCATACAAAGCCAGTAATATTGCTGTGGCATCCGAATAACCAACGACGAGTTTTGGATTTTCACGAAATGCATCGTAGTCGATATACGGAAGTATACTATTCGAATTCGTGCCGCCAATCATCGACATAATCATTTTAATCGTCGGATCACTTAATAATTCATTTAATTCTTCAGCTCGCGCTTTTGGCGTTCCTGAACGGTAACCTTCGGATTGACTTGTTAAACTGCCCTCAATAATTTGAAAGCCTTTTTCCTCTAGAAATGCTTTTCCGCGTTCATATCTAACCTTTGCTGTAACGGAAGCCGGAGATGACGGAGTAAATATACCAATCCTATCTCCTTTTTGTAGTTTCTTCATAACGATTTTCAGCCTCCCTATTTCAATTTCTTACTACACCAAGGACAAAAATCTATCCCGATACATGAGGTACCACCATCATGAATGATTAATCCATAGTCCTTATTCTTTTCATCAAATATAATGATCTTGTCAGGACATTCAAAAGGACTTGCATGTAGATCGCACTCAAAATTTGCATGATAGTCCATATCTTCACAACAATGTTTTTGCATAATTGTACTTCTCCTTTTCCTAAATTGGACAAATGGATTTGATAGACTAATCTTCTAAATCATACATTTAACTATTGTTGTTCAGCCTCTACATAGAATGGTAGCATATTTCTGAAGATAACTTATAATAGATTTAGGCAAAAATACAGTAAGAGGTGAATTGTAATATGGGTAATGTACAAAATACTTTTGGTTTAAACAATTTCAAAACGATGAAAGAAACATCAAAAGCTGTTGAATTTAAAAATATTGTAAACGATGAAGTAATTTATTCACTTCCAAATAAAGAGATTACTATTGTTTTAAATCCAAAAACAGTTGGAGTTAATAAAGAACTAGAGGAAAAATCTTCTGGGTTAAATCATAATACTGCTTTCCTTAAATTTCCCAAGAGAGATCACACTGGCAATGGACCAATCTGCTATGGACATGCTTATAAATTTCAATCTGATGATGAATTAAATGTTTTTTTACGCGAATTAAATAATAATTCTAGATAGGGAGGATTCGACTGGGCTGGATCGGAATAAAGGCGGGGTATTTCCATTTCATTATGGTGTGAGTGTTCGAACGGATCAGCAAACCTATATATTTAGTTGCGAGGATAAAACGTGTGAAGAAGTTGGTTTTCCTGAAACGACATATTCACGATATAGCGAGGAAGAACCCATCTTACCATTGAACCAAGCCAAAGAGTAAAGCGACCTGTGAAAACCACACTTACGCCAATATAAAATGTGGTTTTCTTTGAATTCGATTCTTTAATTTTAGCTTATTAAGTTTTAATCATAACGAGCTATTTATTATTTTAATAAGCCGTTCCGAATTCTCCAGTGAGAGCACTTCAGATAACTTTGCGCCTGCAATGATTGGCGCCCATTGAATAATTTCTGATCTTGATAGTCCACTCTTTTCACAGTATAGTCGCAGATACAATTCAGCTAATTCGACGGTAAGCTGGGCATACAATAGGTATGTCCGATAGACATCAGCACGAATATCCCCCGCACTCGAATCAACCCAATCTATGACGACCACTTTGTTATCTGTCAAAATTAAATTAAATAAGTGAAAATCACCATGGCAAAGCCTGTTCTCAAATGTAATTGATTTCAACTTCTTCAATAGATACGATTTTTGACTTGTTTCGAGAATAGGAGCAGCGACAATTTGACGGGATAATTTATCAAACATGGGTTCAATGGTATCTGGGATAATGCTATGAATCTTTTGTTGAACTTCAACAGAAATACTTAAGTAATATTCAGCCTTCTCCATATCCTCCAATAATAGTTCGCCTAAAGTTCTTCCCTCAATATACTCCATAATAATCGATTGCTTTCCATTTACTTTCGTGACATTAAAAATCTCAGGTACAGGAAGACCGCATGAATAGGCATGTTTTTGCTTATTTGCTTCAAATATGGATTCCGTTTCCGGTAAGTAATCATTAAAAACTTTCACAACTTTATTGTCATATAAGTAGATATCAGCAGTATTTCCACTTGCTATTGGATTTCCTAAATTCATTGAATCCCTCCTCCATCCAAAATCTATTGATGAAAATTGAATTTGCAATATTCTCATTTACTAACAATGGATTTAAGTTGTAATCACTGAACGTTAAGATTGCCACTCTACCTCTAATGATTATCTACTCATTTCCAATTATTTCTTCTAATAAACCCATCTGCTTAACTGCTTCAATATCATTAAAAAAGTTTTGTAAACTTGCTTTAAACTTATTATCCTCAAAATCTTTTGAGTAACCTAGACATAAGTTCAAGATACTGTCTAATTTTCCTCCTCTACCAGCAATAAAATATGTTGTCAGTATTTGGTCATTCTTACTCGCAAGCACTACAACTGTCGCCATCTCTAGTATATATTCTATGTCTTCATCCGAAATAGTTCTATGCTTCTTTTTAAAGTTAGTAAATTCATAGCTATTAATCGAGTGAATTCGTCCCTCAAGTAATTCTAGAATTGGTTTTTTATAGATGATATAAACTCCCTTGATCAGCTTCATTTCTGGAGCATAGTAATCATCTAATATAATTTTTATACGTTGATCTTCTTTAGAGATTTTTATTCCTTCTAAATAATGTACTAATATATAATCTACTTCTTCGATTCTTTTGGGAGGAAATGATTTCTTTAAATCATATTTTATTCTCATTCTATACATCCTTTATATATATCAAAAGTTTTTTTGCAAAGGTTTCCGAAATCAAACACCTAATTATCAATCACATTATCCGGATCAACCAAGTTTGAAAAGAACCATGTGGCTCCCTCATCTACTGTCGTAAATCTTGCCAAAACTTTACCGCCTTGATAATCCCCGTTAGGTCCCTGGTTCACGAGTAAAAATCCTTGTGTCCCATCAATCGCCGGAATTTCGGCTATTGTAAAAATCCCTTGATATTCAATGGGTATCGGGATGTCAATCTCCTCCCAACGCTCGCCGCCATCGGTCGTTCGAAAAAGAAATGGACGTTCCGGTTCATCATTTTCCCTAACGGAACCAAACGACATAAATCCAAGATTCTCATTACTAAATCCACCGCCCGTGACGTGTCGATATGTCTCTTCAACAGTCCCCGCGTGTTTCCAACTTTCTCCGCCATCATCCGTTTTGTAAATAGCATTCCCTTCAAAGCCCATCGACCGGTCATAACTTATGATCAAATAACCATTTTCATCTGATGTAAAACCAAGAAATCGAGCCCTAACGCCAGGCAAATCTGTGACATCGGACTTTTCCCATGTTTTCCCCTCATCCGTAGTTTGTAAAATCTTGAACTGGGTCTGCGGAAAATCTTCTTGATTCACTATTTCTTCACCTATTACAAATGCTGTCCTATCCTGAGAAATCACATAACTACCATCTATCAAGTATTCTTTGGAACCGCTATAATCTCCCGCAAACAATTCATCAAGAGTAGTCGGCACATACTTCCAGTCATCCCCGTTGTTATACGTCACCTTCAGTTGACCATTTTGAATCTCATAGCGGTTATTCTCATCGGGCACGGCAATACCTGCATCCTTTTGATACGTATCCATAACAGGCGGAAGCCCGGAAACAGCGTCTGCAGTCTCCTCAATCTGAGTTAGCGAATAGTTGTTTTCTTCAACCTGCTTAATCCTCAATGTCCATTGAATATCTTGAACTGTTCCATCCTCTTGCACCTTTCCCCAGTTATTGTGAATGGACCAATTTTTCTTTTCTAACTTCGCTGAAAAGGTAACACCAATTGCAAACTCAGTTTCATCCCCCGCAAGTAATTGAATCTTGTCGTAACGAACGTCCGATATTCTTTTCCATGGGCTCACATTCTCTTCTGTATATGGCTTCGTTAATTCCATCCAAAACCCATAGGCAATACTTTCAAGGTCTTTATTGTCAGGATCCACCGCAACAACCATGGGCAACTGTTTATTAAAATCTACTTTGTAGTAGTTAAGATAATATGTACCTACGCTAGCTATAACAACAAGCAGCAACATACTCATACTAATCATCACATTCAACTTTTTGTTTTTAGGTGTAAACATGTAAAAACCCCTTCTCCTGGAATTATTATTTCCAAACACAAACATTTCAACTTTGGTATAAAGACTTGGAATTGAACAATTGGTTGCACAACTCTTTCTTAAAAATGAAACAAATATCTCTTTGTAAGAGTCAATAACATTAACCTTATAGAAATATTCCGACTTCTATATAGGAAAAAGGAGTGAGGTAGAATGAAGTTGAAAAGCGCAGCAATCCTAATTATAGTTTCTATCGTATTGGTCTATCTAGTTTCTAATTTTATCTTCAGGGGCGATATTAAAATCTTAGTACACAATGATACTCAGTCGGAACAAAAGGTTTGGCTTACGCCTCAAGAAGAACACACTTATCTAATACCAACAGGTAAAAAGAGAAGTATTAAGTATTCAAAGGAGGATTTCCAACTCAGTTTAACACTAAACTATTTGGACACTGCAGGAAATCCTAAATCGATTGTGTTAAGTGAATATGTAGAAAAGCACGAGTCAGGAACTGTTAGAGTAAAGATGAAACAGGAACCTAATAAGGAAGTTGAACTTGAAATAATAGACAAAGTTAATTAACAGTAGGCTGGGAAAATTTAAATAAGCCTAACGCAATGAAAATGGAATATTAGTCTCTGAGAGGGAGTGACATTAGTCATTTCTTCTTTGTGTTCTTTCCCTTGTTCCTTAGCAGGCCCTATAACTATTCCCACTATTTGTTCATGTTTCGTGCAACGGCACCAATTTTCACAAATATACTTATAAATACTTTGTTATAGTTGCGAATAAAGCTATTTTCTTTTCGTTATATAGGGTGTAGAAGCTTTTACAAAGAAAAAGAGGCGAAAACTATGAAGTCAAATGAATCCAACTTTATCAAACGTCTCCAATCGGGAAAGGAAGATGCTTTAGACTATATTGTTGATCAGTATTTACCACTCATTAAAAGTGTTGTTCAACAAGTTCTAAGACCCATTCAACGAGAAGAGCTAGTCGGAGAGTGCGTGAATGATGTTTTTCTATCAGTTTGGCAGAACGCCAGGAAGTTTCGCGGCGGGGATGAAAATGGTTTCAAGAACTGGATTTGTGCCGTAGCAAAATACAAGGCTATCGATTATTACAGAAAAGAAGTAAAGAATCATGAAATTCCTACCGAGTTTTTGGAAAACCGCCCCATTCTGGAATCGATGGAAGTAGATGTGGGAGACACCGTCAATGACCTGCTCAATCAATTAGATCCAATTGATCGAAAGATTTTCATCATGAAATACCTTTTAGGCTTTTCATCCGAGGAAACTGCAGAAAAGATGAGTTTAAGCAAGTCCGCTATCGACAATCGAATTTATCGCGGTAAAAAGAAGATTCGTCATAATGGGAGGGTTTTATATGAAGGACGTATATGAACACTTAAACGATATCGATATGGGTGTCAGTCGACTTGAAGAAGTGGAAGTCAGTGAAGCAGAAAAAGAAAAAGTGAAGATGCAGCTAAAAGGAAAAATCAGAAAGAAAAAGCCTGTCAGGTGGCGGAAGATAGCGGCGGCAGCATCGATTTCCATCGGAATATCTGCAGCCTCTTTATTCGGATTATCTTACACCTCATTTGCCCAGGAAATTCCTATATTAGGCAACTTGTTTCAATTATTTAATGGTGACGGACTTTATGGAAGTTACGAGGAAAATTCCGAATCCCTTACGATTGCAAAAGAGGATAACGGTATAAACGTAACGATGAATGAAGTCATATTCGACGGAAAAGCCTTATACATGACGTATACAATCGAGAGTGAAATGGATCTTGGGGAGTCTCCTGTATTGACTGGCATACCCACTATTCTTGATTCACCTTCAATGATTTATTCAACGCGACATGAACTATTGAAAAGCGGTGAAAACAAGTATGTTGGTCTGACGACCGCTCACCTATTAACAGAGGATCAAGTGGATAAAGGCAGTTTTGAATTTTTGATTGAAAGCGTTGTTCCAGATTCAGCATTAGGTAGCGAAGCGATAACTGGTAATTGGGCCTTCAGTTTTGAACTAAGTTCCACCGATAACATAGAGCAACTGGTCAATCTAAATGCAGATAGTAATGGTGTTGATGTGACAGTCAAGAAGGTTGTCTATACCCCGATGTCTTTTCTACTTTATTATGATGAAGAGCTATCAAATGAGGTAAAGGAAAATTGGGATTTTGTATTAGTCGATATTATCGTAAAAGACGATTTGGGCAATGTGTATACGAACAAGCATAATGGTGGATACAGCAATTCGTTCACACAACTTCACCATACCAATACATTTGAAAAATTGAATCCTGAAGCGACAATGCTAATCGTCACGCCAGTCGTACGGCTGTTAGAAAAAGATGGCACAAAAGAAAACGGTTCTATCTACCGAAATGAGGACAGCAATGCAGCAGAGGAGGAGTTCCAGTTAGAGGAAATCGTCATTGAAATTGAAAAATAGTTTTTCAGGTAGCTGTGTATGTAACAATCGTGAATGTTTAAACTTTCATGATTGTTTAGTGCACAGCAACTTTTTCTCAAGCCATGAAAATTGTTTAATGTTAGATTATGAACAAATTTTTTCTAAGAAGGAGTGACATTCCTTCTTTTTTTATTCTCCCTCTTGTTTATTAACGGAGAATAAGGACTGTAAACTAAAATTTCACGAGTCTTGCAATTTACATAAATTCAAAATAATTTACTAGCAACTCTACATCTAGATTGTATCATTGAAAACTATAAGAAGCGTTCCCTTCGCTGAAAGAAACGCCTCTTTCGTAAGAACTATATTTACTCAAACGTTTGGCATTGTTTTTCGCTTTCTTCTTGCGAAATATGTTCCTTTATTTTGACGTTTGTCACTTGTAATCCTGTTAGGTTAGAATCACTTACAGAAAAAGTAAGTTTATCAAAATCTCCACCGTGATGTCCTGAATAGTTTAAAGCACTGCCAAAAATGAGATGTCTCCTGGGATCTCCATCAATGGGTTCAATTTTGATTTTGGGACACATAAAAAACTCCGAATAAGATGGGCCCAGATGATATAAATAACGTGTAAACAATGCTTCTTCAAGTAACTCTTCTTTAGTAGATCCGTCCAATTCTTTTCTCCACCCGACCATGAGCCAATCATAAAGAGACTGTGACTTTAATCGTACTTTTTGTCTGTTTTCCGAAACGATTAATTCCCCTTCTTTAGCTGTGCAGGTTTTGCGTTTATTCTCAACTACACATGTATAAGCGGGTTCAATAGTGATCACTTCATCATTTGTCATTTTTAACGTCAATTTATTGGATGGATTATCTGAAGATGCCTCGATTGCTCCATTTACTCGGTCAGAATTATTAAGCCAGAATACCACTTTTCTGAGTACACGTTCTTGAAAACCATCATTGATACTGAATACACGCTGAAATCCGGAACTATTTTCAACTTTAATGTCTTGAACATCACTATGCACTAATGAATGAGTCATCAATTGTTCCAAAAAAGATTGATTGGCATTCTTCTTTGCTGCAGCTATTTGGCTGGCTAAATCTTGGTTAGGTACTTCTTGCTTCGCAAAAACAACAGTATTATTTACGAGAAATAGGATACAAAAAAGGACGCAGAGTTTTTTCTTCAATAAAGTCCACCTACCTTTTCTTTATAGGTATCTTTCCCGAATATTCTTCAACTATCCTTTCCCGTTTGTTGAAGGGGAACAACCTTATTCGCCAACTTGAAGCAAATACCTTTTTTCTTTCCCATCATACTCAACAATCAAAATATCTTTTCTTTCTTTTGATGCGAAAATCTTTGCACCAACGGGTAATTTATTAGCCATCCCTTCAGATATTTTCCCTACTTGTTCATCTTTTATTATTTCTTCCTCTTCAATCCAATCTACATCCGTTTTATAAACTTTCCCATCAAATTCAAAGATGTCTGCTTCTGTATTTTGTTTTAATACTTGTTCCTTACTTAAAACTCCTCCTTCACTCTGTCCAGGACTTCCTGCACACCCAATCAATATAGAAGTTATTAAGAATAATATAAGAACAGCAGATAACAATCGCATAAACAGCCTCCTTTATTTAAAAGACATAAGCATTTGATATCCAATTTTCATTTTGGTTCTTTATTGCACTAAGAGTGCGTTAATTTAAAAACTCTATTACAGAAATCTTGCAGATCCTCGTAAACTTTACCATATATTCAAAATCCCTTAATGGCAATCCTAAATCAACATGCATTCTTTTATCCTTCTTCTTTTATCCCATATCCCGCTTTATGGATGAAGTATTACAAACCAATCTAAATTCTTATCTCTACTATGTATAAGTTTTTATTATCTAGTCGAATGAACAGAACATTGTGTTATTATTAATCAAATAGGTTTTATCAAAAGGAGAGATGGGTGTGGGGATTTTGAAAATAAAAACCATTTCTGCAATACTTATCATTGTAATCGGGATAATTGTTGCTTATATTTTTCTTCAGCATAAAGAATACACAACTTTAAGTGATTTAGAAGAGCTATTTCAAAAACATGAGATTTCATATGAGGTTTTACCCGTGAATGAAGAGTATCAACTAGGCACAGCTAAAGAACAAAATATTTTTCTAATCGAAGATAATGATGTCTATGTATATATCGTAGATGAGCCATATTTCGAACAATCGGCACTGGATGTATCCAACGATTTTTTCAATAATGAACGAACAGTTGCTACCGTCAACAATTTTATTTTTGCGTATTCAGATACAAATATTAGACTCTTTTATGCTGAACTATATGCAATAATTGATGAAATAAGAGAGTCACGAAAGTAAAAAAAAGAAAGAGGTGAAAGTATCTTTTCAGTTTTTCTCGAAAGAATAGTTAGAGGAATGCTTATTTGTTGTGTTTCAACAATGCTTAGAATCATTGACTAGTACGAGGTGGTAAGGGCAAACCCAGATATACCCAGGTGTCACTGCTGGTCTACCCTTGAGAGAAATATTGGATTAGTGCTGGAGTTCCCCCAGAATCCTCTGGTTTTCCGCATAGAAAAACCCCGAGTTATATTGGATCAAACCCCGGGATTAAATTCAAGCAATTATCAAAGCAAGAGAGTAGAAGTTTTCAAACAAAAACGGCCCATTCCTCTCGAAATGTAACCGTTTTTTAAAGTGACATAGCATGCCCATGTCTTTCCAAGTACTCTTCCTTTTCTTTATAATCCGGCATAATACTTCCAACTCGTCTCCAAAATGATCGATCATGATTCATATGAACTAAATGACATAGTTCATGGATTACCACATAATCGATGACTTCAATTGGGGCCATAGCTAGACGATAATTAAAGGTTAGATTTCTATCCGAACTACAACTACCCCACTTGACTGTAGACTCTACTATTTCAATTGTTTTAGGCTTAACTTTCAGTTGCTTTTGATAGATTTTTATCCGCTCTTCTACGATCGTTCTGCAACTAGCGATATAGAACTTCTTGAGATTTCTTTCAAGTGCCTCTGCATTTAACTCACTACAATCTATTAATTCATGAAGAAAATACTCTTTCCCGAGGTATAAGAACTTCCCATCGGCGTGATACTCTCTTGCCTTAGGGGTTTCTCGAGCTATTCCAATTTCATGGAGTTTCCCTAGTATCCATTTCCCTTTACTTTTTATTGTACCAACAATCATTTCTTCGCTTGTGTCTTTAGGAACTTTAAGAGTTATGAAACCAAACGAATCTATATGAATGGACAGCTTCTTCCCTCTTCCATACTGAACATTAAATTCTATAACTTTATTTTCAAATTCAACTTTCATGACTAGCACCGTCTTTATACATTTACTTCCGACCTTTGTTTTTTAATATAACCATTGGAATCATCCTGTACAGTTCTCTGTTTTGATTAGCATATCGAATACAATCTGGAACTACAAGGGATAGAGGAAAAAGGTATTGGAAATGTAAGAAGAGGGCTGGTGGTTTTGGACAAGAAAAAACCCGGAATCCTATTGAGGAAAACCGGGATACTATTGAGTTAGATATGGAAATCGGAAGGGTTTATTATCGCCGAGTGATGTTTATATTGTTTTACAGATACACTCACTGTCAAGGGCTCATTATATCTTGAAATCCTCTACTCAACTACTTCATGATTATAATAATTTCTATTCGATCTATTCATCACAATCATGTTAATTACTACTCCTAGGATTAAAAAGGCAAACGAACCTATAATATAAATCACTCGAATGTCGAATAGTTCAGCAAACAGCCCAATTGCAGCTGTAAATACGATGACTAACAAGGCCTCCAACATACCAAAAACACTTGTAAACCTTCCCATAATCTCTACTGGTACATTGGTTTGATAGAAAGTTAGAAAACCTATGTTTGCAAACGACAATGCGAATGTTAATGTAAGAAATCCAGTAGCTGCCCAGATAAAATCATTTGAATAAGCAAATATTAAATAGCCACCTGGCGTGAAGATAGTTCCTACCCCAATTAAAACATTTAGTTTCAGATACTTGGCGAATAAAGCATTGATCAATGAACCTGTTATGAGTCCAATTCCTGCTACACTGACAAGAAAACCATAAGTACTTTCAGATAACGAGAGAACCTCTGTTGCAAATACAGCTTCTAAAGAATCTAATGCAGACATAAATACAATGATTCCACTAAAGAGAACATAAACCAAGGCCACATGGATATTTGATTTACTAAAGCCAATAACCTTTTTCCAATCATTTACAATTAATTCAATGCTAACTTTTTCTGAAATGTTTTTCTCACTTATCAAGTCTAAATTGGGAAGTAAAAGAATAATTACAGCTGATATAAATAACGCCATGGAATTTAGTTGAATTGCTAAATATGGGGACCCAAACATGAACAGTAAGCCTGCAATAGAAGGTCCTAATATAAATCCGCATGAATTAATAAAATTTCTAAGTGCATTAAACCTTTGCCGGTCACCTTTTGGAATTAACTTAGTCATATAGACCATAGACGTTGGCCCGAAAACTGAACTCGCTATATTTACAACAAATATAAACGCATAAATCAGAACAATTGACTCTATAAATGGAAGTGCAAATACGAGTATAGCTCTAATTACATCTAAAAAAATCATTAAATTTCTTTTGTTTAACCGGTCAATAAAACTTCCAGACCAAAAGTTTGTAAATAGTGTTGCTACAGGTATTAATATATAAAGAATTGCAACTGCTAGTGGAGAACCCGTAATATCCAATACAATTAAGTTAAGTGCAATTAAATAAACCCAAGCTCCTAAATTGGAGACCCCGATGCCTAATAAAAGTAATACCGGATTATTCATTCTCATAAATTCCATTGCATTATTTCCCCCTAAATTCAACATTATTTTTCAATAAAAAAGAATCTCCCCCTCAAAGTTATCAACCTTGAGAACGAGACTCCTTGAATTTAGAAGTTCGTGGTGCCATCCCAGTTTGTTTCTGCGTTACCACAGAAACCTTTTCAAGTACCACATACTAATAAGATTATGTTCATACTCTGTCTCTCTAACGGGAGAACCCGACACATGATCTAAAACAAACTTCCCATGTGTAGCTCCGAGATTTGGTTCAATGTGTTATTACATCCTCCATTTCCAGCCGCTGGAGTTCTCTGTTATGCTTGAACACAGTTACTCTTCTCTTCATTGCTTTTTTATGTATTATATTCATATGTAAAATTCATTAATCTAGTTGAAATAAATTGCACCATAAATTCGACAAAAAAGGATGGCACACCCTATAGTTTAATAACTTTTTAAATTCCAGCTATCTGTACACCATTAGGATCCTTCTGATTCTCTACTGAAACTCCTTTCATAAAAGCTTTGTTAATTGTAACTATATCCCCTTTTACGGTGTGGACATTAGCTACCTTCTTATCAAGCAATTGGAATAATATTTTCTCGATCCCTTTAGATTTAACAGATAACTCCAATTCCTCGATTCTTGCTTTACCAGAAGGTTCATCGATTGCATCAAAGTTGCTCTATTGCAAATCTCATCGTGCTCTTTAGCATTTACCAAAAAACCAATATGGTCAAACATTACTTTTTTTCCAAAGCCAAAGGTAATATTAATCGCGCCTTTTCTTGCTTCTATTATTCTGAATGTAATATCTTTATCCCTAAAATCGTCCCAATCTAATGGAGGATTAAATGACTGATAATCTCCTTGAAACTTTCCAATACGCTGTGATATTCTAAATCCCTGTTCTAAATAGAATCTCTCTGTATCTTCCACATAAGGAGTCCAAAAATGGTAATGAAATAACATAAAAATCCCTCCAATTATAAAAACTTTCCTCATTCACCTACCTGCCCCTATTGTCTAAATTCGACAAAAAAGGTGCTTCTCCTTCTTTGAGGATTGCACCCGTTTGTTGAAGAATTTTTTCAAACTATAAATCTTGAGATAAACGAACCATATCCCTGCACTGAATACCATTTTCAAAAATGTCTTCTGGATAATGCTTAACAAAAAAGTCTATATCAACACCAACTATTCTAAATCCGCATTTTTGATATAGGGCCAGTTGCCCTATGCTAGAATTTCCAGTTCCAATTTCAATCGTTTTGTACCCTTTTGTCTTAGCTACCTTAATTGCATCCAGTACCAATCGTTTGCCTATACCTCTACCATGTTCTTCTTCTATCACTGCAATATTAACAAGCTCGACTGTCCCTGGTCTTGTTGGAAGTAATACATACACCCCTATAATTCGCTTATAGGATTCAGCTATAAAACATTCGCCCCTATTTATATATTCCTCAACACTCTCTCTTGAAGGGTCGGCCAATAGCAACAATTCCATTGGAAGTTTTTCACCTTTATTTAGTCCCCTAATAACCATTTAAATCTCCTATATTAACATTCCGATACTTAGATTTTAGTATCATTGTTTATTTTATTAACTCGTACCTATTGTATAAATAGAAATGAAATCCGAATTCAATGAATTTTGTGGTATTATAACTTTAGATGGAGACTTCGAAATACCTCCTTTTCTCAAAATATATTTATCATTTAATTAAAATGCAAAAGGATGGTGATTTTTATTAAACTTAAAAACTTTATATTCTTTACTTTAATAATGCTAATTTTAGTAGCTTGTACGAGTATGAGAGAGGAACCTACAGGAGCTATTTTTGAAGGTGAAAGTAAGAATTGACGTGTAGTACTAGAAGTAGGAGCACTTTCAACTTCTGAAGTCTATGTATCTGAGACCCATTTAAGCTACACATTTTCTTATATTGGAGAGGACCCTAAGCCAGAAGTTTTTAGTTATAAAATAGACCCCAAATCCCCTTTCGCAGATACAAACGAGGGTTCACTCGATGATCAGCATGAATGGTTCTTAACAATAAGTGGTCATGCTGATCCAATTTATAAAATTACTCGAATTCCAATAGCCTTTAAATGGGACGATAAAAGTGAAGAAGTGCTAATTGAATTCGTAAAGACAGTATCATATTAACTTTTATTGAAAGAATTAAAAACATGTCTCAACGAGAGACTCGGTGAAAGAAAATCCTATTGGATTGGTACTGGGGTTCTCACAGAGCCCTGCTTTCCACATAGAAAAATCCGAGAGTTGTAATGGATCAATTCCGAGATTTATTAAGATACATCCGTGAATTGTCATAATTAGATAACTTTATATCATTACTCCTCTTCATCTCTACCAAAGATAATTTGACCATTTATATCGAAAGCTGTTACATCTACTGGTAAGATCACTTCATTTTTGGGAATAGTAACATACCAGAACCATAAGTCATCACGAATGAAAATCCGGTTCGGCTGTATATTCCCTTCACTGTTTATTATTATAGTTTTTGCATCGTCACTAGAAAACCCGCTAATTAGCGACAAATCCTTTTGAAGATTACGAGACGCTTGCCAGCTAATCGGTTTATTTTCTTCTCTGTATTCTTGGTAATATAGTGGATTAATAACCTTTTCTATGTCAGTAAAGCCTTTACTCATCAGAACAGGTATAATCCCTATCTCACTGTCGGCAAAAACTAAATTTGAAGTTCCGTCTATAAAAATAATTTTTTCACAATCCCCATATTGTTCGGCTAACCTTTCACAGACGCTTTCCAAGGATGTTGTTGGACGTGATGCCGAAAAATAAACAACAGCAATCAATCCTATACAGAGTAAGGCTACTAAAAATTTTTTTAACATCAAAATCGCTCCTCATTACATGTTTTTTGAAGCCTTGTCTTTAAATTATATACCTTCTGTTGCCCTCTTAAGAAGAGCCTTTTACTCGTATATTGGTTAATGTTAGGAAGCACTAGGAATAGAGAAGAAAATTTGCTGGGAAAGTAGAGAGGTTTGGTGGTTTTCAGCAACAAAAAATCCCGGAACCCTATTGGGGGAAACCAGGATAATATTGGGTTAAACATAGGAATCGGAAGTGTTTATTATTTTGTTACAACAGCTAACTCCAACCAAGCCAGACACTCCCCATGTAAGGAGTGCTGACGGTAGAAAAATAATGAGATGTGCGTGTATTCCTATACTACATTATGATTGAAATATCGCAATAACAGTAAAATTTTACAATGCATCATATTATTTTAACTAGAAGCAATTGGAGGGATTAATAGTGAAATCAATTGATTTAGATTTAAATAGTCTTAAGCAGATGTACAATAAATTCAAGGATACAAATGAAGAAAACATAAAAAATCATGTAGTAATAAAGTTTTTAGAAATGACAGGGTATGATCCATCCGAGTTTTATTATGAGCACCCGAAATATCACAAGAATGGGCGGGCGGATATTGCCGTAAAAATAGATGAAATTACTTTTTTATATATTGAAGTGAAATCAGCAAATAACAAACTAGGTGAAAAGGAACAAAGTCAATTAGCTGAATACCTATATGAAAAAGGATTATCATGGGGAATTCTTACAAATGGTAAAAATTATGTATTGTTTAATAACGGCATAGATGTTATTCCAAATCCACTTAGGTCATTAATGATAGACAAAGTTGTTTTTGACATAGATATATTCAATAAGAAACATAGTAATCTGATTAAATACTATAGAAAAGAAAATATATTTGACAAACAAATCACCAATTACTTTAGAGACATTGCAAGATTTAAAGCACTAAAGTATCCAGATGGGGGTGCTAGTTGGAATGTGTATAAAGGAACACTAATGAATTTTTTTATATTCTATTCAGATCTTGAAAAAAAGTATAGAGGATTAGAACAAATTAGATTAGATGAATTTGAAGACTTTCTTAACTACGAAAAAGAAAAAAAAGGTGTGAAATCAATTGATTCTATTGAAACCTTCACCAACAAGTATTCTCATATAAGATCATTTTTTCAAACCTTACAAATACGAGCACATGGATTTGACGAAGTGAAAAGTAAATTAATTTCCAACTTGATTATTTCAGAAAGGACCGCCGACATAAGCGACATTCTAAAAGAAGAAAACATTAATCTAATATTAGACCTGTATGATAAAAGGAAAGATGCAACGAGAAATAAAACTATTTTCCTTTTATGTATTTGTTTCGGTTTTGAAAGATCAACTTTGATAAACTTAACAATTGATTGCTATAAAAAAGAAAAATTAATTATTGGAGAAAGAGAACTTTCACTCCCATCTAAATTGCAAACATTGATTAGCATGTTGATAAAGGAGAATAATCAAAAAGGTATCAAAGGAGATTCTTTATTTTATACAAAGTACAGTAATCAATATAAAAGCATTTCTACTAACGTGGTTAATTATATTTTCGACATGATTAAAGAAGTTGACACAGATAATATGAACTGGAATGGTTTATCACCTTCATTTATCAGGACCTATCTTATAAATAAATTATTTGAACACAATTACCCAATTGAAGAGATTGTTTATCTGACTGGGGCAGAACTAGGTAGCATTAATAATATAATATCATACAATCAAATAATAAAAAAAGTAAAATCAAGATCAAATAACGTGCCTAAGATTCATCCGTTTCATAATATTTTAAATTAATACTATAAATTAATCGCTTGGGGTGTCTGTAGTAGGTGCCTGTGCAGAAAATTTTCACATTAGTTCAAACAAACACATTTTTTTCTAGTAAACGCGAATGTTTAATCTTTCTTGTTTATTTCTTGCACAGGTACCTTTCATTCGAACTCACACCAACCCCAACCAATAAAGGACTTCTACGGGTGACGAGTGACTACGGTAGACAAATAATGAGTCGTGCGTGTATTCACCTACACCCTTAATTATTGCATATCCCTCTATAGGAGTTGCATTCGTGCAATTATTTGTATAAAATAATTCTCGACTCGTGGACGAAACTCTTAATTTCCTCAATAGTTTCCCGAGAGATTTTATATAAACTTTGTAAATGCTTATCATACATTTTCACTCCTTCAGAATCTACCCATTGATAATCAATATTTAATTCTGGATATAAGTATTGTCTATCATTCTTTGGGAAGAAATTTATTGCCAAATGGTCAGTGTAATCATCTAGTTTTTTTATTAATGCAATGAATAAGCTTTGTAACTCGTCATTAAAAAACCTTTTTGATGGCTGAGTATAATTATAAATAAATTCATGCAATTTCTCTGTACTATCACGCTTGTATGAACAATAACTAGATATGTATTCGATTGTGTCAATAAAGCTTTCTTGTTCAAGAGTACCAATAACCTCTTTAAGCAATGTCTCATTCATTTCTTGCAACTTATTATTTTTCAATGCTGGTATCTCTTCCTTTTTTAGCTCATAATCTGTCCCTCTAACCCAACCTTTAAAGTTATACTGACTCTTGTCCTTTTTCATAAAATCTTGCAATGAATGAGATATTTCTGTTCCAATTTCACTAATATTTCCAACAAAAGCTACTAAATTTGATAACATTAACTCCCTGAAACTATTATATTTATCAACATTCGGCTGCTTAACCTCACGCTCATATATTTCCAGTCCGATGTTTTCACTTTTCTTATTAATTAGATACTGTTCATTCAATACAATAGCAAAAACAGGTATTCCTTGTTTTAATGCATATTCGTACTCCAAGTGCGTAAAACTCTTCCTACTTACCGGCTCTATTGAACCATATTTACCACCCAGTATTAAAATAAGAATATCGGACTCTTTTATCCATTCTTCAATAATCAGCCATTGACTTTTACTAGTAGCATTGAACAGTTCCATTCCAGCAGGAATATGCCCAGCTCTTAAAATTCCCTCTACCGCCTTTTGTCTTTCCTCTATTAAATCTAAATACGTTGAGGATACAAAAATTTGTAATTTTTTCAAAATACTTTTCCCCCTATTAAAGTAATTGCATTAAGTATTGTTTTGCTCATTATGTATAATGTGTGAGTTATAGAAATAGTGTATATTTTAAACATGTTAAAAATTCACTTTTACGGATCAATGGATTTACTGGTAGGTGCCTCTACAAAAAAACTTTCACTTTAGCTAAAATAAACAGATAAGGAAAGGAAAACGATCTGTTATTTCGGCACAAACACCGTTTACTCTAATAACAGATTGCAAAACACTTCATCTAAACACACAGTCTAAAATTAAATTTATGATTACACCTTATGATGACGATAATCTCTCCAATATTAGATAAAGGCAACATAATAAGTACCAAATATGCCCTACGCTAACTTGGGTTGAATAGAAAGCCGAGTTTTTAATTTATTCTATCCCATAAACTTCAATAGCTACCTTCAAGGTTTTTTCTCCAATACCTTTAATCCCTTTTAAATCATTTTTTGTTAAACTACCGTTAATAGCTCTATATTTCACTATTTCTTTAGCAGTATTCTTTGATATATTTAAAAAACTTTGTAATTCATCTAATGATGCCGTAAAGATATCCAAACCTTTTTCTGTTTCTTCTACCACTCCCAAATACTCTAAAATATCAGCAACCATTAAATATGTATGAAAAACAGCCTTCACTGCTTCAACTCGTGTCAGAGTCGTATGCACACCTTTATTTGTTTGCTTATGTGTTCTTTGTAAATAGCTTCCCATTAAATCTACATGTACCTTTGCTAAATCTTTGTTTGTATCACTTTCAATTGCTTCGTCCATAAAAGCCCATATCCGATTAATATATTGCGTTTTCCCCAACTTCCTGCCGTTAATCTCTTTTGTAGATGCAGGATATATTGTATCCGCCAATTCTTCTATAAAACGTCTGCAAGTTGTTAAAGCCTGTGACCATTCTTCGGAATCATCTGATGAAACTCTTTTAAAAGCTACCATTAGTTTTTCTGCTAATACAGGGTTAACATCTAAAAGCTTATCATCAATAGCTTCTCTTAAAATATCAAAACTTGTTTTAGGTGCTTCGTTTAGTATTATCCTGTTATATAATGATGTAGCGTGTTCATAAGTTTTATTTCCTACATATTTTATATGTTTATTTAAATTACTTTTATAGTATGTACCATCATTACCTTTTTTCAATTTAATTAAATCTTTATATTTCTCCTCTATAAATCCTATCCCTTTATATCCCCCACTACTCTCGTTTATCTTTATTTCCAAATCATCAAACGGAAAATGTTTCTGTCTATTTAATCCTTTTTCTTCTAATAGCTCAGCTCAACTATCTTATCAATCTCGTTCTCCTTAGATTCTTCATAAGCTTTCAACAGCTTCTTTAATTCTATAATAAACCCACTGTTACCAAGCTGTATCTCACACCAGTCAGTTAATTCTTTATCATTAAGCATTTTAGATGCTCTTAGTAATTTCCTTACAGCTACCTCGACGAGTCCTTTACTTGATTCAAGTTCATTCATGGCTTCTTTTAATATTTGTTCGACTTCCCTAATTAACTTTGTACTCATACTCATACCCCATTCACATAGTATTTTTTATATTTAAATCAATATTAAATTGTGTCATACGTGTATTCATTATACTATAACTCGAAACTATTGGATTAGTACTGGAGTTCTAACAGAGTTCTGTGGCTTTCCACATAGAAAAACCCCGGATTGTTGTGGATTAAACCCGGGGTTTTATTGAAATATATTCAGAAATAATAAGTGTTTTTTTTTCAGCAAAATCGGGATGGAAATCGTAAGAGTTTATTTTAACTAGACACATCTAACTCCAACCAAGTAACTATCTCTATATGACTACTATGCGGGAACATATCAACCGGCTGTACTTCCTGCGTACGATACCCACCATCTTCTAATATCCGTAAATCCCGTGCAAGCGTTGCTGGATCACATGATACGTAGACAATGCGTTTCGGTTTATATTCCAAAATCGTATCCAATAATTTCTCATCGCAGCCTTTTCGAGGGGGATCGACGACGAGTACATCAAATCGTTTACCTTCGGCGTACCATTTAGGAATTACCTCTTCAGCTGGGCCCGCTTCAAAATGGGCGTTGTCGATGCCATTCAGTTCAGCGTTTCGTTTTGCATCTTCTATTGCTTGTGGAACGATTTCGACGCCGTAAACCTCTTTCGCATTTTTGGCGAGGAATAGTGAAATTGTACCGATACCGCAATAAGCATCGATGACAGTTTCATTTCCAGTGAGCTGTGCGTACTCAAGTGCTTGTCCGTATAAAACTTGAGTTTGCTCGGAATTCACTTGGTAAAATGAGCGTGCCGATATTTCAAATTTAATATCGCCTATTGTATCGACGATGAACGGTTTTCCGTCTAGTAGGAATGTTTTATCGCCAAAAATCACGTTCGTTTTTTCACTGTTGACGTTTTGCATAATGGATGTCACTTCAGGAACGACACGTTTAATGAGTTCAATCGCTGCATCCTTTTGCGGAAACTTCTTTGAACGAGTGACAAGAACAACCATTAATTCGCCAGTTGCACGTGCTTTTCGAACAATTAGGTGACGTAGCATGCCGCGGTGCGTTCGTTCGTCGTATGCTTCAATCCCCATGCTATGCATTTCATGTTTCAACGTGGACATAAGTTCGTCGGCTTCTTCGCCTTGAATAATACAGACATCCGTGTCGACGATATGATGCGTTCGCGATCGGTAAAAGCCCGAAACAACTTCCCCGTTTCTTTCACTGAATGGGATTTGGGATTTGTTTCGATAGCGCCACGGGTCGTCCATTCCTTTGACAGGATGTACGGGTACATGTGGAATTTTTCCGATTCGCTCCATGACATCGCGGACCGTTTTTTGTTTTTGCCGCAGTTGTCCTTCATAGGATAAATGCTGCAATTGGCAGCCGCCGCATTCCCAAAACACATGACAAGGTGGTATAACACGGTCTGGCGACTCTTTTGTTACGTTAAGCAATTTTGCGAAACCGTATCGTTTCATCGTTTTCATCACTTGTATTTCAGCCTCTTCACCTGGAAGTGCGCCGGGAATGAAAAGTGGATAGCCATCCACTTTTGCTACACCGGACCCATCATGCGTTAAATCTTCCACATAGACGTTGAGGCGATCATTTCTATTTACAGTAAAAGACATTGCTATTCCTCCAAAATTCATATGCTTTTAGTTTACCACGAAGATAGGGCGTCGCGAAATATATCCGACGTTTAACGGTGGAAATCCGTAGATATAATGACTATATCCGACAAATCCCTGCGTTTATCTACACCTTTTATAAAGTTATCTTCACAACGTTACTTAAGGACTAGCCATTACAATTATTACTTGACAAAAAGCAATATAATCTGCAGAGCAGAACATTAATTACGCTCAATATTCCAGTTACAATGACTTGAGAACAGTATGAATACTTGCTATAATGGAACAATAAGCACGAGAGGTGATAGGAATGAAAACTAGTAGAAAAGTACTTGCGTACATTACTCGAGGCGAAGAACCAGATTGGGAAATCCTTGTTTTCACTCAAAAAGATAACCCTGATGCTGGCATGCAAGTTCCCGGTGGAACAATTGAAAGTGATGAACTAATTATCGATGCGTTATACCGCGAAATCGAGGAAGAAACAGGGATTACCCGAGAAAACTTAGAACTTAAAGGGAAAATAACGAAGAATAATTATTTTCCTGAACATAAAAATAAGATTTATGAACGGACGATTTTTCATCTCTCCTATATTGGTGATAACGATGAGCAATGGGAATTTATTGTCCGAGGAGATGGAAAAGATAAGGGCATGACATTTTGTCATCGCTTTGTGCCTGTAAGCGAAGTTCCTGAACTCGCGGGAAATCAAGATGAAGCCATTACCTACTTAACGTAAAAAGTTGTCTGCACGTCAATTCATTGACGTGCAGACAACTTTTTTATTATTGAGCCATTCATACTAAATCTTGTTCTCTTAATTCACTTAATGGCGCGAACATCTCAATATGGCGGTAGAGGTTTTCGAATGTTGCAGGTAATGCGCCACCATGTTCTCCGTCCAAATTAAGGAGAACTTCTTCTTCGTGTGACGTCACGACAATTTTTTCTGCTTTGCTTGAAATAACAAGCGGATCACCTATATGCTCACCACGTAACGCAAGTGAGACAATTCGTATAAATTCGGCAATATTACATTTCTTTAAAATAAGCAATGTAAATTTACCGTCATTCAAACTCGATTCAGGGGCAAGCTTTTCAAAGCCGCCAACTGAGTTTGTTAGCCCCACTAGGAACAACATCGCTTCATCATCAAAGACTTCTCCGTCGTATTCAATTCTTACGTGTGTAGATTTAATCGACGGCAACATTTCAATGCCTTTTAAATAATAGGCTAATTGGCCGAGTACCGTTTTTAAACGGCTTGGGACATCATAGGTAAGCTCGGTCATTCTACCGCCACCAGCAATGTTAATAAAATGGCGTTCGTTCATTAACCCTACATCGACGGGAATTGTATCTCCTTCGAGAATGATTTCGAGTGCACCTTTAATATCGCGAGGAATTCGCAAAGCGCGCGCAAAGTCATTTGTTGTGCCCATTGGAATAAGTCCAATTCTCGGGCGTTTTTCAAATGGGCCAATGCCTGCTACGACTTCGTTAAGCGTTCCATCGCCGCCTGCACAAACAATCAAGTCGAAGCCTCGTTCTACAGCTATTTTGGCTGCCTCTGTTGCATCGCCTTCTCCTGTTGTTGCATGACAGGATGTTTCATAACCGGCCATTTCAAGCTGTTCAAGCACATCACCTAGATGTTTTCGAAAAACTTCACGACCAGCTGTTGGATTATAGATTATACGGGCACGTTTCATCCGAATTCCCTTTCTTTCTTTACATTTTAATTTACACGTTTTGTAATACTGGTAAGAAAGTTTTACGAATATCCTCGTAAACAGCTAGCCAATATTCTTGTTTTGTCGTGTATTCTGCAGTAATTCGAGCAATAAACTCATTTTGTTTTTCTTGATAATCAGGCGCATCCTTCGATGGCAATGATTCTCTAAGCTTTAATACATAGTCTTGAAGTTGGCTAGCGCGAGGGCCCCATTTCGCCTGTACTTTCTCATTATTTCCCAGTAGTAAGTAAATTGGAATTGATCTACCGCCGTTCGTTAAATGTCGATCGATTAACGTCGTATCCTCGTCTCGATAGACTACGCGAACATCTAAATCTGCTGCTTCCGCAATTTTTCGTAGAATCGCATTATTCATCATGGCGTCTCCGCACCAGTCCTCAGTAATAACAAGTATATCAGGTTTTACTGTCTTCAATAGTTTGATAAATTCATCGTCTTTCGGGCATTCGAATTGCTCATAAATCCGATGTGAATTTTCTTTATGACTCTCCATTTTATCCATATACGCTTTGAGTGAAATTGCTTCGTCGAAATATTGTTTTTCAGTTTTCATTGACAACACACTCCCTTCCATCAATTGTACGTTTTCCACAAGTGTGATTCAACTTCCAAGGTTCGGTTTAGAAGGCTAAGAATAAAAAAACGTCCTAAGAAAGGACTGAACCAGTCATTTTTAGGACGTTTTATTTAAATTAATGTTTCTCAATTTCCTCAAGAAGGATTTTATTGACAAGTTGTGGATTCGCTTGTCCTTTTGATGCCTTCATAATTTGACCCACTAGGAAGCCGAGTGCGCGGCCTTTTCCGTCTTTATAATCAACAATTGATTGCGGATTTGCTGCTAGCGTTTCGGCGACCATCGTGCGAAGTGTGCCTTCGTCCGAAATCTGGACAAGCCCTTTCGCCTTCACAATATCATCAGCGTTACCGCCTTTTTCAATTAGCTCCTTAAATACTTTCTTCGCAATTTTCGAAGAAATCGTTCCATCTTTTATGAGCTTGATCATGCTCGTAAGCCCTTCTGGCGTTAGTTTTGTTTCTGCAAGCTCTTTTTGTTCAGCATTGAGATATGCAGACACTTCACCCATTAGCCAGTTAGATGCCAATTTTGGATCTGCACCCGCTTCAACTGTCGCTTCATAGAAATCAGACATTTCTTTCGTCAATGTCAAGACCATTGCATCGTATGCTGGTAGGTCGAGTTCATTGATATAACGTTCTTTACGCGCATCCGGAAGTTCTGGAATTTCTGCACGAATACGCGTTTTCCAGTCTTCATCAATATGCACTTCAGGTAAATCTGGATCATTAATGAAACGGTAATCATTCGCTGATCCTTTTACACGCATAAGGACGGTTTCGCCAGTCGACTCATCGTAACGACGCGTTTCTTGTTCAATGATACCGCCTGAAAGTAAGATTTTCTTTTGACGTTCAACTTCTTTAATAATTCCTCTTCGAACAAAGTTAAAGGAGTTCAAGTTTTTCAATTCTGTCTTTGTGCCAAATTCTTTTTGGCCCACTGGACGTAATGAAATATTGGCGTCACAGCGAAGTGAACCTTCCTCCATACGGCAATCTGATACGCCAGTATATTCAACGATTGCTTTTAACTTTTCCAGAAAAGCATAGGCCTCGTCTGCTGAACGGATATCTGCTTCTGATACGATTTCAATGAGTGGTGTCCCTTGTCGGTTTAAATCGACGAGAGAATATCCGTAATCTGTATGTGTTAGTTTACCCGCGTCTTCTTCAAGATGGATACGGTTCAATCTAATCTTTTTCTTTTTACCATCCACTTCAATATCTACCCAACCGCCTTCGCCGATAGGACGATCTTCTTGAGAGATTTGGTAAGCTTTCGGATTATCCGGGTAGAAATAATGTTTTCGATCGAAATGCATAACATCCGCAATGTCACAATTTAGTGCCATTGCTGCTTTCATGCCAAAATCAACGACTGTTTTGTTCAATACGGGCATAACGCCTGGATAAGCCAAGTCGGTTACATGAATGTTTTTATTTGGTTCCGCACCGAAATGGGATGGTGCAGAAGAAAATATTTTAGTGTTTGTTTTTAGTTCAACGTGAACTTCAAGTCCAATTACGATTTCAAAATTCATGATTATCTTCCCTCCCAGATGGCTGGAGTACGTTTATGGAAATCAGTTGCTTGTTCGTAGGCGTGTGCCACTTTATAAATTGTTGCTTCATCGAAGTGGTTTCCGATGATTTGCAAGCCTAACGGAAGTCCGTTTGAAAATCCACATGGAATTGATATTGCTGGTACGCCTGCAAGGTTTATTGGTGTTGTCAAAATATCGCTCATATATTTTGTGACAATATCTGCTGGTTCCCCATTAATTTCATAAGCGGTTGACGGGGCTGCTGCACTAATAATAACATCATATTTCGAAAATACATTTGCAAAGTCTTGAGCCACTAACATTCTTGCTTTCTGCGCGTTTTTATAATAGTCATCGTAATGGCCAGCACTTAGCGTATAAGTACCAATCAAAATACGTCGTTTTACATCGAGTCCAAAGCTTTCTGCACGTGACTTTCTGTAAATCTCATCAAGGTTTTTCGCATCTTCTGAACGATAGCCATAATGTACGCCGTCATACCTCGATAGATTCGATGATGCTTCGGCAGAAGAGATAAAATAATAAGCTGGAAGTGCATATGTTGTATGGGGAAGGGAAACTTCTTCCCACACTGCACCGAGTGATTCAAGAACCTTAAGCGCTTCAAGGGTAGCATTTTTTGCTTCTTCGCTAACACCTTCTCCGAAATATTCTTTTGGAACGCCTATTTTTAATCCTCTAATATCACCTGTCAAATGCTCTTTGTAATTTGGAACATCTTTCCCAGATGACGATGAATCCTTGGCATCAAGTCCAGCAATCGCTTGTAGAAGCAGTGCATTATCTTCGACTGTTCTTGTAATTGGTCCAATGTTATCGAGTGACGATGCAAGTGCGATAAGTCCTGAACGGGAAACACGACCATAGGTTGGCTTCATCCCTACAACCCCACAGAATGACGCTGGTTGGCGAATAGAGCCACCGGTGTCTGAACCTAATGCAAAAGGAACTTGTCCTGCTGCAACAGCCGCTGCAGAACCACCAGACGAGCCACCTGGTACATGTTCTAAATTCCATGGATTATGTGTTGTTTTAAATGCGGAGGTTTCAGTTGTCGAACCCATCGCAAATTCATCGAGATTTAATTTCCCGATTGAGACCATTCCTGCATTATTTAATCTCTCAACAACTGTTGCATCGTATACAGGCGTAAAATCTTCTAACATACGACTTGCTGCTGTTGTCGTAATTCCTTTTGTTACAATATTATCTTTGATCCCGACTGGTAGACCAAACAGAGGACCTCGGTTTTCCATCGGCTCCTTATCCAACGCTTCAGCACGTTTTAATGCTTCTGCTTCGTTGGTAGAGATAAAAGCTTGTACATCGTTATCAGTTTCAGCAACTCGAGCAAATGTCGCTTCTGTAAGTTCTTTTATAGATACTTCTTTTTTATGTAACAGCGACTGAAGTTCAGCAGTCGTTTTTTGAAATAATGTCATTTGTTTTCCTCCTCGTCCTTATTCTGAAAGGATTGTTGGTACTAAAATCTCTCCGTTTTGATGTTCTTTTACGCTTTTCAGCATTTCCTCGCGGTCCAAAACATCCCGTTCTACATCTTCGCGCATAACGTTCACTTGTTGAAGTGCGTGTGTCATTGGAACAACATCAGTAAAGTCTAATTCATTTAGTTTTTCAGCATAACCCATGAATGATTCCAAATCCCCAACTAAAATCTCTGCTTCCTCTTCCGTAATGGCAAGCATTGCACGATCTGCAACTTCAAGTAATTCTTCTTTTGATAATTTCGTCATTGATAATCCTCCTTTTAGTCCATTCATACTCTTATCATAACACCATTTACATGATTTATTAACGAGCGGTTTCTGCTCAGTTCAATTAATAGGCATATATATGAACAAATGGTTCGTCCTTCTCTGGTTCCTTTATAATTAATGCTTCTGGTCCATTAGTTGACGTCACGCTGACCTCTGTATAAACATTTGGAAGATACTGCGGCATGATGCTCACTAAGTATTGTACAAAACCAATCGTTTCACTAGTCCCATAAAACTGTATCGGAATTTCAATCGTTAGGGAATGGAGCTTCCCTTCTTTATGATAGCCACGTCCAATCACATTCACAAAGCTTGGAAAATAATCATCAATTGCTTGTTTAAGGTTTTTAAAAGCAGTATTTGTATCTCGATAATTCTCATCGCTTGATGATGCCGGAAACAGGACATACTTTTCGTCAATCCGCTTCCAACCTGTTAAAGCTTTACCTTTCTCAGCAAAGGCTGTTGCAAAATAAGCACCCGGTAAAATCGACGATCGATTATTTTCTTTGAAAAGACCGATTGCAATGGGAATATCTTCAAGTCCTGTACGAGCACGCAGTCGATTGACGATTTCTTCAGCCATGCGCATTCCTTCTTCTTCAATATCTTTATCTGGAATTTCAGCAATTTGACGTCCGCCCACATTATAATAATGGGATTTTAACGAAAGCCCAATTGATATACCAGCAAGTTGTACTTCTTTTTTATCCTTGGACATGACCAAATAGTTTTGTTCAACGATATGCGAAAGATAGTCTGGGGCAGTTTTAGCTATATCTTCATCGGAAGGGTCCCCGGCCGGTCGCTTCGGATTTAGGCCTTCCTCGTTTTTCTCGCTCTCTCTTTGGATCCACTTTTTCGCAGTATCTTCGTCAATGTACTGACCTTCTTGAAAATAAAAATCTTTCGTATCAAAATGCTGCGTTGAAATCCTTAAGAGCCCTTCCTCGACTTCTTGAACATCATATTTTGTTGCTGCACGGTTTTCAGCAGTTAAGCCACGACTTGCGCTTTTCTTAAACGGCAATAACGTTTGATAATATTCATCTTTTATCTGAACATCCGGTATGATTACTGTTTCCTCAAGGCTCTCTTCATTGTCTTGGATTAGATCTTCCTCATCCCCGCCGAGTATGGGGATACATCCTCCGATTAGCAAAAGGAAAACCAGGCCAGGAATTACTAAATATTTTTTCATCAGGTTTACTCCTCTGCTCCGAGTGCTTCAATTAGCTGTGCTTCAGACCAAACGAGTATTTCAAGCTCTTGTGCTCGAATAAGTTTGGAACCCGCAGCTTCTCCAGCAACGACAAGATCGGTGTTTTTACTCACACTTCCCGTTACTTTTCCACCCATTGCTTCAATTTCTTTTTTTGCTTCCCCGCGCGTCATTTCAAATAGCTTCCCTGTGAGAACGACAGTCTTACCCGCGAAAGGACCCTCAGTCGGGACTTCCTGTTTATTTAGTCCTTTATACGTTAGGTTTAACCCATATAGTTCTAGTTTACGTAAAACTTCTCGAACATCTTCATTGGCAAAATAAGTCGTAATTGATTCTGCGACTTTATCGCCAATTTCATGAATTGTAACGAGTTTCTCCGCATCTGCTAACATCAGCTTGTCCAGCGTTTCAAATTCTTCTGCAAGAATACTCGCCGCCTTGACCCCAACATGACGAATACCTAGACCGAATAGAACTTTTTCCAAAGAATTTTCTTTAGAGCTCTCAATCGCGGTCAATAAATTCGAAACCGATTTTTCACCCATACGCTCCAAGTCAATCAGTTGTTCTCGCGTTAAGGTATACAAGTCAGAAACATCGCGAACAAGTTCTGCATGGTATAACTGTTCAACGACACGCTCACCAATGCCTTCGATATTCATCGCGTTTCTAGAAACGAAATGAATAATGGCTTCTTTCATTTGCGCCGGACATTTCGGATTTACACAACGCAGGGCAACTTCTTCTTCTAGTCGAACTAATTCAGAATCGCAAACCGGACAATTATCAGGCATTTTAAACGGCAATTCATCTCCTGAGCGCTTTTCCACAATGGGCGCGACAACTTCCGGAATGATATCGCCAGCTTTACGGATGATTACAGTATCCCCGATTCGAATATCTTTTTCTGTGATTAAATCCTCATTATGAAGTGTTGCTCTCCCCACTGTAGATCCAGCAACTAAGACAGGTTCAAGAATACCAGTTGGTGTCACTACGCCGGTTCTCCCTACACTGAGTTCAATGTCGATTAACTTGGTGATAACTTCTTCGGCCGGGAATTTAAAAGCAGTCGCCCATCTTGGACTGCGGGCTGTGAACCCCAGTTGTTCTTGGTCTTCAAATGAATCGACTTTCACAACAATACCGTCAATTTCATAATCCAAATCCGCTTTGGCACTACCCCATTCATTGATATAGTCAATGACTTGGTCGATTGATTGGCAGCGTCGTCGTTCATGATTGGTTTTAAAGCCGAGTGTATCTAAATAATTCAGTGCATCAGAATGCCCATCAATACCGTATTCGCCACCGTCTCCACCAATCCCATAAATGAAAATAGAGAGATTTCGGCTAGCTGAAATTTTCGGGTCAAGTTGACGAAGCGAGCCTGCAGCTGCATTACGAGGATTCGCAAACGGTTCTTCGCCCGATTCGTCACGTGCTTCGTTCAATTTTACGAAGGATTTTTTGGGCATATACGCTTCCCCTCGAACTTCTATGGAAATAGGTTCTTGTAATCGGAGTGGAACAGCGTTAATTGTTCGTAAGTTGGCCGTAATATCTTCACCAACTGTTCCGTCACCACGGGTTGCACCTTGCGTAAATTGGCCATCCACATAACGCAGTGAAATCGCAAGACCATCAATTTTGAGTTCACAAATATAGGAGACTTCTGCGCCAGTTGCCCCGCGAACTCTTCGGTCAAAATCACGTAAGTCCTCTTCTGTAAACGCATTTGATAAACTGAGCATGGCATTTTCATGGGCTACTTTGCCAAACCCTGATAGAATCTCTCCGCCCACGCGTTGTGTAGGCGAATCTGGAAAACGTAAATCCGGGTTTTCAGTTTCTATCTTTAATAATTCTTTAAAATACTCATCATATACTGCATCAGATACGAGCGGTTTATCGCGTACATAATATGCATGGCCGTATTGATGGAGGAGTTTGTTTAGCTCTTCCACTCGTTTCTCAAGTTCAATCTTATCTTTCATTTCGTTCCTCCTCGGAAAATTATACCTTCTCAATCGGAGCAAATTTTGCGAGCAATCTTTTTACACCTACAGGGTTTGGAAATGCGATGTCAAGTTCTACATCCTCAGCAGATCCTTTTACACTGACAACCATACCGGTTCCCCAAACTTTATGGCTCGCTTTGTCACCAACATTCCATCCCATTCGCTCGCCGCCACTTTTCTTATAAGCCGGTCTCGTCACAGCAGAGCGCCTTGCTGATGGAGCCGTCCGGTTTTGTGCACGACCACCAATCGAAAAGCCAGTCGTTTCGGATAACTCTTCTGTAATCTCCGCAGAAATCTCTCCAATAAAACGAGATGGTTGATTATAACTTGCGCGGCCGTATAACGTTCGATAACGTGCCGCCGTTAAGTATAGCTTCTGTTCAGCTCGCGTAATTCCTACATAAGCTAGACGTCTTTCTTCTTCCATTTCCTCTTCGTCAGCCATTGAACGAGAATGTGGAAATACGTTTTCTTCCATACCAATAATAAACACAACTGGATATTCCAGCCCTTTTGCCCCGTGCATTGTCATTAACACAACTTTTTCGGCATCTTTGTTCTCTTCTTTATCAAGTGAATCTATATCTGCAATTAACGCTAGGTCGGTCAAAAATGCGACGAGTGATTTATCTTCATCATCTGATCGTTCTTCAAATGATTTGGTAACGGATAGAAATTCCTCAATATTTTCAAGTCGACTCTCTGATTCAATTGTCTTTTCTTTTTTCAGCATGTCTCGATAGCCAGACTTATCTAAGATTTCTTCAACAAGTTCTGATACGGGTAGGAATTCTGCCATCTTCGAAAAGCCGAGTATCATTTCGCGGAACTTCGCCACTTCGTTTGCAGTTCGTGGTGTAATTCCCATAAAATCGACTTCTTGTAGCGAGTCGAAAATTGAACGATCATGCATGATTGAAAAGCTTGCCATTTTTTCAAATGATGTCGCACCAATCCCGCGTTTCGGTTCATTGATGATTCTTGCAAGCGCAAGGTCATCTTCATTATTCGAAATCAGTCTTAAATAGGAAAGTAAGTCTTTAATCTCTTTCCGATCATAGAACTTCGTACCGCCAACAATCGTATAGTCAAGATTCGATTTCACTAGATATTCTTCAATCACCCTCGACTGGGCATTCGTTCGATATAGGATTGCGAACTGATCGAGTTTCAAATTTTCTTCTTTTTGTAATTCTAATATTTTTCCAACAACAAATTGGGATTCGTCTTTCTCATCACTTGCTTTGTAAACATAAATCGGATCGCCTTCTGTATTATCTGTCCGAAGATTTTTATCATACCGTGTCGTGTTGTTTGAAATGACATCGTTCGCTGCCTGCAATACCCTTTTTGTTGAACGGTAGTTTTGTTCAAGCATAATCATTTCTGCATCTTTATAATCCTTTTCGAAGGAAAGAATATTACCAATATCTGCACCACGCCAGCGATAAATAGACTGATCCGAGTCACCGACGACACATAAATTATTAAATTTAGCTGCTAGCATGTTAACGAGTTGATATTGGGCATTGTTCGTATCTTGATACTCATCCACATGAATATACTGGAATTTATTTTGATAAAATTCCAGCACATCTGGAACCCGTTTAAACAAATCAATTGTTAACATGATTAAGTCGTCAAAATCGAGGGACTGATTTTGACGTAGACGTCTTGAATAGCTGTCATACACATCAGCAATGGTTTTTTCATAAGGATTAAATTGGTTCATTTGCTCGCGGTATAATTTTGCGTCAATGCACTCATTTTTCGCATTGCTTATAGTGTTTAATAACATGCGCGGATCATTTTGTTTTGGATCTAAATTTAGTTCTTTGAGTACATTTTTCACGACTGTTAGTTGATCTGACGAGTCGAGAATCGTAAAGGATTTTGCATAGCCTAATTGGTCAATATTGCGGCGCAGTATGCGTACACACATAGAGTGAAATGTCGATACCCACATCCGTTCACCCGTACCTGAACCAAGTAAGTCATCGATTCGATCCCGCATTTCCCTAGCGGCTTTATTGGTAAAGGTTATCGCTAGGATATTGGATGGGTAGACACTTTTTTCCACGACGAGATACGCGATTCGGTGTGTTAAGACTCGAGTTTTTCCCGAACCAGCACCCGCCATAATCAATAGTGGTCCTTCTGTTTTTTTAACAGCTTTTATTTGCTCGGGGTTCATACCCGTTAATAGATTCTCTGCAATTGTTTTCATCATACATCGCCCTTCCAGAACATTCGTTCTTTAATTATACACTTATTGTGGCGTGACGGAAACTGATTTTACTGCTTTGACTGTTGAAAGTGCATTTTTAAAATTTTCATAGACCACATTTCCAACAATCACTGTATCCGCAATTTCTGCCATTTCTTTTGCATCATTAGCGTTTTGAATACCGCCGCCATAAAATAATTTCGTGTTTTCAAGAATTCTGGAAGCAGCTCGGATGAGTTCTGGATTTCCGTACATTCCACTGTATTCCATATAGAAGACGGGTAGTTTAAAAAGATGTTCCGTCATACGTGCATAGGCAATCACATCTTCTTCATCAGGAACTTTTGTGACACCGGTCAATTTCGCTGCTTTGCAATCTGGATTTAAAATACAATAGCCTTCCGTGATGATTTCATCCCAATCCATCATATGTCCGTATTCCTTAAGCGCTTCGTGATGGAGACCGTTAATCCACTTCGTTTTCGTCGAGTTCAACACCGTTGGAATAAAATAGTAATCAAAACCAGGTGTCACCGATTCTACAGTGGACACTTCGAGTGCAAGCGGAACTGAATATCGTCTAATTCTCACGAGTAAGTCGAGTACATTATCGATTGTGACGCCATCTGATCCACCGACGATGATACCGTCTGTGCCTGATTCTGCAAGAAGTTCTATTTCTTCGTTCGTAATTGTTTTAGCGGGATCTAATTTAAAGGCGTGACGCCATGTAGTGATGTCCATTATTATCCACCTAACCTTCAATGTTCGTTCTTATAGTATAGCAAAAAAACCAGACAGATTCTTTCTCCGTCTGGTTAATTGACTAAGTTTTACTATTTTGTTTTTTCTTCATCCTTTGCGGGATAAAGGCGACTTAGTATTTTATTGTAGCCACCAGAGCCGTAGTCAACACATCGTCGAACACGTGAGATGGTTGCAGTGCTAGCACCGGTGTCTTGTTGAATTGTATCGTACGTTTTTTTCATATTGAGCATTTGTGCGACATCAAGTCTTTGTGAGAGTGATTGCATTTCGCTGATTGTACAAAGATCATCAAAAAACTCATAGCACTCTTCAATTGTTTCTAGTTCAAGGATTGCTTTAAATAGTTGGTCTGTTTGATGTCCGCGTATTTTGTTTAATTGCATACGATTTCCCTCTCTTCCAAATCTATTCGCCAGGGGGTAATGAAAAAGCTATACTTAAGAACTTGCCATAAAAAACGCTTCGGCGCTTGTGGATGCCTCCCGCTGGTTATTAGTAATACGAGGAGATTCCTCAAAATTTTAATAGGAATAGGAAGTTGCCCTTTTAATTTTATGTGGCCTCCTATTCACTAAGGGTATACGAAACATTGGTCTCAATACCTGCATTTGTCTTAACGATGTGAATCCATGTTTTACCTGGGACGAGTTTTGCGGGGTCGCCATTGTCCCATGGTGTTAAGTTGCCGTCTAGGTTTACCCATTCAATTTCTTTTACGACTCCTGCTTGGAATAGAAGAGCCCTGCCGCCAGATTCGAGATCAATGGCTTGTCTACCTTCATTGTCGATTGTTTGATGCTCCGCTTCAAACACAAGTACATTTGACAGGGCAACCTGTTCGTCATTTGTGTGATCAATCGTTAAAACGCCGTTTACTGTTCGGTCGTATATGCCATTATCCTCATTATACGTATACGTACTTGTGAAATTTGGATGTGTACCGTTTTGAATGACGACCGATGATGTTCTATCTTCTACTTTAACACTCTCAATAGATTCATGGAAAGAAAGTGACGGCATTTTGTTTATTTCCATCGAGGAATTTGTTGTTTCCCCCGCTGTTATGATGCTTTCATTTGAAATATAGGAATTATGCGGCGCTTTTCGATCTGTTGACCTTTTGAATAACGTTCCATCATAACGCATACCATTCACATGGTCAACATAGCCTGAATTTAGCAGTGCGAGTGCATCTGGACTATAGCCATGTGCGACATAAAATGCGTCAAGTCCCTTCGCCATATGGACAAAATAATCTCGTGCGCTTCGAATTGGTCCGATTTGTTCAGGAAGTTCACTTTGGAAAACCGCCAATAATCTTGTCACATTTCCTTCTGTTATAAATTCATATACAATATCCGCGTCACTTAGTCCGGATTGCGGTCTTGCAAGTGGATGATTATTAATCGTCACTGCTACTGGACGTCTGACACTTTCTTCCTCACTCATGAGACCTGTAAATGGCGCTTGATACAAAACTTCTTCAGCAGGCTCTTCCACTTCTTCTAGATTATCATTTTCATCTACAGGTTCTGTAGGCTGCTCTCCTTTTTTACTACAAGCAGATACTAGTAATAGCGCTAGCAAAATAAATATAAGGGTATATTGTTTACTTTTCATCCTCTGCACCTATCTTTCTGTCATGGGAATTAGTATTTCATTTTTCATCACATCATAGACGCCAACCTGCGTAATTCGGACAAACGGTAGGTGGGTTGATTGAAGAAATAGAAATGTATATACAGCATCGGTAAAATGATAACCACGATCTTTTAATGCTGATTTAAGTTCTAGCTCTTGTTCAATCAGCTTTTCCATCGGTTCTGCCGATAACCCGCCGCCTATTGGGAGCGGTAGTGTAGAAACGGTTTGTCCATTTTCAATGAGGACCATTCCTCCACCAATCCGTCTGATTTCATTGTATGCAGTTCGCATTGCAGACTTGTCTTTTCCAATGATAATAATATCACCTGTATTGGAATAGGATGTTGCAAACCCTTGTACATGCGTAGCGAATCCTTTCAATAAAGTATTCACGCGCCATTTTCCTTTTTTATTGATCAACATTAGAAAACTCTCATCGTGGCTACTATCAAGACAATCAACCGAAGTATCAATGGTTATTGTATAAGGTTTAGTAATTACATCATTTACCATTTGAATACCAATTGATACGTCAAAGTTAAAATCTACTTCAGACAGATTGAATTCGGGTTTAAATGACGGAATGACAGACCAATCAATCGGTGGAAATGCTTTTGTAACTTCATGATCTCGTTTCAACCAAACACCTTTCGATAAAACATCTGTAGGTACTGGATCTTGTTCGTCCATCAAGAAATTTAAAGTCGCAAATCGCCCAGTCGCAATAATCCCATGCAGGTCTGTCATATCGTAATAACGCGCAACATTATAAGACGCCATTAAATACGCATCGATTGGAGGAACGCCAGATTCTAGCGCCACGCGAATGCATTTATCCATAACGCCATCACTGTGAAAAGCTGGTGTCGAGCCGTCTGTTGTCATCATTACATGGTCGAAAACATCCAACTCTTTTTCGACCATTTCCTTTAATAAGTTTGGAAGGTCAGGTCGGATGGATGAATGACGCAACGTGACCGCATAGCCGTGTAATAATCTGTTTTCAACTTCTTCTATTGTCATCGCTTCGTGATCGCCGTCAATTCCTAGTAGTTTCATTCGCGTTAGCGTTCGTTCCGAAGCACCTGGTAAATGGCCTTCAATCTTTTTACCCGCTGCCTTTGCTGCATGAACAGAAGCGAACATAGCAGGATCCCCGCCCATGAGCCGAGGCCACCCCGTTAATTCGCCGCCCATCAGCACTTCAGGCCGTTCTAGCCATTCTTTAATCGATGCTAGATTGTATAGCTCCGCCTCATTCTGAAGAACCGTTTGCGAATCAAACCGTGCCCACCAGTAGAATGAAAACGGCAATTTATTTAATTCGTCTAGGAGTGAGAATGAGGTTTCATTCTTCAGCGACATGAATAGCGTAAGATTATCCGCGATAAACGTCGTCGTTCCGAGAGTGCCCGCGTACTCTGCAAATGTTCGTGGATTATACAGCTGAAAAGGATGGACATGTGGTTCAATATAGCCCGGAACAATTTTCTTACCCGTCGCATCTACAATTTCTGTGTTTTCTAGTATGGCAGGCATCTCTTTCCCAACGTAAACAATCCTGTCCCCCGTGATCCAGATGTTCCCAGTCAACCATTTTTTATAAATGGAATGTAAATATGTAGCGTTAACAATCACAAGATTTGGTGCTTTTTTACCGTCGATAATATGTAGTTGTTCCTGAATTTCAGTATGCCCCCACATTGAAATCGCTCCTTTTATGACTATTTCTTTTATTAATCGTAGCACAGCAGAGATGATAAAAGTAGTGAGTGAAGCCCCTAAAAAGAAGGTTTTTTATACAATTATAACGAATAGAGGAGAACTGAATAAGATAGGATTTGATAAAATGATAGATAAGTTTCAATTTAATGCTGGATTTGGAAGTATCACGAAGTTCATCAGATGGATTTTTAAAACCAAATAGAGGAGGGGAAAATATGTTTATGGACATCATCGGGCCAGTATTACTGGTACTATTTACTGGTTTAGCACTATGGGGGATTCTCGGATATCTACAGAAAGATTTATACCCCCTTATCGTAGGAGCCGTTGCTGAACTCTTTATCTGTTACATTTTTGGTTCCTCGATTGGAAAACTACTCGTGTTTATTCCATTGTTACAACTTGGATTAGCAGGCTATATCATTTATAAAAAAATAAACAACTATAAAGAAAAAGAGCTGTCTGCTAAATAAAAAGTTATATTAAGGACATATTTATGTTTTTTCCATTGGATTTAGTAGTCCATATGGGAATGTCATAGATATGTTTCTTTTCATATCCTCTGAAGTTTCCCTCTTAACTTGTTTCCAGTATGTTACAATTAAAAAAGACATATTATATAGAAGAGTTAATTTATTAACTAAAAGGGGAGGAAATTTAATGATTCTAACCGTCAAAGACGTACATAAATCCTATGGTAAAGAAAAAGTGTTAAAAGGAATTTCTTTTGAAATTGAGAAACCGCAAATCATCGCATTGGTTGGCCCGAATGGTTCCGGAAAATCTACTTTACTGAACATCATAACGAATCTACTACATGCGGATAGTGGTGAAGTTGAAATTCTTAATAAAAACAACAAAGATCCAAATATCTTTAAAGAAATGTCGTATATGCAAGATAATACGGTGCTCTATGATTATTTAACCGGTTATGATCATCTTCAATTCATCGGTGATGTACAAGGAATTTCGAAACAACAAATCATGGAAACTGCTGATCGAATCGGAATTACTGGCTATTTGAATAAAAAAGTGAAAAATCATTCACTCGGAATGAAACAACATTTACTATTAGCAATGGCTATCGTCAATCAACCTAAATTATTAATTTTGGACGAACCATTGAATGGACTAGATCCAACGAGTGCCATCCGTGTGCGTGAACTTTTATTGGACTTATATAAAAATGGAACAACTATTCTTTTGTCTTCGCATAATTTAGCTGAAATCGACCGGGTAACTTCGACTGTATTGTTTTTGAAAGATGGCAGCTTAATTAAAGAAGACATACAGCAACATGAAAAAGTTTCATATCAATTTGCTGTAAGTGACCTGGTAAAAGCGCAAACTGTTTTAAAACATGAAAACATCCTATTTGAAATTATGGACGATAAATTACGAGTTTATAGTGAAAAAGCCACTTTGGAAACTGTTTTACATATTTTAGCTAAAGATGACATCGCATTACTCGACATTGAGAAAAGGATTCAAGGATCCGAAGAACGGTACAGAAAGATTTTCAGGAAAGCAGATACGACATTATGAAGGTAGTCAAGTTTGAAATAACAAAATTATGGCGTCAGAAAAAGGTCCTTTGGATTTTTCTAATCGTACTATTATGTAGTATTGGTATCTTCATGCAAAACTTTTCCAAACAATCTTTAATAAAAGATCGTGCATTTGAGAAGATTAGACCCTATGTTGATGAGTCCGATCACATATATATGGAGTTGAATGCTCTTACTAGAGAAAACGATCTTGACGATTTTCAAGCAGAGCAATTCAAGTATTCAAATCAAATGGCAACAGCTTTATTTCAGTGGAAAAGCGCTATCTATAATAACGAATGGGATAAAACACCTGCATTTGAAGCAGATTTTTTAATGAACTTACAACAGTTCGAACAATTTGGCGGTGAGTTTAACTCCTTAAAAGGAATTGAAAGGGATTATGCGTTTCAGAAAAACGATTGGTTAATTGCACATAATCTTCCGCATGTTGATGAGGAGTATTCGCTATCTCCAGCGCTCATTTTAAAAGATAATACAAAAGTCTTTTTTAGTATAATTGGGATATTTATTTTATTATTATTCTTTGGAAATACAATTACAGTTGAAAAAGAACAAAATACCTGGCTGACACTAAGAACACAACCTATTTCCAAATGGAAACTAATGGTTAGTAAATATGTTAGTTCACTTGCAATAATCATTACCTTTATAGCAATGGTCGTTGGTATTGGTCTAATCATCCCGGTTATTTTCGGAGACCAAACAATGAATTTTCAACACCCATTACTGGTGACTACAGGTGACGATTTTGCAATCATTTCAATACTGGATTATTTATTCCGTAATGTCCTGTTATTTATTTGTGCAAGTTTATTTGCGTTTAGTCTTATCTTTTTAATAAGCACATGGGTGAAAAATTCATTTAGCGCATTCATGCTGACCGGTTTTACCGTGCTGATAGGCTATTTTGCGACAGATTTAAATGCCTCTTTACATTCAGCTTTAAATCCATTTTACTTTTTTCAATTCTCGCAAATTCTTGGTGAAATTCCGCAACGTATGGATTTGTTGTATCCAGTCGCAGCTTTATTTTGGAGTCTTATACTTGTAGCCTTTGCAACATTGTTGCCGGAGAAAGATTTAAATTTATTTGGCTTCAGTGAAAATAAGAAACCATATCGTCAAGGAACTACAAAAAAGTATAGGACAACGATATGGAATATTAGTGTATTCGAACGGAGAAAAATGTGGCGGAATGGGTTGCTGAAGCAACTTTACATCATGCTAAGCTTGGTTGTTATTCTTGGTTTTATAGCTATTAACCAGCAGGCAAAAGAATTAGAAATTGAGTATATGGCTAATCTAGATAAATTGAGTAAGTCATCCGAAGAAGCAGTTACCTATTATGAGGAGGAACTAGCTTCATTTCCAGTGAAGGCAAAGGCTGCGGAGGAAGCCGGGGAAAAAGAGATGGCCGAATATTATCGAAGAGAAGAATCTATAGCAGATGTGAATTATTTAATTGATTTTTTTATCGAAACATCAGAAAAGGAGAAGGCAGCGATCACAGCCTATAAGCAGCAAGATTGGATTCCTTTTTATGAATATCAACTATATGAAAACCGTTATGCAAATGGGGAATTTGATTCTAATGCGTTTTTTAATCATTCAGCAGATACTTTTGGGAAGTTTACTTTGGCAATTAGTATGGCAGAGAAAGAATGGCTGATGGCACATAACATCCGGCCCGTTTTCACTGGAGTATTTGTCCCCACAATTCATAATAATTGGGGAGATTTGGTTGTTGAAAAAAAGGAATGGGAAACGCGAAATCGAAAAGTAGATAGCAGTGGATTATTTTCACTCTACATCTATTTAAAAGGTTACTTCTACTTTATTCCTTTACTATTATTGTTCTTTTTAGTTGGCGCCGGGTTTTCAAGTGAACAAGGAAAAAAGCAGACGCTTCAATTATTAAAAACACAACCAATTGCCGAGAAAAAAATATTTTTGGGTAAAGGAATTTTTGCAACAATTTTTGCACTCATAAGTAGCATTGGTTTATTTGGCCTAGTTATCCTCGTCGGAACAGTGTTCAATCGTTTTGGAGATTGGAACTATCCAGTTTTACGATATGTAAGCGAACACCTAATGGAAACTACAGAGTATACAGGGGTAAGAACATCAGAAGGCGGAGGACATTTTATTCCATTGGGAGATTACTTGATGGAAAGTATAGCATTGTTCCTTTGCATTTTAATGTTTTTGATTAGCTTATCTTTCCTTTTCTCGTTATTTATAAAAAGTCAGATGGGTGTTTTTGCAACGACGATTTTACTAGCGGTTATTGGTTATATCGGAAGTACTGAATTGCTGGACAGTAAGGTTCACTTTTCCCCGTTTACGTATTTGAATATCAGCAAGGTCACCAACGGAGAGTTTTCCGCATTGTTCAATAATCCAAGTATCACGGTCCAAACAGGAAGCATTCTCCTTCTAGTAGCGACGATCATTATATTTTCGGTTGGCTATTTACTATCCAGTAGGAAAAATAAGATAACGAACAATAAATAGCTTGAACAAAAAGAGTTTCCACAGACGTTGATCACAACGTTTGTGGAATCTCTTTATTTAACTAGCTATCGTGCGACAAGAGTATCGCGCAAGGATATAATGGACGAATCGGTCCGCAAATATCCCGAAATTGGGTTTAACATTGAATAAGACTTGCAAATGAAATACTTAAAATAATCATAGGTGTGTTTTTCAGGGTTAGTCTGTCATTCGCTTTTTAAAAACAGTAATGGTTATGAGTGCAATTACGATAATCCAAAGCGCAATAATTCCAAAACTCGGTAATACCTCAACTATACCAACACCACTTTCAACCTTCTTTGCAAGGATTACAAGCTGTGCGTTTGGTGTATAATCCATCACTTTTAGAATTGGATATTTGTCAGCAAACATTGAGAACATCGAGCCAAAGCCGAATATAAACATAAAGGGTAAAACAATTACAGACGCTTCCATCACTGATTTAGCGAGTAACCCAAGAAGCGTCCCCAAACCTATGAAAAAGAAAGAAGTGAATAAGATTGCAACAGCTATAACGACAACATTCTCTGGCTGGTATCCCGTCAACATAATTCCGAATAAGACAATAATTATAGAAGCGATTATGCTTAATAAACTTTTTCCACCGAGTATTTCCAACGTCGAAGCAGGTGAAAGCATTAATCCACGAAGTGTGTTTTTCTCTTTCTCTTCTGCAATTAGACTACATTGAACAAATGAACCAACTGTTACCAACGTAAAATTAATAATCATATAATGTGCATCAATCGTCATATCGCCCATTTTCCCATAGATAAAGGCCAAAATGAGTGGCATAAGTGCTGTTACCGAAACAGCTGAGTTTCTTGATATATCCTTGAAGTCCTTTTGAAGTATTGCATTTGCACGTTTCATTGAAAAGTTCATGATAATTTCCTCCCTGTCACTTCGACAAAAATATCGCCTAAAGTTGGTTCGTTTGAATGAATGGCTACAACGTTATTCGATGACATATAATCAAACATTTGCTGTGCACCTTCTGCTGTTGTCTGCAGCACAACTTTTTCCTCATTTTTCAGTTCAACAGTTACCGTAGAATCTGAATATTGTTTTCTAAGTTTTCCTGGTTCATCCATCAAACGAATTTGTCCTTTATTTAAAAATGCAACCCGGTCACAGAGCAGCTCTGCTTCATTCATATCATGTGTCGTCAGGAAAATCGTTGTTCCCCGTGCATTCAATTCACGGAGTCCATTATGAATATGTTGTGAATTTACAGGATCAAGTGCAGACGTTGGTTCATCTAAGAATAACAACTTAGGTTCATGTAACAGTGTCCGTGCAAGGATCACACGCTGAAGCATACCTTTCGACAATTTTGAAACAACCTTTTTCTTTTCATTTTCCAAATTCACAATCGCTAATACTTCGTCAATCCGTTTTAATGGTACTTCATAAAGCTCACAGTACAGTTTCAAGTTATCAAAAATTGATAGCCTACTATATAGACCACTATTATCGGTGAGTACACCGATTTTCTTTCTGGACTCTCCTTTTTTCATTCCTGAAACAGGTTCTCCGAAGACCGTTGCTTTTCCACTTGTTTGGTTTAATTGACCTGTCAATATTTTAATTGTTGTCGTTTTTCCAGAACCACTCGGACCTAAGAAGCCGAAAATTTCTCCTTTTTTAACATGGAAATTTACGTCTTCAAGTGCGGTTTGATTTGCAAATATTTTTTCTAAATTCTCTACTTCGATAATATTTTCCATTGCTATTCCTCCTGAAAATGCTTTTTTCTGATTTCTACTTCCAACTTCAGATTAAGCTCTTTTTATAGGAATGACAGCATATTTTCGATGAAAAGAGCCTTTTTAGGGGTGAATGGTGCTTATTTTAGGCCCAACATCGCTTTTAATTCGCCCATTTTTGATTTTGAAAGCGGAATTGACGATTTTTCCTCGTCATCCAAAACAAGACTATAACTATTTCTGGTCCATGTAATGACCTCCCGAACTTTTTGGAGGTTCACAATATACGATCGATGACAGCGAAAAAAACCAAAATGCTGAAGGCGGTTTTCGAGCTCATTTAATGTAAATGTCGTGGGAAATTCTTCTCCCTTAATATGTAAAAATGTCTGTCCATCGTTACTTTCAATATAATCAATTTCAGGTGGATCAAATAGAACAATTTTATCGTTCACTTTCGTCGGGATTTTTTCAAAACGAACGGGTTGAATCTCTTCTTGAGATATTTCATCACTTTGCTGATTCTCGGATTCTTCTTTTTCAGATTCATTTGCCATTTGTATTTCCTGCAAACCATTCTCATCCAATTTAAATACCTGGTCTGCTATTGTAATTGCGCTCTCCATATTACTCGTGAGGAGCAGCACGCTTTTTCCTGCATTTCGCAGTTGTTCAACGATTAACATAAAAATACGTTGTGTTTCAAAATCGACATTTTGGTCAGGTTCTTCAAAGATGAACAATTCTGGATTTTGAATGAGGAGCTTCGCGAATAATATTCGTTTTTGTTCAGAATAAGAGAGTTTTTTCACCCTAATACTTCGTTTTTCTTCAAGATGAACGTTTCGTAGTATCGACGGAATCGACACGCTCGAACTGTATAGGTCACGGTATAATTTAAGATGTTCCTCAACTGTTAAACGTTCATACAGCCCCTCATCAAGAAATGAAAATCCGATTTCAGAAAGATTTACTTTTGACATTTTGATATTGCCTATCAATATTTCACCCATTACTACAGGGATTTTTTGAGTTAACATCTGCAAAAGCGTACTTCGTACATTCAAACTTGAATGAATGGCTGTTACTTGGCTTCCATTAATATGTAGGTTAAATGCAGGAAAAATGAGTGAGTCACCCAATCTTTTCTCTACATTATTGAATTTCAAGACCATTATTTATTCACCTTTCCATAATCGCATTATCTATAAGTATAGATGTCCCAGAAAATCCTGCAACTGTATTTTCTAAACCTTCCTTCAATGAAAAAAATCCACTCTCTCGATAATCGAGAGAGTGGACTTTGATTTATTCAAAGGTTCGCCAGCCAATATCAGTACGGTAGAAAAACCCGTCCCATTTCAGCTGTGATAAACCATCATATACATTTTTCTGTGCTTCTTTTAAAGTGCTTGCTTTTGCTGTAATTAGAATGACGCGGCCACCGTTTCCGACAAAGTTTCCGTCATGCAATTTCGTTCCCGCATGGAAAACATCTAATCCTCGTTCGGAAAGTACGTCTAAGTTTGGTAATACATTGCCTTTAACAACGTCTTCAGGATAACCATCGGAAGCAACAACAACGCCTAGCATTGCATCCTTATTCCATTTTAAGTCGAATGGTTTACTCGCCATGAGTGCTGCCATAAATTCACCAAAATCAGATGCCATACGTGGTAGAACGACTTGTGTTTCTGGGTCGCCGAAGCGTGCATTAAACTCAATCACTTTAGGACCATCTTCAGTGAGGATTAAACCTGCATACAAAATCCCTGTAAATGGAGTCCCTTCCGCTGCCATTGCTTCAACTGTCGGAACGACGACTTTATCATAGGCTTCATCCACAACTTCTTGTGAAATTTGTGGAACCGGTGAATAGGCACCCATTCCACCTGTATTCGGTCCTCTATCGCCGTCATATGCACGTTTATGATCTTGCGCAATGACCATTGGATAAATCTGTCCTGCGTGGACAAACGACATGTACGAGAACTCTTCGCCGTCTAGGAACTCCTCGACAACAACACGCGATGAGGATTCTCCGAATTTTTGATTGCCAATCATGTCGTCCACAGCATTCAGCGCTTCTTCAAGCGTCATCGCAACAATTACACCTTTTCCAGCTGCCAGACCGTCTGCTTTGACGACAATCGGCGCACCTTTTTCACGGATGAATGTTTTCGCTTCTTCCGCATCTGTAAATGTTCCGTAACCAGCTGTCGGAATATTATATTTCTCCATAAGTTCTTTCGCGAATGATTTACTTCCTTCGATTAGCGCCGCCGCTTTCGTCGGTCCAAAGGCTTGTAATCCACGTTCAGCAAAATAATCAACGATTCCTTCTGCTAAAGGTTGTTCAGGACCGACAAATGTTAAATCAATATCGTTTTCCTTCGCAAATGAAGCCAGTGCTTCGAAATCTGTCGCGCTAATCTTTACACATTCAGCATCGCTTTTCATGCCATCATTACCAGGTGCAACAAATACTTTATTAACTGAAGGGGAGACATTGAACTGTCTGGCAATCGCATGCTCACGACCGCCGCTCCCGATAACGAGTACTTTCAATGCAGATCCCTCCTTAGTGTTTGAAATGACGAACGCCGGTCATTACCATTGTAATCCCGTATTCGTTTGCTTTCTTAATTGAGTCTTCATCTTTTACAGAGCCGCCCGGTTGGATAATTGCCGTGATGCCTGCTTTTGCTGCCGCTTCGACTGTATCGTCCATCGGGAAAAATGCGTCGGATGCAAGTGCTGCACCTTTTGCACGCTCGCCCGCTTGGGTAAGTGCAATATTCGCTGCACCAACACGGTTCATCTGCCCCGCACCAACGCCCAGCGTCATATGATCATCCGAAACAACAATCGCATTAGATTTCACATGTTTCACAACTGCCCAGCCAAGTTTCATCGCTTCCCACTCTGCTTCCGTCGGCTCACGGTCTGTCGCAACACGAATATCTGCATCAGCAAATCCGAATGCATCAGGTTCTTGCATTAATAATCCGCCTTCAACAGAAACTGTATTCCAGCTGTCCTTTTTGTTTTGCTCAAAAGAAATTGTGAGAAGACGAATGTTTTTCTTCTTCGTTAGAATTTCAATGGCATCTTCTGTGAAAGATGGCGCAATGATAATTTCAAGGAATATCCCTGATAATTTCTCCGCAGTTGTCGCATCTACTTCACGGTTTAAGGCAATAATACCACCGAAAATGGACATTGGATCTGCTTCGTATGCTTTATTAAAAGCGTCGAAGATTGTTTCACCAGTACCAACACCGCATGGATTCATATGTTTAACAGCTACTGCCGCGGCAATATCAAATTCTTTAACAATTTGAATTGCAGCGTTCGCATCTTGAATATTATTGTACGAAAGTTCTTTACCGTGTAACTGGTCTGCATACGCAATTGAGAAGTCCGAACCAAGTGGACGACTGTAAAACGCTGCTTTTTGATGCGGATTTTCACCGTAACGAAGTGGTTGTTTTAATTCGTATGTATAAGTCACTTGTTCCGGGAATTCTTCTCCTGCAAGATCTGTTAAGAAACTTGCAATCAGTGCATCATAAGCCGCTGTGTGACGGAAAACTTTCGCCGCAAGACGTCTGCGCGTTTCGTTCGTCGTTTTGCCGTCTGCCTTTATTTCTTCAAGAACTTGCTCGTAATCAGTTGCATCGACAATCACCGTTACATATGCATGGTTTTTCGCAGATGCGCGCAGCATTGCTGGGCCGCCGATATCGATATTTTCAATTGCATCTTCAGTCGAAACATCTGGTTTTGAAATTGTTTCTTTGAACGGATACAAGTTAACACAAACGATATCAATCGGCTGAATTCCGTGCTCTTTCATTTGTGCTTGATGAGCAGGATCATCTTGTTTTGCAAGTAATCCACCGTGAATTAGTGGGTTAAGCGTCTTCACGCGTCCTTCCATAATTTCAGGGAATCCCGTCACTTCGTCAACAGCTGTTACTGCAACGCCGTTGTCCGCCAAATGTTTCATCGTTCCACCTGTAGATAATAATTCATAGCCGAGACTTTCTAGCGCTTTTGCAAATTCCAAAATCCCGCTTTTGTCCGACACGCTTAGCAGTGCACGTTTTTTCACGAATAAAACCCTCCGTTTTGTATAAAATTAGTAGTTTTAAAATTTGCTTGCAAGTCGTGACTTATGACGCATCCTATTTCACGACCGACTGAACAATTCACTCAATGTATCTTTATATAAGAAATGTTCAACAGCGTGAATGGCTTCGGCCGTCTTTTCAACATCCCCGTCAACAACTTCCACTGCATGTTGCGCGAGAATCGGTCCGGTATCCATTCCTTCATCGACAAGATGAACGGTAACTCCTGTAACTTTTACACCATGTTCAATCGCCTGTTCGATAGCATCTTTTCCAGGAAAAGAAGGCAGAAGCGAAGGATGAATATTGACGATTCGCGATGAGTAGGCAGCGAGAAGCGTGTGCCCAACAAGCCGCATATAGCCTGCTAGCACAAGCCATTCCGCCCCTGCTTCATGAAGTACGTCGAGAATAGCTGTTTCATATGATTCTCTAGACGTGTATTCTTTAGGACGAAACGCTGCCACTGGAATACCGGCTTTTTGCGCGCGTTCTACGATATACGCCTCAGGCTTATTCGTCACAACTAAAGCAATTTCTGCAGATAATTCACCGTTTCTGCAGGCTTCTTCGATTGCTGCAAAATTACTTCCGCTCCCAGAAGCGAATACAGCAATTTTTGTTTTCCGTGTCATTAAGCTAAGCTCCCGTCATGCTCGCCGTTAAACACGACGCCTTCTCCTGCAATCACACGACCAATTTTGAACGCTTTTTCACCATGTTCCATTGCGATTTGTAATGCCTTTTCAGCATCTTCTGCAGGTAAAGCAATGACAAATCCAATGCCCATATTAAATACGCTATATAGATCTTTATCAGAAAGAGCGCCTTTTTCTTTTAGCATTTTAAACACTGGCAAAGATTCCCACGAACCAAGTTCAACCTCTGCTGCAAGTCCATCAGGTAACATACGTGGAAGGTTTTCAAAGAACCCACCGCCCGTAATATGTCCCATTGAATGGATTTCAAGTTGTTTATGCATATCCATTACAGGCTTTGCGTAGATTTTCGTTGGTTCAAGAAGCGCATTCCCAACCGTTCCAAGTTCTTCATACCCTGCGATTAAGCTATCAATTTCATAACCTTCATCTTCAAGGACAATTTTACGAACGAGTGAAAATCCGTTCGAGTGAATCCCACTTGAAGCAATCCCAACTAATACATCGCCCGCGACTACTTTATCGCCTGTTACAACATCACTTTTTTCACAAGCGCCAACTGCAAAACCGGCAAGATCGTATTCATTTTCGTCGTAAAGTCCAGGCATCTCAGCCGTTTCTCCACCGATCAATGCTGCACCCGACTGAACACAGCCGTCCGCAATCCCTTTTACAATGTCTTCAACTTTTTCAGGTACTGCTTTTCCAAGCGCAATATAATCAAGGAAGTATAACGGCTCCGCACCTTGTGCCACGATATCATTCACACACATCGCGACACAATCAATACCGATTGTATCGTGTTTATCAGCCATAAAAGCTAATTTCAATTTCGTACCAACACCGTCTGTACCGGAGATTAGTACCGGCTCTTTAAAATCAAGTGCCGACAAATCGAACATTCCGCCGAAGCCGCCAAAAGTACCTGCGACTCCTTTTCGACCCGTGCGCGCAACATGGGATTTCATACGCTCAACCGATTCATAACCCGCTTCAATATTGACTCCCGCTTTTTCATAAGCATTCGACATGGAAAAGCCCCCTATCTAACAAATTCTTTTTCGTGTGGCAAAACTGTATTTGAATATATTTCAGTCGGATACTCGCCCGTAAAGCACGCCAGACATTGCCCGCAATTTTTCGTATTATCCGGTCGCCCAATCGATTCGAGCATGCCTTCCGGGGATAAAAATGTTAGCGAATCCGCTTCTATTAATTCACGAATTTCTTCAATCGAACGATTTGTCGCGATCAATTCTGAATCCGTACTAATATCAACACCGTAAAAACATGGACTAACAAGCGGAGGCGATGCAATCACAACATGGACTTCTGTAGCCCCAGCTTCTTTTAATAACTTCACAATTCGTCTTGATGTTGTCCCGCGTACAATCGAATCATCTACCATAACAACCCGTTTTCCATTCACAACTTGTCGCACTGGAGAAAGCTTCATTTTGACACCTTGTTCGCGTAACTCCTGTGACGGTTGAATAAATGTACGACCTACATAACGGCTTTTGATTAATCCAAGTTCATACGGAATTCCACTTTCCTCAGAAAAACCAATCGCCGCAGAAATACTTGAATCTGGTACACCTGTAACGACATCCGCTTCAATTTTCACTTCACGTGCAAGCTGTTTACCACAACGTTTTCGCGCCGAGTGAATATTAATACCATCAATATCTGAATCCGGCCGTGCAAAATAAACATATTCCATCGAGCACATCGCTGAATCAGCGGCTGGCGCGAACCGTTCCGAATGAAGACCCTTATCATTAATAATAATGAGTTCTCCTGGTTCAACGGAACGAACACTTTCCGCACCAATAATATCAAACGCACATGTTTCAGACGCAACTACCCACGCATCCCCAATTTTCCCAAGTGACAAAGGACGAAGACCATTCGGATCCTGTGCAATCATTAATCCATCTTCAGTCAAAATGACAAACGCAAAGGCACCTTTTAACATGGCAAGTGCTTTTTTCACGCGGTCCCGTTGTCTAGGCGACCCATTACTTCTTTTAATTAAATGAGCGAGTACTTCTGTATCTGAATTCGTTTGAAAAATACTCCCTTGGCGTTCCAGATGCTCTCGAAGTTCTGCTGCATTCACAATATTCCCGTTATGTGCAACCGATAGACTGCCCGTCGTTGAACGAAAAACAAGTGGTTGAACATTTTCAATTCCACGTCCGTTCTCCGATGAATATCGCACTTGCCCTATTGCTGCGTTTCCCGTCAAGGTGGTTATTTCATCGCCGGAAAACACTTCATTGACAAGTCCTTCGCCTTTGTGAACATGAAGGCCTTTGCTATCCTTTGTAACAATGCCGGCGCCTTCTTGGCCACGGTGTTGCAATGCGTGTAGACCATAATAACTGATCTGCGCTGCATCTTCGTGACCCCAAACACCAAACACGCCGCACTCTTCGTTTAAACCTCTGAGTTCAGCAAGCATTGTATGGCCCCTCTCCAAGCAGATCGGAACTCTTCAACCGTTCCGTCAATTAGTACTGTATCTTCTCCGTTAATCACAATTCGATCAGTATCAGTAACAACACCAATTTTCACCGAATCTTGTACTGCAGCTTCAAACGCTTCAATATTTTCTTTCTTAACTGAAACAAGGAAACGTGATTGTGATTCACTGAATAAAGCAGTGACAGCCGCCCCAGATATTGTTACATCCACACCAAGTCCCTCAGCTCCGAATGCTTTTTCACATAGCGCTATCGCAAATCCACCTTCTGACAAGTCTGTAGCTGATTCAACGAGATTACTTTGAATGGCAGATAAAAGTTCTTTTTGTCGATAAGCTTCAACATCTAAATCAATGGAAGGAGCTTGTCCTGAAATTTTACCTTCTTGCATTTGTTGGAGTTCACTACCACCAAAATCAAGCTTAGTTTCTCCTATCGCATATATTACATCACCCGATTGTTTAAATTCAGTCGTCGTAACGTGAGATAGATCATGGACTAAACCAACCATCCCTATTGTTGGCGTTGGGTAAATTGCAACACCGTTCACTTCATTTGACATGGATACGTTCCCACTGATAACTGGTGCATTTAACTTAATACATGCTTCTGATATTCCAGCTGCTGATTGCTCAAACTGCCAGAATACTTCAGGCTTATCAGGATTTCCGAAATTCAAGCAATCGGTAATCGCAATCGGTTCTGCACCTGATGAAATAATATTTCTAGCTGCTTCAGCCACTGCAATTTTTCCACCCGTTTCTGGATCAAGATAAACATAACGCGAGTTGCAATCGGATGTCATAGCTAGTCCTTTGTTTGTACCATCAACCCGAATTACGCCTGCAGATGAACCAGGTGCAACTACTGTGTTTCGACGAACATGCGTATCAAACTGGTTATAAACCCATTCTTTCGACGCAATCGTTGGACGTTGTAAAAGTGCTTTTAATGTTTCGCCTAAATCGTCAACCACTGGTTCAGACATTTCCATCGCTTGGAATTCTCTGAAGTAATCTGGTTCTGCTGATTCTTTATAGTAAACCGGAGCATCTTCAGCAAGGGCGTCCGCTGATACTTCTGCTACTACTTCACCGTTATGGAGTAATCGGAGCATTTTATCATCCGTAACTGTCCCAACCGAAACGGCTTCAACACCAAATTTAGCAAAGAGATCTATCACTTCTTGTTCGCGACCTTTTTTCACAACCATTAACATACGTTCTTGAGATTCTGAGAGCATCATTTCATATGCCGTCATTCCCTCTTCACGCTGAGGGATAAGGTCCAAATTCATCTCGACACCGTATCCAGCACTAGATGCCATTTCAGCGGATGCAGAAGAAAGTCCAGCTGCTCCCATATCTTGTATTCCGATGAGTGCATCTGATTTAACAAGTTCAAGACATGCGTCCATCACAAGTTTCTCAAGGAACGGATCCCCTGCTTGCATGACTGGTACCTCGCCGTCTTCTTCTACTGTTAATTCGGAAGAGGACATTGTCGCACCGTGAATTCCGTCACGACCTGTCTTCGCCCCTGCGTACATGACCGTATTGCCAACACCTGCGGCAACACCTTTTTGAATATCTTCATGATTTAAAAGACCAACAGCCATTGCATTTACAAGTGGACGTTTTGAATAGCAATTATCAAATTGAACTTCCCCTGCAATTGTTGGAATGCCGATACCATTTCCGTAACTCGCAATACCTGCAACTGCTTCTTTAAATAAGAAACGATCACGTTCATCTGATAAATCGCCTAAACGCAGTGAATTTACGAGTGCAACTGGACGTGCACCCATTGAAAATACATCACGTAAAACCCCGCCAGCACCAGTTGCTGCACCGATAAATGGTTCAATCGCGGACGGTGAGTTATGTGATTCCATTTTAAAGACTGCTGCTTGGTTATCGCCAATATCAACAATTCCTGCACCTTCACCAGGACCTTGAAGAACGCGTTCGCCTGTTGTTGGAAACTTCTTTAGAACTGGCTTTGAACTTTTATATGAACAGTGTTCGGACCAGAGAGCCGAAAACAACCCTGTTTCAGTATAGTTGGGTAAACGCCCCATGCTTTTTATTGCAAGTTCGAATTCTTCATCAGACATTCCCATTTGACGATACAATTTTTCATCTTGAATTTGCTTTGCACTTGGTTCATGATTGGCTGACATTGTTTTCATTCCACCCTTTCAAAATCGACTTGAATAGAGGTAATCCGTCGGTACCACCGAGAATTTCTTCAATTGCACGCTCAGGTAATGGTAGGATTCCAAACACATTGCCTCGCTTGTTTAAAACACCTGCAATTTTTGCCGTGCTCCCACTATCGTTGTCGTCTTGATATGTAAACGCGACTTGTCTATTTTCATTTAGCTCAGCTAATTTTTCATCATCGACATAGTAATTTCCGTATGCTTGCGCAAAAGGAAGCGTAATTTCTTGACCTTGTTCGTATTCTGATGTAAAAACCGTTTCGTTGTTTTGTACAATTAGTTTTGCATGACCCGATTTAAACAGCAGTTCTTTATTTTGAAGAAAGGCACCAGGTAAAAGATGCAGTTCTGTTAAGATTTGAAAACCGTTCCCTACACCCAAAATAGGCTTATTCGTTTCAGCAAATTCCAATAAACTGCTAATGGCAGGTGAACCTTTAGCAAGCGCACCTGGACGAAGATAATCTCCATATGATGAGCCACCCGGAATAATGACTCCATCATAACCACCTAAATCTGCTTCCGTATGCCAAACATAATCTGCTTTTTCACCGAGTACTTCATTTATCGCGTGGTGCATATCAACGTCGCAACTTGAACCAGGAAAAACAAGAATAGCAAACTTCATTGGATTCAAGCCTCCTCAATTTCATAACGATAATCTTCAATCACTTTATTAATCAGAAGCTTGTCGCACATCTCTTTCACACGCGCATCAATATCAGTTGTTGTCTCATCAAGTTTAAGTTCGATTAGTTTACCGATTCTAACACTTCCTACCTCAGTAAAGCCCATAGATTTTAGTGCATCTGTAGTTGCAATACCTTGTGGATCAACAACACTTTCGCGAAGTGTTACATATACATTTACTTTTGTCATGTTAGTTCCTCCTGAATGAAGTTTAATTTACTTTGATAAATTTCTTTATGACCAAATACCAGCCATTTCTATTTCTTTAAGTGTTGATTCAATGCTATCCGTCATAATCGTAATATGCCCCATCTTACGACTCAATTTCGCTTCTGCTTTACCATATAAATGAATTGACCAATTAGGGTACTTATGAACAACCTGATTTAAAGGTTCGACATGCTCTCCAAGTAAATTGACCATGATACACGGTTCCCATAGCTTTGGTTTTCTTAACGGCCAACCGCAAATCGCTCGAATATGCTGATGAAACTGCGATACATTACAAGCCTCTATCGAATAGTGCCCTGAATTATGTGGTCTTGGCGCTAATTCATTAATAATAATTTCACCATCTTTTAACACGAACATCTCTACCGCTAGCGTACCGATCATATCTAAGTGATTCGCAATTTGAGTGGCTGCTTCTTCAGCTTTGACCAAAACACTTTCATCTACCCGTGCTGGCACAATTGACTCATGCAAGATATGGTTCATATGAATATTTTCAGCAACTGGCAAGCAGTACGATTCGCCAGCGGCATTACGCTGAATAATAACTGAAATTTCTTTTTCAAATGGAACAAATGCCTCCGCTATACAAGGGGAGTTTTGAAATAAAGACTCTGCTTCACTTATATCTTCCAGTGAATTCAATTTAACTTGACCTTTACCGTCATAGCCACCTAATGCAGTTTTAACAATACATGGAAAACCTATTTTTTCAATTTCAGCTTTTAATTCTTCGAAGTTTTCAGCTGTAATATAGTTGGCAACTGGTGCACCAGATGCTGTTATTTCCGCTTTTTCGTTTATGCGATTTTGTGTAATTCGAACGAGTTCAGCCCCTTGTGGTACATAGGTTGCCTCACTTAACTGTTTTAAGCCTTCATAATCAATATTTTCAAATTCATACGTAATTACATCACTTACTTGCGCAAGTTCTTGTAATGCGTCTACATCATTATACGGGGCAACAATTCGAAAATCTGCAATTTGTCCACACGGAGAATCCTCGGTTGGATCTAGTACCGCAATTTTGAAACCCGCCTCTTTAGCGGCTAATCCCATCATGCGCCCAAGTTGTCCACCGCCAATAATTCCAATAACTTTCCCTGGTAATATTGTTTTCAAACTAAATCACCACTGCTTTCTAGTGCCATTTCCTTCATTTTCAATCGACGTTCATCTATACGTTTCATTAACTCTTCATCTGTAATGCCAAGTATTTGAGCGGCAAGAAGACCAGCGTTCGTTGCACCTGCTTTTCCGATAGAAACTGTCGCAACCGGAACACCGCCCGGCATTTGTACAATTGAAAGCAGAGAATCCATGCCATTAAGAGCCTTAGACTGTACCGGTACACCAATTACTGGGAGCAAAGTTTTAGCTGCGACCATCCCTGGTAAATGCGCAGCTCCGCCTGCACCAGCAATGATTACCGACAATCCTCTTTCTACAGCTTGTTCTGCATATTCAAACATATAATCTGGAGTTCTATGCGCTGAAACAACTTTCTTTTCATATGAAACTTCAAGTTCATCTAAAATTTCACACGCATGTCTCATCGTTTCCCAATCACTTTTACTGCCCATAATAACGCCAATTTTAGGATCCACTATCAATCTGCTCCTTTAAGATAAAAGTAAAAACTTCAGCTAATTTACTCAAAAAAAACCTCGAACAAGCCGCTTTTCACTAAACATGAAAAGAGACTCATTCGAGGATATATAATATGCGTTAAGATGACTGTACTCATTCATACGGACACACACCTCTCGCTACTATTTCTCAAAAGTCGCTTTCCCGCATAGTCCAGACATTAAGGTGTCTTGGTAGAAACACTGAAGCCAATTCCTCAGTATATATGGGGATTCTCTATTACCTTAACCATTTTATCAGTAAAACCCGTATTCGTCAACGTAAAAACGAACATTTAATTCGTTCAGTTGTTAATCGTTCGCCTTTTCATTTCAAAGCACCTTTAAACTTTATTACCTGACGATACGGGACAATTTCTCCATTTAGATTTGTAAAAATAGGTTCTTCCTTTTTAGCAACAACTGTATATCCTTCTTGCTCCATCCTTTTCAGGCATGAATCGATTGTCTCATTTTCAGCAACTTCAAACCACTTAAATTTCTGTTGTTTCATTTAAACAATTTACCTCTCTTAATTGACTTTACCCAGAATCCGCCGTGAATCGCTTTCGGTTCATAAGAAATGATAAATGCTTTCGGATCTAATTCTTTAATAACCGTATAAAGTTTTAGTTCATATTTACGCGGCGTCAAAATTTGAAGGGCAGATCGGTTACCTTCTAAACCATTTGCTGACCAGTCTGTTACACCATATCCTTGCTCTCTGAGCATTTTCGGCAGAAGTTTATCTACGTCTTTTGTAATGACATTAACTGTTATATAACCTAATGCCATCTTCTCTTCGATTTTCGTTCCAATAATCACGCCACAACCATAACCGACGGCATAAGCAATTAGATTTTGAACCTCGTTGAGATTGTCTAAGACTAAACCAAGACCGACTACATAAACTACTACTTCAACCATACTTACACTAGCTGCAATATACCTATACCCTTTTAACGTTAAAATCATGCGAACCGTAAAAAATGTTACATAGACAATATTAATCGCAAAAATAATCAAAACCATTTGCAACGCAAGCACCTCTTTCTTTCTCAAGTTAGCACAGTTGGAAAATCACCATTGCTGGGTTTTCAGGATGAAAGTCTTCATTCTGCTTACACCATAATAGTTAATCCATCCAACTGTAACCTGATTAATCTTTTTAATGATTTCCAAGACTGTACCGGGTCGTTTGCGGATTGTTAATTTCCTCAGTTTATTTTAAAACGTTGTTTCGCCGACTTGCTTGGTCGGCATTCAACTTTCCCATGAGGTTTTGAATATTGAACCCTAGAAACGTTGCCAGGGTTGCACCACGGACTTTACTCTTTTCCTGGTGAATAGAGAGCTGTAAATCGTTTTCGATGAAGCGGGTGACGCTTTCCATCACTCGTTCTCCCGCACGTTTACTTTTGACATAGATGACAAAGTCATCCGCATACCGGATAAAACGATACTCTCTCTTTTCCAGTTCTCTGTCTAACTTATTCAAGTAGACATTTGCAAGCATCGGAGATAGAGATATCTTTATCAAGAATTCCTGAGCAAAGAAATTTCCAGACCAGTTTCAGAACAACCTTATCTGAGATGAACTCCTCCAAGTACGCATGTACTCTTTGATGATGTATCGTATCGAAATAACTCTTTAGGTCACAATCCACCACAACTCGGTATCCTTCTTGGTAGAATTGCTCTGCCAATTTTATGGCTTGATAAGCACTCCTACCTTTTCGGAAACCAAAACTGTTCTTTGAGAATTCCGGGTCAATGATTGGTTCAATGACCTGTAGAATAGCTTGTTGCACCACTCTATCCAGTACTGTCGGGAGTCCCAAGTTTCTTTTAGACCCATCTGATTTAGGTATGGCAACTCGCTTGACTGGCTGGGGTTGGTACGTACCATCCCTCAACTTTCTTTTTAATGATTGAAAGTATTTTTTCCATATGTCCTTTTAATTGATAGACGGTAATGGCGTCAATCCCAGGGGCACCTTTGTTACTTCTCACTTTCCTATATGCACTCCAAAGATTTCCGTCTCCAATAACTTTATCGATTAAGTTGATACCATCCTGTTCTTTCATATCCATGTCGACATCCCTACGCACTCCTATATACCCTTCGGTTTTCAACCTATCTCTCCATAGTCAGCCATCTTTGGGTTTTTACCACGATGTTTTCTGCGTTTCGGCGGTGATGTCTACACCTCCCTGTTTTCCAAGATTTAAGATTGTTCCACCCTTCATTTCCGTAAGGAAACTACTATGGCTTCTACTGACTTCTCACGATAGATCTTATTTCAACCGAATTTCACTCGTCCGTGAGACCTCCCCGGGTAAGAGCTATAACCTTCATCCCATGTAACTGCTGTATTTACTGTATGGAACTTGTGCAGTATTGGACTTCGTTATGTTAGGCAAACTCATCCATTCCAATTCAGCCTTATATACAGTTTCTGTCCGTCAGTTCGGGATTTCGCCGCCGGCTTTCCTTCAGATTCCACCTCACGGTGGACACCCTTGCCTTAAGCTAACAGTTCCTACTGCCAAGTCTGTAGTGGACTTTCACCACCAAGTTATAGCCCATGCCGGGCACACCTAAAGAAAGACCATTACCTAACTGGTAATGGTCTTTTGCTGGCAAACAATTACCTTTGAATGAACCTCCCGCCACTTAAAACGTACCGTTTTGAAGTGGGGGTTTCCTACTACATCAGCAAAAGTGTTC
>NZ_JBYHFO010000011.1:0-117093 GCF_057669865.1 Sporosarcina sp. Y1009 | reverse complement strand
GCCCGTAAAAGCCCGATTGGTTCAACTAACAATCCGTGGGAAAGAACAACCCACGGATTGAAGTTTTACTTTATGTTATTTGAGCCTGGAGAAAGAAAAATATCATGTGAACAGATGAAAAAACGAATTGAATCAGTAAGAAAAGAAAGGTCATGAACAATTCTAATCGCGGAAGAAAATGGAGATATCATTGGCTATTTATTTGCGATAGGTGGGAATCCAACACGGGTCAAACATTCTGTATATATTGCGGTCGGTGTTGGTGGAAATCAACGTGGAAAAGGTGTAGGTGCAAGGTTATTTGAAGCGGTGGAGGAATGGGCGAAACAACAAAGTATTCATCGATTAGAGTTAACCGTTATGACCCACAATATTGCTGGAATTGCTTTGTATAAGAAAATGGGCTTTGAAATTGAGGGAACAAAAAGGGACTCGTTATTAATTGATGGAAAATATGTTGATGAATATTATATGTCGAAATTGTTGTAATTTGAGCGATTAATCGGACATAAAAAGGAACTATAACCATTATGGAAATAGTTCCTTATATTTGGTTTTTTGGTCTAGTCGTTAATTTCATTGACGAACTGAACTTAAGTGATTTTTTCACCATCACGTCTAAAGAACCCAAAAATTCCTACAGTTTGTACGATATTTGTGAAAGCATTCGGATCGACTTCTTTTATAATTGTTTCCAAATCATATAATTCATAACGCGTAATGACGAGGTATAACATGTTTTTATCTTCTTTCGAGTAAGCCCCTTTTGCGGGTAGAATCGTTATTCCACGTACCATCTTTTGGTGAATAGCCTGTTGCAGTTCATCGGCTTTTCGTGTAATAATCATCGCTGTTACTTTCTCATGGCGCGTATGGATTGTGTCGATTACGGCCGTTGTTACATAAAGCGCAAGCATTGTATAAAGGGCATTTTCCGGTTCATAAAGAAATCCTGCGGCAACGATAATGACGCCGTTTAGTAGTAGGAAATACGTTCCAATCGGCTTGTCTTGTAATCGAGATAAGACCATTGCGACAATGTCCATACCACCTGTAGAAGCGCCTAGTTTTAAAGATATTCCGACACCGACACCGGCAATAACACCACCAACAACTGCATTTAGAATAATGTCATCCGACACTGAAATAACAGGTAGAATTTCTAAGAAAATTGTAGCGAAAATAACGGAGACAATGCTATAGATGGTAAAACCTTTACCTACTTTATACCATCCTAAGATAAAGACTGGGATATTAAATAGTAATAATAAAATCCCGGTGCTTATGTTAATATTTAAATAATCTGCTAAAGCACTTGATGTGATTTGGGCAGCCCCAGCAAATCCACTAGCATAGACATTCGCATTGATTAAGAAAAAGTTCAGGGAAACTGCAAGTAATAATGATCCGAAAATAACGACAGCAATTCGTTTTGTTTCTATAAAAAACATCGTGGACCTCCTTTTTACTGTATGTATACTTCTGTAACTGTTCTATTATGCCACACGGGCGTATGTAATTCAAAGCACATGAAATGATATAGATTCTTCTGTTTATGTATTCCCCAATTTATTGAAACTTAACGGATAGTTTTTGGTAGTTAGTAGAGAGAGAGAGGATGTTTGAATTGACTAATAGGCCGAAATTGAACCTGAAAATTACGCCATTGGAGATTTTTCTTAACGGCATTACATTGGTAGCCTTTGTGGGTACGATAGTATACCTTATCTCATTATGGACAATAATACCGAGCGAAATTCCTGCGCATTATAATGCTGCAGGAGAAGTCGATCGTTGGGGCGGCAAAGGCGAGATACTTATTTTACCCATAACAGCACTTTTGATGTGGATTGGAATGACGGTTTTGGAAAAGTTTCCGCATGTGCATAACTATCGAAATTTAACGAAGAATAATGCACGGGCACAATATTTGAATAGTCGTCTGCTTTTGAATGTATTAAAAAATGAAAGTGTCCTCTTATTTTCCTATTTGACTTGGAAAGGCATTCAAGTTGCTATTGGAGAACATGATTCATTAGGGGTTTGGTTTTTGCCTGTATTTTTACTTATTATTTTTGGTTCGATGGGGTATTTTATCGTGAAGTCACTGCGTTTGTCGAAAGATACATAACGGCGCATTTTTTTATAGTATATGTAAAGATATCTTTACGTTTTGAATGGAGGATTTACCGTGAAAGTCGTTAATCATATTAGAGAACAAGAAAACCACCCCGCGCCGTCGCAAGCAAAGGGGTGGTTCGCGAAGTAAATAAAACACTTTGACAACCGCCACCCTGACGGTAGAGGATGTGGGAGAAATGCATAAGGGTTTCTCTTTTTCAGTATATGTCCATTATAAATTAAAATATCCAGAAAATATAGTTTACCGGATTCCCTCCGAACCAATGTTTAATGCCCAGCATAGTATAGGTTGCTGTCATTAACACGAGAGGGGTAGGATTTTGACGTACACGGATAATTACGATCGAGATACCTATGGGATCATCGATTTTTGGGTGCGAAATAACTTTGAGCATGGGGAATTTTTCGACAGGGAAATTAGCCATCATGAATTGGAGTTAGCTCGGGCAAATCAACAGATGATAAAGCGGATGGGAAAGGTATATAAACAAGCAGAATCAAAGACCGGTGACATCGGATTATTAATTGACGAAGCCAAAAGTTCTACGCATGAATTCCACGATTTACTCGTCCATACAATGGACAAAGCACTACGGTGTGATGTTATTATTTCAACACCAGTTTCGCTCCTCGATCACATGATACGGGAGGCGGAAGAAGGCCAAAGAGTTTTTGAACTAATTGAGGAAAATGCCTATGTAACACCTGCTGAGGCAACAATTCATGAAAGTAATTTCTGGTTAAGGCAAATGGTAGACCATTTAATCTTTATCAGTCATTACGTAGATGCATCAAACTACCAACTCCATGATGAAGTTAGAGCGATGACGAAGAAATTCGAGAATTTGATGCTTCAAGCAATATCGCTTAAAACAATGATACGGCGTCCACGTAATAAAATTTCACCCGTCTTAAATACGTTTAACCAAATGGTAATTAAAGAGGCGAAGGCGTTGGAAGCATTTAAGTTGGAACTAAGTGAGCTTATCAAAGCCTGTGCCGCCGTAACTACTGCTCCGCCAAATCTGTTAGAGCATATTGCCAGGGAAGCACATCATTTATGGCGGAACTTGGAAGACGAAATTGTAACTTAAAAAGGAAATACTGAAGCCACAAATTATCCGTGTGATATGGATAATTTATGGCTTTTATATATTATAAAAGTAGCAATGCATCTACATCAATAATTTCAATGTCACGATGATTTAGTTGTCTAATCCAGCCAGCATCTTCAAAGTCGGCAAGTTTTCGACTGACTGTTTCGGGAGTTGTCCCAAGATGTGAAGCGAGATCTTTTCGACTCATTGGTAGTGTTATCGTCTTACTCAGCGTTTCATCGGCAACCTCTGCCAAATACATGGCAATGCGTGTTTCAGCAGTTTCCATCGCAATATTTGCCGCTTGTTTTTCAGTTTTTGCTAATCTTCTAGAAAACTCACTAAGAACTTTCAGCGAAATCGCCGGATATTTTAAGATGAACTGTTGAAAGTTATTCCGACTCATGACGCATAGTTCAACGGATTCCATTGCTTCTGCATAAGAATCATGAACCGATTCCGTGAACAGTGATAGATCGCCTGTAAAATCGCCTGGACCTAAAATCCGAACCAGTTGTTCTTTGCCTGTCTCGGATAAACGATAAATTTTCACGCGGCCTTTGTGGACGATATATAATCCGTCGGAAGTATCCCCAGCGTGATAGATTGTATGACCGCGAGGATGTTTTACAGAGTTGGTCTCCTTTACAATCTCGCTCATTTCATTCGCATCTAAATGGTTGAATATCGGTACAATTGAGATGCACATTTTCTGCATCTCAACTGTACCTTCTGCATGATGTTCGCATTGATTGTTGCCCATCAATTGTCCCCCCCAATTCATTCTGTCTGTAAAATCGGCACCGGCTGTTTAACATCTACTTGCTTTTTAGTATACCGTATTAATCGCACCGCGTTTAGAATAACGAGGAGTACACTCAATTCATGGATGAGCATACCGGATGCGAGAAACACTTTTCCTAAGAGAACGCCGGCGAGAAGAAGGACAACTGTGCCAACTGCGAAATATGTGTTTTGTTTCATATTTCGAATGGTTGCTTTGGCTAGCGAGTAAGCGTGTGAGAATTGATCGAGTCGGTCGGCCATCAAGACGACATCAGCTGTTTCCATTGAGATATCTGTGCCGCCTTCTCCCATCGCAAGTCCTATATCCGCAGTTGCGATTGCAGGTGCGTCGTTAATACCGTCCCCAGCCATTGCAACTTTGTGGCCTGCGTCTTTCAATCTTTGAATCATGGCGACTTTGTCTTCTGGTAGTAATTCTGCATGAACCCCATCTAATCCTAGTTGTTTACCAACAAGTTCTGCTGTATGGCGATTGTCACCAGTAAGCATGATAATCTGTTTTACGCCACTGGCCCGAAGTTCATTCAATGCGCCTTGAGCCTCTGGTCGAATTTGGTCTGCAATGGAGAATATCCCTGCAACGACACCGTCTATTGCTGCAAAAATTGCAGTGTTGCCAAGTTTTTCGCGCTTCACAGCATAACTATCAACTGCATCCTCCACATTGATTCCATTCGCTGCCATCAATTTGCGATTTCCAATCGTGAGAAGTTTACCTTCGATTTGCGCTTGGATACCATTTCCTTCAATAACTTCTGCATTCTCAGGTTCATTCAATAGAGGAATTCCGCGTTTTCGAGCTTCCTTCACAATTGTTTGCCCAAGATGATGTTCAGAAATCATTTCAGCTTCCGCGACGATACGAAGCAGGTCATTTTCATCGCTTGAAAATGTATGAATGTCTGTCACTTCAGGACGTCCTCTTGTGAGCGTTCCTGTTTTATCGAAAACTACGGTGTCGATTTTGGCGAGGGTTTCCATAATGTCTCCGCCTTTAACGAGCACACCGTTTCGTGCGCCGTTACCGATACCTGCAACGATAGAGACAGGTGCGGAAATAACGAGTGCACCAGGACATGCGACAACGAGGAAGGTCAGTGTCATTTCAATATTACGTGTGAAGATGTAAACGAGTACGGATAAGATGACAATAGACGGTGTGTAAACGTTTGCGAATCGATCTAAAAATTTTTGTGTTTTAGATTTAGCTTCTTGTGCATCTTCGACAAGTTCGATAATGCGTGCAAACGTTGTATCATCGCCAACTTTATCGGCAATAACTTCGATGAATCCGTTGTCGACAATCGTTCCGCTAAATACGCGGTCGTCGATGGACTTAGTTGCTGGAACGGATTCGCCGGTAATAGCAGCTTCGTTTAATGAAGCTTTACCCAAAACGATTGCCCCGTCAATCGCAACTTTCTCACCGGAACGAATGATAACGCGGTCACCTTTTTCCACGTCATCCACTGAGATCGTAACCGCTTCTCCTCCTCGCATGACAGTCGCTTCCTGCGGTGCCATGTCAATAAGAGAGCGAAGGGAAGAACGTGTTTTTTCGAGCGTACGCGCTTCGAGGAATGCCCCGAAAAGGAAGAGAAATGTGACGGCTGCAGATTCCACGTATTCGCCGATGAAAAGAGCACCGACAACTGCGATTGTGACAAGAAGTTCAATACTGAAAGCTTTCATTCGTAATGCTTGAAATGCTTTTATAGCAATTGGTATGCCTGCAATAATCGTCGCCGCAATGAGCGTACCTTGACGCCATTCGTGAAGGCCCCCGAAATGGAGGCCAAATGCAATAGCAAGAAGAATACCGGTCACCGCAGTAATTTGGGATGTGCGTCTTGCGTTCATGATATTCCCACCTTTCTATAGTTAGGAAACTTTTTGAGATACAACTGGATAGCCGAGCTTCGTAATGACTTCATGAATCTGCTCCACCTGCACAATATCTTCATTGAAACGAGCACGAACCTTGTTGGAATTAAACAAGACTTTTATTTCTTCCACACCATCCATTTTTCCAACGGTGTTTTCGATCTTCTTAATACAAGTTGGACAGCTTAACGGTTCCAAACCAAATACTGCTTTTTTCATTTTCCTCATCCTCCAATAGGTTATTTACTTTCTATATCCATCATAAGACGCTTTTGGTAATGAATCCTTGACCTGCATCAAGTAAGCGAATAATCTTTATGAAACTTTTTGCGATATAACTGGATAGCCGAGTTTCGTAATAACTTTGTGAATCTGCTTCGCCTGCACAATATCTTCATCAAATTGTGCACGGACCTTGTTGGAATTAAATAATACCTTAACTTCCTGCACACCATCCATTTTTCCAACAGTGTTTTCGATCTTCTTAATACAAGTTGGGCAGCTCAACGGTTCTAAACCAAATACTGCTTTTTTCATTTATCTCATCCTCCAATAGAGTATTTACTTTCTATATACATCATAAGACGGTTTTGGTAATGAATCCTTGACCTGCATCAAGTAAGACGGAGAAAATTGGTTTTTGATCAATCGTAGTGTTCACGAATATCGATTTCCACTGGAAAACCTACACATTTCTTTTTCTTCCCGTGAAATTGCTTTATACTAGAACTATAAGAATAAAGTTGGACGGAAAGGGACGAGGGAATGGAACTCATTTATAAAGGCAAAACAAAGGACGTCTATCATTTGGACGGTGGAAATGTTCTCTTAAAATTTAAAGATGATGTAACAGGTGAAAACGGCGTGTTTGATCCAGGTGCGAACCAGGTTGGATTGACGATAGAAGGTGTAGGAAAATCTGGACTGCGTATGTCAAAATACTTTTTTGAGAAAGTAATTGAAAAAGGCATTCCGACGCATTATGTAGATGCAGATCTCGAGGATGTCTCAATGACAGTAAAGTCTGCGGTCGCATTTGGAAAAGGACTTGAAGTGATTTGCAGGTACCGGGCTGTTGGAAGCTTTCTTAAAAGATTCGGAGCGTATTGCGAAGAAGGCCAATCCTTAGACGCTTTTGTTGAAGTGACATTAAAAGATGACGAGCGAAATGATCCACCTATCAATCAAGACGCGCTGAACCAACTCGGTCTTTTAACAACTGAGGAATATGCAACACTTGAAAAGTTAACGAAACAAGTATCGGGAATTGTTAAAGATGAGCTCGCTGCTAAAGGACTCGAACTCTATGATATCAAGCTGGAATTTGGTCGAAACGGTGAAACTGGCGAAATCATGCTGATAGACGAAATTTCTGGTGGGAATATGCGTGTTTATAAAGATGGAAACGCCATCGTTCCCCTCGAATTAGAAAAACTATTTCTAGATTGAAAAAAAGCGACTCAATCCTTAAAGGAGAGTCGCTTTTATTATACGAATATTTTAATGGAAAATAGGACATCCTAACAAAATGAAAGTATTTTAAGGAGGAGTTCTATTGAAACGTATATTGCTATTGTTTATAAGCAGTTGTCTATTATTTGTCTTGTCGGGTTGTTTTCAAAAGGAAACAAAACTACCAGTCAGTGGAGAGAAAGTGGAAAGCCTAGAAACCCCAATCGTGAATATTGACGGGGAAGAAATTGGACATGTAATATTTACAGAGAATGGTAAGGGTTTAACGATTGATATCCGGGCTGAGGGACTTGCACCAGGTTTCCACGGTACGCATATTCATGAAACAGGCGTCTGTACACCGCCAACATTTGAGTCAGCGGGCGCACACTTTAACCCGACTAGTAAAGAGCATGGATTTGATAATCCGAAAGGTTTCCATTTAGGTGATTTACCTAATCTAGAAGTTGACGAAGAGGGACAGGTGAATGTTCGCTTACATTTAACGGATATTACACTAAAGCAAGGTGTGGAGCATTCAATCCTAGACGATGATGGTAGCGCGCTCGTCATTCATGAAGAAGCAGACGATTACGAAACAGATCCAGCAGGTAATTCCGGTGCACGGATTGCATGTGCGGCAATTACAGCAGATATGCTCAAGTAAATTATTTTAATAAGAAAGTTTCCGTGTAAAACGGCGTTGACTTTTCATTGAAAGCTACCCCTGTGCCGAGATGGCTATATAAATCTTGTAAGATATTATCACGGTGGCCTTTTGAATTCATCAAACCTTCATGCGCGAAAATACTACTTGTTTGACCATATGCAAGGTTTTCTCCTGCCCCTCGAAACTTGATGCCGTTTTCTTCCATGCGGTCGAAAGGGGATTGACCTTCTAAGTTGTCATGGCTGAAGTAATCTTTATCAGCCATATCGATGCTATGTTTCCTAGCGGTATCGGCAGATTGGTCATCCCATTCAAGCGCACCGAGACCATTTCTGACTCGTGAAGCATTTGTTAAGTCGAATAATTGGACTTCGAACCCGTTTCGAAGTGATTGATCTCCGCCGGCGTACATGCCGGTTTTTTTCCGTTCTAAAGAAGTAGAAACAAGTTGCATCGCTGTCACGGTGTCGTTTTTATGTAAATCATAAAAGACATAAGCGTACATACCGTCTACTTCAAACATGTCGAATTCTTCACTGTCTTGTAAGATATATACATTTAAGCCTTTGCGAATTTCTGTTAGTGGCTTGCCAAAAGTTTCACGTACAACCTCTTTAGAAGAACCGTATTCAATACCAATCTCCGAAGAAATTAAATCATCATTCGTATAAATGGCATTCACCTTTTTGTTGGTATCATATGAAAGCATCATGAAATTATGGTAGCCATCGTGATATGTATTCCAGGTGGCTCCGTATTCATTCAATGACTGTCGGTTTGGTTCACCTAATATTTCTAGGACGTCTGTTTCTGAAGTTCCAAGTTCTATATTATAAATCGCAAGTTTGCTATTTACAGGTTTGTCTAATTGAGGTTTATCAACAGGGTCTTCAAGTACATCTGTACCGGCAGTTTTTGAAGATAAGAAAAAATAAGCTTTATCGACCGTATTATTTAATGAGTCAATTGCAGAATGGAAAGATTCGCTAGTTAAGAAAGTCTCAACCTTTTCATCAATCGGTGTTAGAAATGAAAGGTCAACATACTTTGAGACCGGTTCTTCCCAAAGCGGTTTTATAAAATAAATTGTGCCAATGACTAAGAGTAAAAGAAATAGTCTTCTCATAAGTGTAAACTCCTTTATAATAGTATAACCCGAATCAGGCTGAGATTTATAGCGGAAACCTTTCCCACTAAGGATTTCCTATAGCGGTCCACAAAATGTATACTAGAGAGACAACTATGAACGGAGAAAAAGAAATGATGATATCTAAAAAAATGATGAATGCTATGGTAATTGAAAACAACGCCCATTTATTCAGTTGTCCAGTTTGCAGAGAGGGACTAGAACTTATCGATAAGACCAGACTTGTCTGCAAGGAAAACCATTCGTTTGATCTATCGAAACAAGGCTATGTGAATCTAACTTCGGGCGGCCATGCAACAAAATATGATAAGACCCTCTTCGAAGCCAGGAAAATAGTGATCGACAGTGGTTTTTTTGAGCCGTCGCTAGTTCTGATGACCTCTCTCATTGCCAAGCATTTAGCAGATGCAACTGATGCGACAATTATCGATGCTGGGTGCGGAGAAGGATCCCATTTGTCGACCATACGGACAAAACTGAATCGAAATATCACTGGTGTAGGAATTGACCTTGCGAAAGAAGGAATTCTATCAGCGGCAAAGGATCATCCTGGTAACATCTGGAGTGTTGCAGATCTTGCCAACTGCCCGTTTGCAGATGAACAATTTGATGTCATTTTAAATATTTTATCGCCGGCCAACTATGCTGAATTTTCCCGGCTTCTCAAATCGAATGGCTTATTTATAAAAGTCGTCCCAGAAAAAGATTATTTAAAAGAGTTACGTGCTATATTTTATGATGAAGACGAGCGGCAACAAGATGCTGATCCACCATCACGAGTTGCAGAACATTTTAGTACTGTTAAGACGGAACGAATTACATATAAGTTCCAGCTAGATCAGGCATTACTTGTTGAGTTAATTCGCATGACGCCTTTGACATGGGGTGCTAGTGAAGAAAAAGTGGAAGAAGCACTCCGTATCGGAATTCCAGAAATCACAGTTGACTTTACAATCATATACGCCACTAAATAGTATGAGAAATGAGGGTCATTTATATGTTAAGTAGTGTTCCAGGCTGGTTTTATATTCTTGCCATTGCAGTTGTGATTTTATTCATTATTTATACAGAATGGAAAACACGTTAGGAGGATAAGGATGACGAAAAAGAAAGTAGGCAAGCGTCAACGGCCGAAAACATCATTCAATCACGAGGAATTATCGGTTGATGATGTTTGGCGTTTTGAGGGCTACATAGAAAGATCAAGTTTTACTGGCGGAACATTAACTGGCTCTGAAGAGGAACGACTCAACTTCGATGATGTTGTTTTTAAAGATGTTTCATTTTCAGGAAGCGAACTAAGAACAGCAGAATTTGTGGATGTTGTGTTTCAAAACTGCGATTTTTCCAATGTCCATTTTCAAAATGCCATCTTTCATCGATGTGAGTTTTCGAACTCGAAACTGACGGGTTCCGATTTTGCAAATTCGAAAATGAGTCACATATTATTCGAGGATTGCGAAGCACGTTACAGTAATTTTAGTTTTTCAAGTATGAAAGAAGTCGACTATGTGAATTGTAATTTATCAGATGCTGATTTTTACGAATGTCTTTTTAAAGAAGTTCGTTTTGCTAAATGTAAAATGGATAATATTAATTTTTTTGAAACGGATTTAAATGGTGTCGATTTATCGGACAGCACCTATGAGCGTATTGAAGTGACGCTTCCCAACATTGCGGGTTGCATCGTGTCAAAAGAACAGGCAATTGGTTTTGCACGTGTCTTAGGGCTTACAGTAAAAGAAACCTAATGTTATACTAAAATATAAAATGGAAAAGAGAGACTCCTATGCTAACATTTGAACAAAAACAAGAAATTATTGAATCATTTCCCGAATTGACTAAAAAAGATGTGTCCATGAAGCGCGTGAATTATCATTATAAAGAAAGCCGATTCGACAAAACAGTTGTCGTGCAGCATCTACATCCGAATGGCAACGCCTTTGTCTATGTTGAAGGTGTTCCTGGCTATGACACAGATGACCGCGGACTTGTGAATGTCCGAGAAGCAACTGAAGAAGAACTCCGAAAAACGATTGCAGACAGCATTGCTTTATTATCAGAAGAAGAAGCTGAAGAATTGGCTGTTGAAGAAACTTGGGTGAACAGTGAAGGTGTCGAGCTGAAATTAGTGGAAGAAGAAGGCGCATGGAATATTTATCATGGTCTGAACTTAGAAGAAAGTTTTGGTAATTACGGCTATGCACAAGGGTACTTGAAAGATGAACAATTTACTCAAGTTAAGGAGTGATTTGGAATGAATGGGAAACACATGGTTATCGGCATCATCCTCTTTGTCATCGTAGTAATCGCTGCAATCTATTTCGCAGTCATGGCTGAATATAATAAAGATGAAAACAAAACTGAGACCACATCAATTGGTATTGAAATTATTGAAGAAAATCATATAAGTTAACAAAAAAACACACCTGGAATAGTAACGGGTTCGGTTGATGGGGAGAAAACACTAAATAACAATCAATTTGGAGACACAATTCACATATGAATTGGTGTCTCCTTTTTCGTTGGCATATCAATACTATATAAGTTTTAACATACTAATCAGCACATCAATTCGCACACCAATTGAAGACACCGCATAAATTTATGCGGTGTTGTTAAAACACGTGCTAAAACTGGTGCGAATTGGGTATACTAGATGCAGGACTATTCAGACAGGAGACTGATAAGGATGAAGTTCATTAAACCCAAAAATCACAATGCAGACAGAGTAGATTGGCTCATTTCTGAACGGGCAAGAAATATCGTAAAAAGCTATGCAGAGTACACAGAGCATAGCGAGAGCGAAGTGGTCAATTTGTTCCTTCTCAACCTTTTGGATGACAAGGACTTTATTGCTTGGATTGAAAGCAAGAGGAATAACAGAAGGATGGTTAAACAACTTGGAATTGAAAATCTGGTAGGTGACGAAAAGATTGGCTAAATTGAAACGATTGGCTACCAAAGAAGATAATTTAGTGGATGTCCTATCCCCTCTTTCAGCAAGTGAAATCGAAGATAGGAATACAGATTATGACCTACTAACACCCAAGCGGTTCGGAACAAAATATAAGAATCTGCTTTTCACGCCTACCGAATTCACTTGGAATGGCATTACGCATCAAATCCAATACAATCATTGTGCTAATCCGTATTGTAGGTATCACGGTATTCCTCAAACGAAGTTTGCAACCAAAGGAAAGCCGACTCGTTATAAATTAACAGGAACCTCTGATCACAAATCAATAAAATGCAACCCAGACCCGACAAGAGTGACAGGCGATGCGGTACTAGGATGTTACACCTCCACTCTTTCCAATTGGTCTATTGCACAAGAGATGCAACGATTAGTTCAAATCAATTCAATTCTAGACAAAGAAGAGGAATATGAGTTTCATAAAGACGGTTGCATTACGGAAGACTTCACACCGTTCAATGATCCTGATGGATTCTATAAGCAAGGAAAAAGCAGGTTGGGAATGCAGCGGTATCAGTGCAAGGCTTGCAAAAAGAAAACAGCTCTTACGCCAAGGAGAGATGACTCCATCACGTACAATCATAAGCGAAGCGACATTCATCACCTTTTTGCTAAATTGTTGTTAAGTCGTACGCCCGTAACGCGAACTTGCGAAATTTTAGAAATTGGCAGAGGGACTTACTACGATAAATTAGAGTTTCTTTACCGAAGGTGTTTGGAGTTTCTTGAGCGACACGAAACCAAACCTTTTCAACGGTTTAAATTTAAAGAAATGTGGATTAACACTGATAAGATGGTATATTTCCTCAACAACGTTCGGCAAAAAGGGATGGGTGGCAGGCGTTACGATGATGTGGAAGAAATACAATTTCCAACTCACGTATTGGTGTCGGCAGATGTTCTGTCAAGATATATTCTCCGTTCCGATGTAGCCTACGATTGGGAAATCACGCTTGGGGACATTGCTTTCGATACGGCTCTGCAAAAAGAAGATCATCTGAATGAATTTGCCAAAAAATATGCCAGATACCCAAGGTATTCACACTATCCAATGCCCCCTTCGAAAAACGATACTCAAAGTAAAGCGGATTATTATAAAGAGTTGACTCAAGTAGAACGGAGAATGAACTATACGGATGGGTTGCACGTTGGTTCGACTTATACGACAGTTGCACACCTATGGCTCATCAAACAGCTCGTGAATGCGACTGAATGGCGTTTTGTGACCGACGAAGACAATTCTCTGATGACGTCTATCAATCGGGTATTCTCGAAGGAAATACAACTAGCCGATGCTCATCATTTCCTATGCCAAACTGATAAGACGAAAACGAGAAAACAGGCTCGTGAAGAATTTGTTCAGGCAAGAGTCGATTTGATCGATTGGGGGACAATGCAAGGAATTGGAACAAGGTCTCTGAGAGCGTTAGCATTTCTGCAATTGCAGGAATTGTTTAAGCATCACCATTTTCACAAGAAGGTTTCAACCCGTTCAGGAATACACCTGGAATATGCTGATAATCCAATTCTGCATCCCCTCGCTACAATTGATAGAGGGCTGCGTTCCGTTGATTGTACAACAAATCTATCATCGCTCGATCCAAAAGATGTCGCCGCCTTAATAATGAATGTGAATGACAACGCTACCAATACTTTCATCCAACAAATTCGAAGAAGGCTGTCCATTTTAGAAAGACCGTTAACTACTGCACGAGGTGATGGGAAAAGCTATATCTATTCAAATTTCAATCCAAAATATGCTCAAATGGCTATCACCATCTTGCGAACTTATTACAACTTTTGTTTCCCCTATAATTCTAACGGAACAATGGAAACGCCCGCCCAACGATTAGGTATTACCGATAAAAAATTCAACCTAAAAGATATTATTTATCTTAGGTAGTTAGATTAGTGTGAAAATAAATGATTTTCTTGAAGGGAATAGGGAAATCTATGCTAAAATAAAATTATAGATTATAAAGTGATGTTCTTAAACTAATAGGGCAGGTTTATGGAACTAGAAAAATTGAAATTTTATAGGGGGAGAGTGCTCTGGAAAAACGATACAACTTTTGGTCTCTTTATTTAATACTAATTTGTTTAGGAGCAGCCTTCTATTCATTATATTCTAACATTAACAACACTTGGTTAATTTCACCGCCAAATTACATTCTTTTTATAATTAGTGTACTAGCGTTTATTTTAGGTATTAAAGGTCTTAAAGATAAGAGAAATTGGCGGACAAAAACAAGAAGTTGGTTCACGATAACCTTGTCGTCGTTATTATCTATTGCACTTTTTTTAGCACTATCGTTTACACTCCTTTTTTCATCATTTGGGGCAAATGAACATATAAAGACGGTGAGTTCTCCAGACAATAGCTATACCATAGATTTCTATCGTTGGGATGCAGGAGCGGCGGGAACATTTGGGGTAAGAGGAGAATTGAATGGACCACTTTGGTTTAAAAAGAGAATTTATTATGAAAAAAGAACTGAAAACGTAAATGTTGAATGGAAAAGCAATAATAAAGTTTCGATTAACAATCATATTTTGAAATTAAATGAAGGCGATACTTTTGGATATTAATGTTTCTTAGCAACAATCTACTTGAATTTAACGGGTGCTTTAATTCAATAAGGATAGTAAAATATTTTACCAAAAAAACGCTCAGAAATCTGAGCGTTTTTACTTGTTTTTTATATAGCTATTTCACTGTTGAAATATATGCTGATTAACCTGTTATTTACGTTGTTAATTGCACTTTTCTCCCCATCAACCGAACCTGTTACTGGAATAGGTGTGTTTTTTTGTTTTTTGTATGGCTTTATTTTTTCTTTTCAAATCGTCGATTGTCAGAGCGGTAAAGGCCTTTTCCAAATGGCAGCCACCAGTTCCATTTGCCGAATAATTTCATGAGGCTTGGAACGAGTAGTAGGCGAATTATCGTTGCGTCAATGGCGACTGCAATGGCAATGCCGACCCCGATTTGTTTCACCGGCATGACATCGGTAAAAGCAAACGCCCCTGTTAAGACAATCATAATCAGTGCAGCAGACGTAATCACTTTACTTGTCGTTGCGAGTCCTTCAACCGTTGCTTTATCATTATCGAATGACTTGGCATACTCTTCTTGCATCCGTGAGATTAAGAACACTTCGTAGTCCATACTTAATCCAAACACAAGGCTAAAGACGATAACGGGAATGATGAGCGCAATTGTCCCAGCTTCTAGACCGAAATGTCCATATTGGAAAATATAAACGAGAATCCCGAATGTCGCGGACAATCCAATTATATTCATCAAAATTGCCTTAATGGGAATTATGAGCGATCTAAAAGCGATCATAAGAATGATAAACGTCGATATAACGATGAGTGCCAGAGCGTATCCGATTTTATTCCAGATTTCATCAAATATTTCTTGGTTGAATTTGGCTTCTCCACCAATTAGTAAATTCCATTCAGTCTCTTTCTCAGACCAATCACGCACCCAGTCCTGAGCGGCGTCAGCTGAACGGTCCGCTGCAAGTGTCAACGGAATCATCAGTTGATCGCCACTTACAAATGTTTCGAGTAAGGGAGTAAGTTGTGCCGTCATTTCGGGTACTTGCATGGCTTGGTTCCACTGCTGGGCTGAATCTATTTCGCTCACACTAAAGATCGTTGTCATATTCTTTACTAGTGAGTCGTTTTGTAATTGATCTTCAAGTTTCTTCATCGACTCAATTCCATCTTCATCCGTCCAGCCACCAGCTCGTTCGGCAATCATATAGACCTGAGACTCACCAGAGAGCTCAAATTCCTTTTCTATTAATTCGTAGGAGGAACGAGTGTCGTATGACTCGGGAAGCGAATCAATTTCCGGAATGGATAATTCCATATTTTTTACTGGAATGACGGCGATTGCAAGGAGAGCTACTGCAACAATTGTAATAAGAATCGGACGTTTTATGACACCGTTGGCAAATTTTCTCCAGCCATTTGAGTCGCTTGAGCTTACTTTTAATAAGCGGAACTTTTCAATTCGATCGCCAAGTGCAATCAGAACCGATGGTAACAACGTCACTGAACTGAGAACTGCCATAGCAACAACAATCATCCCACCGACAGCGATGTTCTGGAAAATATCCACTCGTATTAATAACATTGCGCCGAGCCCGATAAACACACAAAATGCTGAAAATATGACCGAGCGTCCAGCTGTTAGAATGGTTGTTGTTGTTGCAGCGAGTAAATCGCTATGCACACGTTCCTCACGAAAACGGCTAATGAATAACAATGCAAAGTCTATACTAAGCGCAAGTCCGAGCATTGGAATAATATTTAATACGAATATGGATAAATCAATTTGAGCACCTAGAATTGTCAAAACCCCAAAAGAGGTAACCACAGTGATTATACCAATCATCAGCGGCACTAAGGATGCGACTACGGTGCCGAAAGCAAATAGTAATACAATGATGGCAATTGGAAGTCCAATCGCTTCAGCAGTTATCAGGTCTTTCTGACTTGCTGCATTTATATCTTTGGATATTGCGGGAGCACCCGTTAATGTTATTCCGGCTTCATCTCCAATGACATCTCGAATCTCTGTTACAACATCAGACATATTGTCCATTTCATTTCCAAAGTGGAGGAGTGCATAGGACACATCATCTTTATAAAGTGATTCGTCATCCAGTGGGGAATCGATTGCGGATGCTAACTTAAGTTTACTTATGTCTTCGATGGTGGCGGAGATTTTATCATCACTCACCTTGTCGAATACGAGTAACATAGTTTCAGCTGGCATATCAAAAGTATCCGAGACGATGTCCATAACGGCTGCATGATCTCCGTCCATTTCAAAGCCGTCTCCTTGTAACATACTTGGCAGACGAATTGCGAAGATTGCCATGACGATAAAGATGGCAATCCATGCGAAAATTATGTATTTATAGCCTTTGGTAACAAGGCGTGCAAGTGACTGCAAATGACTCAACCCTTTCATTTGGATATAAAATCCTATTCTTCAATAATAACGGATTAGAACATAAATGTCTTTTTTCATAACCCCATTAATCATTATTAGACAAAGAAAAAAAGCCATTCCCCTAAGGGAATGGCTTTTGAATGGTTAGTTCAAATTAGTTTTTTTCAACGTTTGAAGCTTGAAGTCCACGTTCGCCTTGTTCGATTTCGAAAGTTACGTCTTGGCCTTCTTCAAGTGACTTGAATCCTTCACCTTGGATAGCTGAGAAATGTACGAATACGTCGTCGCCATCTTCACGTTCGATGAAGCCAAATCCTTTTTCTGCGTTAAACCATTTTACTTTACCTTGTTCCATGTTTGTTTCCTCCTCGTGTGTAAATTTTTACACACATTGTGTTACTATCCTTGCTCAAGTCTTGAAGCGGTCAAGAGACCATCATGTTGTCGAACAAAAATAATTCTTCTTTATCATAGCAGAGATGTTTGAACAATGCAAGGGAAATGTTGAAATTAAATAAACAATTAAAAACATCTTAGTTAAATCTATTGCGTCATACGATAAAAAGCTTCATCTTCGAATGTAAAAAACTATTCAAATGAAATCTAGAAAAAATGAAAGAAAAAAATCATATTTGAAACTTTCGTTAACTTCATTCGTATGTATAGTTGATGAAGAGTATAGTAGTATAAAGGGGTGTGGAATATGGAACTATTTGGTTTACCAATCGTGCAATTTTACTTGTATGCATTAATCATTTTAGCTCTCATTACAATTTTGTATGTGTTTTTCAGCGACATCGCCGAAGGAATTGGTGAAGGAAGTCCCTTATTGGATCCGGCAGTAGTGCTTTCATTTTTTACTTTTACAGCCGCAGCCGGTTATATTTTGGAACTCGTTGTGAGCTGGAATAGCGGTATCATTCTAATAGTAGCTTTAGCCATTGCCTTCGTGCTGGATCTATTACTATACTTCTTTGTCTTACTACCACTTTCATCAGCAGAAGTATCACTAGCCTACACAGAAGCCTCGTTAGCAGGCCAAGTTGGGAAAATTATCGTACCTGTACCAGTTGATGGATTCGGTGAAGTTGTCATTGAAACTGTGAATGGACTCATTTCTAAACGTGCATCAGGCTATGAAAACAGCAGCATTGATTACGGGAAGGAAGTACTTGTGATTGATGTGAAAGAAGGTACGCTGATTGTAAAAGAATATGAACCATTCCGTTTCGCAGATACCAATAAAAAAACATAAGGGGGAGTAAACAATGCCAGAAATTTGGATAGCAATTGGCGTCGTCGCATTTGTTTTATTGGCAGTAATTCTTGTATATATTTCGAAATACAAGACAGTAGGTCCAGATGAAGCCTTAATCGTAACAGGTAGTTATCTCGGAAGTAAAAATGTCCATTCGGATGATTCAGGAAACCGAGTGAAAATTATTCGAGGTGGAGGTACATTCGTATTTCCGATATTCCAACAATCAAAACCGTTAAGTCTCCTGTCAAGTAAACTTGAGGTAACAACACCTGAAGTCTATACTGAACAAGGTGTTCCGGTGATGGCGGACGGAACTGCGATTATCAAAATAGGTGGATCAATAACCGAAATCGCGACAGCAGCTGAACAGTTTTTAGGGAAATCGAAAGAAGACCGTGAAAACGAAGCGAAAGAAGTACTAGAAGGTCATTTAAGATCAATCTTAGGATCAATGACTGTAGAAGAAATTTATAAAAATCGTGATATGTTCTCCCAAGAAGTACAACGAGTTGCTTCACAGGATCTTTCCAAAATGGGACTCATCATCGTTTCATTTACTATTAAAGATGTGAGAGATAAAAATGGTTACCTCGATTCACTAGGGAAGCCGCGTATCGCACAAGTTAGACGTGATGCAGATATCGCAACAGTTGAAGCTCAAAAGGAAACACGTATTAAAAATGCGGAAGCATCAAAAGAAGCACAAAAAGCAGAGATTGAACGTGCAACTGAAATCGCCGAAGCTGAAAAAGAAAATCAGTTGAAAGTTGCAGAGTATCGTCTTGAGCAAGATCGTGCTAAAGCGAAAGCGGACCAGGCATACGAATTGCAAACAGCGCGTTCCAAACAAGAGGTTATGGAACAAGAAATGCAAATTCAAATCATCGAGCGTCAAAAACAAATTGAACTTGAAGAACATGAAATATTACGACGCGAGAAGCAGTACGACTCCGAAGTTAAGAAAAAAGCGGATGCGGATCGTTACGCAATCGAGCAAAATGCAACGGCAGCAAAATCTAGACAAATGGCTGAAGCAGATGCTGAGAAATATAGTATTGAAGCGAGAGCAACAGCTGACGCCGAAAAAGTTCGTCTTGATGGTCAAGCGAGAGCGGACTCTCAACGTGCACAAGGTGAATCTGAAGCAGATATTATCCGCCTGAAAGGTCTTGCAGAAGCGGAGGCGAAACGCAAAATCGCGGAAGCATTCGAACAATATGGCCAGGCAGCAATGCTTGATATGGTAATTACCATGATTCCTGAGTACGCGAAACAAATTGCGAGCCCACTTTCAAACATTGACAAGATTACAGTTGTCGATACAGGTGGTGGAGAAGGCGGCGGTGCGAACAAAGTTACTTCGTACGCAACTGATCTAATGTCTACACTCCAAGAAACATTGAAAGCCACTTCAGGCATCGACGTTAAAGAAATGTTGGAAAGCTATGCGGGCAAACACAATCTACGCCCAAGTATCGACCAACTAACACACGCTGTAGCAAAAAGTGATACAGTCGAAGCTGAAACTGCAACAACAGAAGAATAATAGCTTGAACGAAAACGGAACCCATAAAATCGGGTTCCTTTTTTTATGTTGCCATACCGACATGAGGAAGAATACTGGAATCGTCTCGATCCGGGAATAAACGTTGCCGCACCGAGCACAACGGACATCGCAACGGGAGCAACCCGCCCCGCACCGCACCGATCATAAAAACAGGAATCGGCTCGATACGGGAATAAATATTGCCGCACCGAGCACAACCGTCTTCGCACCGGGAACAAACCACTCCTTATCGACCACAACCGTCCCCAAACCGATATCATCTACCAGTTAGCCTGAAAAATCCTAACAATCCACTCGAAAAACTTAAGAATTTCTTCATTTTTATCCTTATATAACCTTAAGAACAATTCCCTATAATTAAAACCAGTAATAGGTGGAGGGGAAAATATGATTACAATCAAAGGATTAAATCATTCATTCAAAATCGGTAAAAAAGGAAAAGAGAAACATATCCCGGTATTAAGGGATGTGAATTTTGAAGTGAATCAGGGCGAGATTGTTTCGATCGTCGGAAAAAGTGGATCGGGGAAGTCAACGCTTTTACATATACTCGCAGGATTCATGACGCCAGAAAGTGGAGAAATTAAAGTGAAAGGCATTGAAACCACTAGCTTTAATGAGGCGGAGAATGCAGCGTTCAGACTGGACAATTATGGCTTTATCTTTCAAAACTTTCAACTCATGCCCGGACTAAACGCATTTGAAAATGTTGAGTTACCACTCAAGCTCAAAGGCATTGAAAAGGCAGAGCGCAAAGAAAAAGTGAAAACATTAATGAAATATGTCGGCCTAACAGAAGTTCAAGACCACTATCCAAACGAATTGTCAGGTGGACAGCAACAACGGGTCAGTATCGCGCGAGCGCTTATTACAGATCCACCAATTATTTTAGCGGATGAACCAACTGGAAGTCTCGATTCGGAAACGGAGCAAGAAATTCTATTACTCATTCAATCGCTGAATAAAAACCGAGGCATCACATTTGTCATCATCACTCACGACGATGAAGTTGCGCAAACAGCGAATCGGGTTTACACAATGCACGACGGTGAATTAAAGGAAGGAGTCGTTCAACATGCAATTTAAAGATCAAATCGACTTCGTTCGACAACATATTTCGAAAAACAAATTACGCGTATTCATGACGGTTCTTGCCGCAACGATGGGAACAGCATTTCTAATCGTTCTAGCCTCAGTCGGTTTTGGGATTCACGATACGATTAGTAAAGAGATTTTATCGGATCGAAAAGTAACCGAAATTCAAGTGTATGCAAGTGAAATGACACAAGAAAAAGCTGATGAGTTTAAAAAAATCGATCATGTGAATGCAGTAGTTAATCGACAAGAATTAAACGCACAAACAGAAACGAGCTTTAAAAACATGAAAGGCCATAATGGCATTATAGCAACCGACTTTATTGAAGAAGGAAAAGTAGGATTCAAACTAGCTGAAGGAAGATTGCCAGAAAACTCGAACGAAGTTGTTGTCGGCAGCCACTTTGGTCAATTCCTCCTTACAGAAGAAGAGGCGAATGGTGAAGTAGTAGTTGAAGAAGGGGAAGAAGGTTTTAAGGGCTATGAAGGAAATCTAGTAGGTGAACAATTTACAGTGCAATTAGGCGATTTCGAAGGAAATATGTTTGGAAATGACGGCCTAACGCTAACAATCGTAGGTGTCGCGACACCCCCTGCTAGAGATTGGTTTACAGATAACAGTATCTATACAAATGCATCGCTCATTCCAACAATCGAAAAAATCTTTACAACTAATGCTGAGGGAGAACTAGACGATCATCCAGATGCAATGCAATTATTTTATAATAACGTAATGGTCTACGCTGATAATTTAGAAAATGTAAAAGGGATTACGAAGACATTAAAGGACCAAGGACTAAGTGTATATTCAGTCACGGAAGAGTTAGATCAGCTTGATGTCTTCTTCTTCGCATTAAAAGCTGGACTCATTTTCGTAGGGACAATTGCAATTTTGATTTCCTCCATCGGGATTTTCAACACTATGACGATGGCAGTGACGGAGCGTACTCGTGAAATTGGGGTTATGAAGGCGATTGGAGCTAAGCCGAAATTGATTCAGCGACTGTTTCTTATGGAGAGTGCGTGGATTGGGATTTTAGGTACATTCCTTGCCATCGTGATTTCATACGGTGTCAGTATGATTGCAAACTTCGTACTCCCAATTATCGTAACTGCAGCATTGGGAGAGGAAGACTTCGGAGACATCCAAGTTAAATTTTCAATAATTCCATGGCAACTTGTTGTGATCGCTTCTACCATTAGTATTTCCGTTGCGATGATCTCAGGGTGGCGGCCAGCACGTAAAGCAACAAAAATTGATGTAATTAATGCACTTAGAACCGAATTATAATAAATAAATAAATTATCAATTAACTGCAATGATTTTCGTATGAATTTCACCTAACCCTTGTTATAATTAACAGGGTTAGGTGAAATTCGACAAGGTACGTCAAAATCTGCAGGAGTTGTTTAAGAAGTTGTCGCTAAACAAATCATATTACACAAAAAATGGTTATCCAACCTTACGTCTCGGATATGCAGAAGTCATCTTATATGGAAGATGGGACGGTTTATCAAACGCGCTTTATTCATTACAAAAAGATAATGTATTATGGGTCCAATATAATAAAAACACAGACACTCCTGGTATTGAGACATACACCTTATTAAACGGGATTGTTGAAATTCGTTATGAAGGCAAGAACCGCCTTATGAAGATCGGGGAAACGATTGATGCCTCTCTATACGAGAACACGATTTTTCTATATGGAAAAGAGGATGCGGATTTATTAATCAAAGCTTCTCATGAACATTTTGAACCTGATTTCTTTGAAACTCAATTGCTTCAAAAAGAAGCCGATGCAATTGAAAAGCTCGATGGGTATACGTACAATCATTGCAACCGTATTAAAGATTATTCACTTGAAGTTTGGACGCACCTCGGGTTACCTCATGAAAAGCTTCGTATACTTAGGTGGGGGGCATACTTTCACGACATAGGAAAGCGCGCAATTCCGCTTGAAGTGCTGAATAAACCCGGAAAACTGACTGCTCTTGAATGGGAGATTATGAAAAATCATACGATCGAGGGCGCAAAAATTATGCGTGAACATAAAGTGAAATGGTTAAAAGATGCGGCTACGATTGTCGAGCAACACCATGAACGTTTTGATGGAAAAGGATATCCTTACGGCCTAAAAGCCAATGAAATTTCACTCAAAGCTTCAATCGTTGCTGTTGTCGACGCATTTGACGCAATGACAACAAATCGTATTTACAAAAAAGCAATTCCCATAAAAGATGCAATCCAAGAACTCATCAACGAAAAAGGAAAGCAATTCAATCCCAAGATTGTCGACGCGTTTATCGGAGTTTTAAAGAAAAAGAGCTATAAATGGCAATAATATAAATGACTATCGAAATGTTTTTAAACAGGATAGTCATTTTTTGTACAATAATATATATTCACGATTTACTAATTATTTCACTTAAACATATCAAGCATTCTCTGAATGGAGTTAACATACAAAAAAGTCATGGTATAATAGAAGTGAATGTAAGGATACATAACGGAAGGCGGATGAAAGATGGATTATCGTATTGAACATGACACATTTGGTGAAATTCAAGTTCCAGCGGACAAACTATGGGGTGCACAAACACAACGTAGTAAACAAAACTTTAAAATTGGCGGCGAAAAAATGCCGATTGGCGTGATTCGCGCATTTGCACATTTGAAAAAAGCCGCAGCGATTGCGAGCCATGCAAACGCTGCCATTTCTGATGCTAAATTGAATGCGATTTCAGCAGCAGCAGACGAAATTATCGCAGGAAAACTAGACGACAACTTCCCGCTAGTTGTTTGGCAAACGGGATCCGGTACACAGTCAAATATGAACGTGAACGAAGTAATTGCCTACCGGGGTAACGAATTACTAAAAGCATGGGCTGAAGAAGAGCGCCTCCACCCGAATGATGATGTAAACAAATCTCAAAGCTCAAACGATACATTCCCAACAGCACTTCATGTTGCAGGGGTAATCGCTGTACAAGAGCAACTACTCCCAGCGATTGCAAAACTAAAAGAAACATTTGCGAAAAAGTCGGAAGAATTCTCTGATATTATTAAAATCGGCCGTACGCATTTACAAGACGCAACACCATTGACGCTAGGACAAGAAATTAGCGGATGGCATCGTATGCTTGAAAAAACTGAGAAAATGATTGCCGATAGCGTCGAATCGATGAAAGAACTAGCAATCGGCGGAACAGCAGTTGGTACTGGTTTAAACGCACCTGAAGGATTTGGTGACCGTGTTGCTGAAGAAATCAGCAGTGCAGTCGGCATTGAATTCACATCTGCAAAAAATAAATTCCACTCACTCACAAGCTATGATGAAATCGTCTATGTTCACGGTGCGGTAAAAGCACTTGCAGCAGACATTATGAAAATTGCAAATGACGTACGTTGGTTAGCTAGTGGTCCGCGTTCTGGTATTGGTGAAATTACAATTCCGGAAAATGAACCAGGTAGTTCAATCATGCCAGGAAAAGTGAATCCAACACAAAGTGAAGCCATCACAATGGTCGTCGCACAAGTAATGGGGAACGACACAACAATCGGATTTGCAGCGAGCCAAGGTAATTTTGAATTAAACGTATTCAAACCGGTTATTATTTACAACTTCCTGCAATCCGTGACTTTACTATCGGATGCAATTATTAGCTTCAATGACAACTGTGCGGTAGGAATCGAACCAAACCGAGAAGTAATCGACCATCACGTGAATAACTCATTGATGCTCGTAACTGCTCTGAACCCGCATATCGGTTATGAAAATGCAGCCAAAATTGCAAAAACCGCACATGCTAACGGTACAACATTAAAAGAAGCGGCACTTGCGACAGGTCTATTAACAGAAGAACAATTTGACGAATATGTTGATCCGTCGAAAATGACTGATAACTCATAATTTGCATTAAGTGAAAGAATATAGGACAACCTTATCAATAAGATAAGGTTGTCTTTTTACTTGGTCTTTTTGCAATTATGTCCTGTAATGCTATAATTTTAATTGAGAATGGTTTTCAGTTGAAAAGTAAAGAGAAGTGTAGGGGGAATTTTGATGAGTCATGAAAATAAAAACACAGCAGTTGAGCTAAATATAATGAATCGAAGAACTATCAAGTCGTTCAAAGAAGACCAAGTTGATACGGAAGAAATCATTGAACTACTCAATATAGCAAAATGGGCGCCAAACCATAAATTAACACAACCTTGGCGTTTTCAATTGTATACAGGTAAAGGCAAAGAAATATTTGCCCAAGCGTATATTGATTCGCAGCCTACTGTTGAAGGGGAAGTTTCCGAAAAGGTAGTTAGAAAAGCACAATATTACAAAGAGATACCTCTCCAACTCGTCATTATTATGCCTGAAGATCCACGTCAAAGAACATGGGACGAGGACTACGGTGCGGTTTCTACGTTTATTCAAAACTTCCAATTAGCCGCTTGGGAAAGAGGAATTGGTATGATTTGGCGGACAAATGAGTGGGTGTATAATCCGATTTTTAGAGAAGGCATCGGAGTGAAACCCGGCGAAAAAATTGTCGCAACGATGATGATTGGCTATCCAAAACATATACCGAAAGCGAAAGAACGGACAGATATTCGGGAACTGATCACAATTATAGATAAATAATTAAGTAAAGAAATATACATAATGGGTAAACCGACGTTACTAAAGGCTTTGTTTATCATACATATAGAGTAGACGGCTGATGAATTAAATGCACCTAGTTAGTATACAGAAATCATTCTGTGATATATTACATGGACTGTACTGTTTTCGGTAGTCTAGTCAAACGAAATGTCGTATTGTCCAATTTGTAGATGAACATAACTATAAAATAAAAGGAATGATTGTATGTTGCACATGAAGATAGAACCCAAAACCCTTGATATTCTAAAGGAAAAGATTCAAATGATTAAGACCGATGAAGGGGCTATTTATCTGGTAGGTCCGATTAGCCTCCCTGTGAATCTATTCGGAGAAACAGTTGTGTTTCAGTGGTATAGCTGGCTTAGTCAATGCCAAGTAACGGACAATTATCAAGAAATCATTGATAAGTTATCATCCGAGAATTTGGCTGAATTTCAACAGTCAAGCGTGCTAGTTTATGGAGATTTTAAAAACACAGAAGATGCGCTAATCCGCCTGCATTCTATTTGTCATACGGGTGATATATTTGGGAGTAAAAGATGCGACTGTGGCTATCAATTAAAGCAGTCGATGAAAAATATTGCAGATCACGGAACAGGGGCCTTATTTTATTTGGCGAATCATGAAGGTCGTGGGATTGGTTTGTTCAGCAAGGCCATGGCTTATGTCCTACAAGAAAATGGATACGATACAGTGGAAGCGAATGAAAGCCTTGGGTTTGTCGATGATTCCAGAAATTATGACGACGCGATTAGTGTTTTAAAAACACTTCGAACAAAACCTGTTAAGCTCATGACGAATAATCCCAAGAAGCTAGAAGCACTACAGAATGCAGGCCTTCCTATATCGGGAAGAGAGCCATTATGGGGCGATAAATCAACGTTCAATGAAAAGTATTTGCAAACAAAAGTAGAGCGTTCAGGACATCTAGATGAAGCAGGAGATTGTCCAAATGACTAACCATGAATTTTATATGAATTTAGCACTTAATAATGCATCTGCAATGAAAGGACAAACTGATCCAAATCCACTTGTAGGTTCAGTTATCGTCAATGAAAATCGTATCGTTGGTATTGGAACGCATTTAAAAGCAGGAGAACCGCATGCTGAAATACATGCCATTCGAATGGCTGGTGACAAAGCAAGAGGTGGAACGATTTATGTGACACTGGAACCATGCTCGCACTTTGGACGGACGGGTCCATGCGCGGTAGCAATTGTGGAAGCGGGTATTAAAAAGGTAGTGATCGCAACGCTAGATCCAAACCCAGTCGTTGCAGGCAACGGAGTTAAGATTTTGGAAGATGCAGGAATTGAAGTAATCGTTGGTGTCATGCAAGAGGAATCTAGGCAGATGAACGAAGTATTTAACAAATTCATCGTCGAACAGAAGCCGTACATCACGATGAAAGCAGGCAGCACATTGGACGGTAAAATCGCTACACATACAGCAGATAGTAAGTGGATTACATCCGCTGAAGCGAGATACGACGTCCATGTGCTCCGCAATGAAAATATGGCGATATTGGTCGGTGTAAATACAGTCATCGAGGATAATCCAGAACTGACAACAAGGATTCCGAATGGCAGAAATCCGATTCGAATCATTCTAGATTCCACCCTGCGAATTCCGCTCGATTCAAAAGTTGTTACGGACGGACAAGCAGAAACGTGGATTTTCACTGCAAATACATGTGACCCGGTTGCTAAGGGAAAGTTGGAAGAAAGAGGCATCTCCATTTATCCAACTTCGGGAATAAAGCATGTGAACCCAAATGATGTTGTTCGTATTCTTGGTGAAAAAAATGTTTCTTCGGTATTACTCGAAGGGGGCGGCACGATTCATGCTGCATTCCTTGAAAGTCAGCTCGTTGATAAAGTAGAAATTTATATTGCACCGAAACTAGTCGGTGGTTCACAGGCACCTACATTTCTTGAGGGTGCTGGGGTTGAACTCATGCGCGATGCCGTGGATTTAGAAAATCTTCAGATTACCCAAATCGGTAAAGATTTCAAGTTCACAGGTTATCCGAAATATGCTAGAAAACAAACTGAGGGAGAATAATATGAGATTCGGTTTTGACATAGATGATACACTGATTAACCTAAGAGAACATGCTTTTCAGCTATATAATAAAAAGTTGAACCAGGACGTGGAAATAGATCTTTTTCATGCACTCGACAAAGTAGAAATTCATGAACTTTTTGGCATGACTAACGAGCAGGGAAGCGAAATGTGGAACAGTTCATTAGATGAAATCTATTACACATCATGCCCGCCTTATCCTGATGCGGTGGAAACTTTGCAAAGGCTAGATAGAGACGGACATGAAATTTATTACATTACAGCAAGGCCGAAAGAACACGGACAACGTACAATGGAATGGATGATTGCCAACAAATTTCCTGTTCAAAAAGACCGGTTTTTTTACGGCATGAATGATGAGGACAAGGTTCATATTATTAAAGACTTGGAACTGGATTATTATTTTGATGACAAGCCTGCCGTTTTAGAGACGTTAAGAGACCAACCGTTAAAGTTATATGCAAAAACTCAGCCCTATAATAAACATTTAGACATTTCACGGATTGAAAATTGGTCAGAACTAAATGCGATACTCGGCTTCACAAAATTGTAACCCCTAAACTTGATGATTATGGTTATGATAGATGGACAACGACGCATTTAGGAGTGACGATAAATGAAAAAAACACTACCATTAATTTTACTGGCATTGATTCTTGTTCTCTCAGCATGCGGAAAAAGTACGAATACGACGCATGAAAAACATGATTTAGCTGTCGGCGAACATCATCAACTTCCTAACGGTGATATCCAGGAAGTGACTGCTTCGGCCGATATTTTGCCATCTTTTCTTGATGACAAACCCGAAGATATGAGACTCGTTTATCAAGTAGCTGCCACCGCCACCGATATCATCGAGTGGATGCCGTGCTACTGCGGCTGTGGTGAAAGTGCGAATCACGAAAGTAATATGAACTGCTTCATTGATGAAATCCGTGAAGATGGTTCAGTCGTATGGGACGATCACAGCACACGTTGTCAAGTATGTCTTGATACTGCTGTAGATTCGGTCATGATGACGCAAGAAGGAAAATCACTAAAAGAAATTCGTACGATTATTGATGAAACTTATAAAGAAGGCTACGCGAAACCAACAGATACGCCGATGCCGTCATAAGCTATGAACGCAGACACGAAAAAGTGCCTGCGTTTTTTTAATCCAATGTTATACTAATCAAAAAAGGATGATAAGAATGATAGGATTACCGTTTGTTGCATCATGGAGCGGCGGCAAGGATTCCGCCATGGCTTATTATCGGGCACTGCAATCCGGAGCTGTCCCAAAAAGAGTATGGACAATGTTTGAAGAAAATCAGGAACGATCGAAATCCCACGCACTTCCAATAGAAATAATTAAAGCGCAAGCAGTGAGTATAGGAGTCCCGCTTATGATTCGCGGGGCGGACTGGAATGGCTACGAAGCACAATTTTTAGATGCGATGAAAGAATGCAAAGAAGCAGGAATTAATCACGGCGTATTCGGCGACATCGATTTAGAGGACCATTTAACATGGATTAGGGAAACCTGTTCGAAAGTTGGAATTGAGGCGGTTCATCCTTTGTGGTTAGAGCCTCGTGAAAAAGTCGTAAAAGATTTCGTAGAAGCAGGATTTGAAGCATACATTGTCGTAGTGAATACAACAATGATGCCGAGTGAATTTATCGGAAGAAAATTCACGACCGAATTAATTGATGAGCTAGAGGTACTCGGCATTGATTCATGCGGGGAAGCCGGTGAATTTCATACCGTCGTTGTAAATGGTCCGATATTCAGCGAACGGGTTCCTATCGTATTTTCGGGTCAACATGAACGTGATGGTTATGTATTTTTAGATGTGACCATAAACTCGTAACGTATCAATCACCTAAAACGTCTGATTGGGTAGGATGGTGATTATATTGGGAATGAAAAAATGGCCACTTGTTGTGTTTGCAATCGCATTATTTATACTAGTTTCAACAGGTTGTTCGAAGCCTGTGCCAAAGATTTCTTCTATGCTTAGTGAAATGCCGGATGATTTTAATTTTAGTCTAGCCTACGGTGTTGAAGGAAAACAAAAAGTGGATACATTCAAAAACATCGTCGTAAAAGACCTTGTAGAAGATGGAACAATTGAAGCGGCAATCACATTAGATGACGGCGACATGAAAAGTATTTATAGCAAAATGGCTGACATGAATATTATGGGGGAACTCGATTTAGGAAATCCTCAAAATCAATGTGCATCAGAACCAGAGATGAATACCGAATGGACGATTCAAGCAAATGGTGAAACTAAAAATCTCCAGTACAAGATATTCTGTAGCGAAACGAAGGACACCGCATCGCTTACGTCCTTAGAACAATATATTCGTGAAATTATAGCGGGAAAAGCTGAATACAAAGAACTTCCAGAGTCTCGTGGAGGTTATGAATAATCGGAAAAGCGGTATAACTGTTCTTGAGAGGAATTGAATTTTGCTTAGTAAAATAAGTGTACAAGAAAAACCGAGCTCATGTGCTCGGTTTTTGTGTATTCATAATTATTCCTATCAAAGCGATGATATACTAAAGACAAGAGCAGTAAATAGAGAGGGGATTGGTTTATGGGGGATAATATGAGGAACTTTATGGGGTTACTTTTGATTTTACTCGCTTAGTCTTTTTCGTTATTTGAATTCTTAACTAGAGATTATTGGCCAACAAGGGTTTTTCCATTAGTATTTTTCGTATTTTTTATAATCGTATTTATTGTATTTATTAAAGAATCTCTAAAAAAAGAAAGAAAGTAGCAGGGGTGAGATGAGATGTACAAAACAATCGGAATTCTAGCGCATGTAGATGCCGGAAAAACAACATTCTCCGAGCAGCTACTTTATCATACAAATAGCATTGGGCAAAGAGGTCGCGTTGATCATAAAGATGCATTTCTAGATAGCCATAGCATCGAGCGAGACCGAGGCATAACTGTATTTGCGGATCAAGCCCAATTTACATACAACAATTCAACTTACACAATCATCGACACGCCGGGACACGTAGATTTTTCGCCGGAAATGGAACGCGCGATACAAGTAATGGATTACGCGGTCGTCATTATTAGCGCGGCAGACGGCGTCGAAGGGCATACCGAAACGGTGTGGCAATTGCTTAGAAAACACCAAGTGCCAACCTTTTTCTTTCTGAATAAAATCGATCGAGAAGGAACGAATATTGCGGATGTTATTAAAGAAATTCGAGAAAACTTAACGGATGATGTCTTTGATTTCACGACAAGTTTTACTAACGGTGTGATGGAAGAAGAGTTAATTGAATTCATCGCTGAACGTGATGAAGACTTATTTGAGCATTATATGGAAAATGGATATGACAAGAGTCTGTGGCTCGGAAAATTGAAAGAAATGATTCGAAATCGTCAAATCTTTGCATGTTCAGCAGGGTCAGCCTTGCATGATAAAGGTGTGGCGGAGTTCCTCTATTTATTAGACCAATTAACGGAAACATCGTATTCGGACGACAGCGATTTCGCGGCGCGCGTGTACAAAATTAGGCATGACGAGAATGGAAATCGAATCACCTATCTAAAATCAATGAGCGGTTTACTGAGCGTGCGAGATGATGTGAAAATTGGAGAGCTGACGGAAAAAATTACGCAAATTAGACTCTATAATAGCAATCATTTTGAATCGGTCAATCAAGTGAAAGCCGGTCAACTATTCGCTGTGGCAGGTTTGAAAAATGTGAATATCGGTGATGGGGTGGGGGGATTAAAGGAGAAGGCGAGTTTCGAGTTAGTGCCTACACTGACATCTAAAGTTGTCTATGATTCAACTATCCATCCGAAAGAAATGTTGCATTGTTTCAAGCTTTTAGATGCGGAAGACCCTTCATTACGAGTGGTTTGGGATGAACATTTTAAAGAAATCCATGTTCACGTGATGGGGATTATCCAGCTGGAAGTGCTCGAACAAATTGTAAAAGAACGTTTTTCTTATACGGTTTCGTTTAGTGACCCGGACATTCTATACAAAGAAACAATAGAAACAACCGTCATTGGCTATGGTCACTTTGAGCCTTTAAGGCATTATGCCGAAGTACATCTTAAAATAGAACCGGCTGACCGAAATAGCGGTATCTCTTTTGATAATGTCTGTCATGCCAATGATTTATCAATTGGGAATCAAAACCTGATCCACAGTCATTTATTTGAACGAAATCATCACGGGTTATTAACAGGATCTACTTTAACAGACGTTAAAATCACATTGTTAACGGGCAGAGGCCATAATGAACATACTTCCGGCGGTGATTTCAGGGAAGCAACGTTTCGCGCCTTGCGACAAGGATTAGAACAAGCTGAAAATAATTTACTTGAACCTTATTATGATTTCAAAATAAAAGTAGATATCGATGTAATGGGGCGTGTCCTCACCGATATTCAAAAAGCACAGGGAACATTCGATTCACCAGAAACAGTGGGGGACAAAACAATCATAAAAGGACGCGTACCCGTCGCTACCTTCATGAATTACAGTCCTACATTTGCATCCATTACTAATGGAAAAGGGATATTATCACTACAGTTTGGCGGTTATGACCGTTGCCACAACCCAGAACAAGTAATCGAAGAAATTGGATACGATAAAAATGCCGATCCAGCGTACACGTCTTCATCAATCTTCTGTGCCAAGGGAAAAGGGTATTCAGTCCCGTGGGATGAAGCGAAAGCTGCGATGCATTGTTTGTAAAAAACAAAAAAACTGCTAACGATGATTTTGTTAGCAGTTTTTTTATTTTATTTTTATCAAACGTACTTCACTCATCTTCCACAGCCACCAGAAAAATGCGTTCATCGAATCCGCCGCGTTTCTTTGCTTTATCGAGACGGATTTTCTCGAGTTCTTCAATGGTTGTCCCATATGTGTTTGCGGCAGCATAAATAAGTTCAAGTAAATCTGCAAGTTCCTCAATAAAATCTTCGTTTGATCTTGCATCTTCATACTCAGCAAGTTCTTCGTGCATCTTCTTATTAATTTCAATCAAATAGTCATCTTCTTCAAGAATGCGAGACGTAAAGGTCTGTCCCGACAACTCAATGATATCCGGAATGCGATCGCGTACAAGTTTATTATAAACTGGCATACCCACAACTCCTTTATAAAGGAACAGATTTCTTCTTATAATAATAGCACGACTATCATTGATTGATAGAATTATCGAGCAATAAAAGTGTTTCCGTACTAATCTTCCACTTTTTGGATTACAATATCAATATAACTATTTACTAGCTATGAAACGAATCGTTGGTATCAAACGTCTTATCTACAGGACCATAAAATGGTAGAAATTCTTTCACATACATAAAGAGAAGGTGCTCAAAATTGGGTGATAAAGAAATCACATTTTTGCTTCCAGCGTTTAATGAAACAGAGAATATCTTGCTAATTTTTGATGCGATTTGCGATCAAATGCAGGGGAGCGGTTATTCGTTTGAATTGCTGTTCATTGACGATGGAAGTAAGGACGAGACGTTATCTGCAATAAGGAGTTTGTCCATTAATTATAAATTCGTCAAATATGTTTCATTCTCAAGAAACTTTGGGAAGGAAGCTGCGATTTATGCTGGGCTGCAACACGCAAAAGGGGATGCGGTCATTTTAATGGATGTGGATTTACAGCATCCGCCTTCTTTAATTCATGAACTAATACAAGGTTATGAAGAAGGTAACCACCAAGTCGTTGCCAAGCGGAACAGAGAAGGAGATTCGAAGTTACGTTCACTTCTCTCATCCACGTTTTACCGGTTTATGAATCAATCCGTAAACGTCAAATTAATTGACGGGGAGGGTGATTTCCGGCTATTGAGTCGAAAAGCGGTTGATGCGCTATTACGATTGAGTGAGGGAAATCGCTTCTCGAAAGGACTTTACGAATGGATAGGCATGGAGAAAAAAACAATCTCTTATGAAAATGTGGCGCGTGAAAACGGGAATTCAAAATGGTCAATTGCACAACTGTTGAATTACGGAATTGATGGTTTAGTTTCCTTCAATACGAAACCACTGCGCCTATGTTTTTATGCGGGTTTTGCAATCATGGGTTTTTCATTGTTGTATATCATTTGGAGCTTCATTTCGATTCTGCAATTTGGCGTTGATGTTCCTGGGTATTTTACACTGATCTCTGCCATTCTTTTTCTGGGCGGTCTTCAACTATTCTGTCTTGGCATACTAGGCGAATATATTGGACGAATTTATAATGAAACGAAAAAGCGCCCGCATTATTTGATTAACGATACAAATATTATGCGTAGTGAAGGCGAGCGAGAGAGCAGGATTTATCATGAGTCGTGAGTTTATAAGGTTTGTCATTGTCGGTGTTGCCAATACGGCTGTTTACTATGCAATCTATTATCTATTCCTGCAAATCATAGAAATCCATTATTTAATAAGTCATGGGATTGCGGTTGGACTTAGTATGATTTTTTCTTATTTTTTGAATGTCTATTTTACCTATAACGTTAAACCAAGTTGGCAGACATTTTTTCTGTTTCCCGTAACGCAAGCGGTGAATATCATTGTGACGGCAATTTCGCTTTGGGTACTTGTCGACTGGATTGGATTATCTGCTTTATATGCGCCGTTTGCAGCACTCGTGTTGACCGTTCCAATTACTTTTTTTGTGACAGGGAGAGTTTTAAAACGAAATGAAAGAACAACTTGAGATAGATAACCCAACTAAAAAGACAAAACACCAATGGTTTTGGATCATTGTAATCGCCATAGCTGTGTCGATTGCTAGCCATGCTTTTTTTATAACAGAATCATTTAAAGGGAATTTAATGACGGGGATGAATGACGGGTTATCACAAATGATTCCGTTTAAGCAATTTATCTATAATGAGTATACGAGTGGGAATTTCTTTTACTCCGACTCTTTCGGGTTTGGCGGTGGATTTTTCTCTCAACTTGGCTATTACTTCACGACGAATATATTCTATTTGCTCGTCGTTGTCGTGGTCTTTTCAATGGAATGGATCGGACTGATTCAGCATCCCGACATTCAGTTTTGGACGGATGCTTTATTGCCAATCAGTATTTTCCGGTTAACACTAATTATTTTGCTAACAACGGCTTTTTTCCGCCAGCTCTCTTTTTCGATTAGGGCTTCGGTTATTGCCGCAATTGTGTACGGAACGAGTATTATTTATTTCCGCCATGTCATGTACTGGGATTTCTTCAGCGACGGTATGTTATGGCTTGTTTTATTGTTGATGGGTGTCGAAAAAATCATTCGGCGCGAGTCACCTGTGTTATTTATTGTTGCGGTTAGTGCGAATTTAATCACGAACTTTTATTTTTCTTATATTAACTTTTTACTCGCTTTTATTTACATCGTTATGCGTTTATTTATACACTTTAGTGCGAATGAAGAGAAATGGTGGAAACAGGGCGTGCAATTCAGTCTGTATGGGGTACTAGGATTCCTCGTGAGTGCATTTGCTTTTATACCAAGTGTTGTCGGGTTCTTGAATAATTCGCGCCCGGCTTTTGAAGACGCCATTCCACTACTAGGATTTACGGAAAATATCATTTTGAATGCGCGCATTATTTACTTGCCTGCATTGGTGTTTATTGCACTTCTTTTCGTAACACTTTATAAGCACCCAAGATTTCGTTTTTTTGCTTTGTTAATCATGATTGGTATACCGATGCATTTCAGTCCAATGATCGCCAGTGTTTTTAATGGGTTTTCCGCTCCGCAATACCGATGGGAGCATTTCTTATGTCTTTGTTTCGCGGGAATTATTGCATGTGTTTATGATTATGTGAAGGAAATTCAGTTACGACAGGTTATTTATGGTTCAGTCGTATTTATCGGCGTCGTCTTAGTCATCCTAATTTATGATTCAGGTTCGTTTCCAGATAGATGGATTGAACTTACAATTCCGTTGTTATCTTTATTGACGATCTTACTTTATGTGTTGATGACGAAATATAATGCGAAACGAGCACGTCTTTCATTCATGGTTGTCACTGTGTTTATCGTCTTAATCACGGCGAATTATTACCAAGCGACCAAATTGACATCGACTACGAGGGTGACAAGCGAAGGCTATATGAATTCGGAACGTTACAATTCACCAGAGCAACAGCAGCTAATTGATAAGTTAACAGCCCAGTTGGTGAATGACGATAGCCGGATTGATTGGCTCGCGCCTACGCGAAATAACACGCCGATTGTGCAAGACTTCGATGGGATGAGTGTGTATTCGAGCATCTTGAATAAGCATTTACTGCATTTCTATTATGATGATTTACAAATTGACATGCCATTTGAAAGCGTTAGTCGTTACGCTTCTTTAGGGCTGCGAACAAATTTATACAGTGTGCTGAATGGTCAATTTTATATGCACAGTAACGATGAAAAGGCTGTGCCATATGGGTTTGAAGACGTCGAGACGTCAGCGAATTATCGTGCTTATGAGAATGGCTATCTACTTCCTTCATTCCGCAAAACGAGCACGTATTATAGCGGCGATTTAATGAAAGACGAACCGATTTTGGCCAGAGAACATGCGATGCTCGAAGGCGCCATTGTCGAAGGAGATCATGAATTTGTGGAACCCCCTCAAGTGGTTGAATTGAGCAATTACGAATTAACCCCCTTTGACGCGGAATATGATGGCAAGCTGCTTGAAGTCGCTGAATCAGGAGGACTTACTTTTCAGTTCAATGATGACGTAGGTGACGGCGATATTTATGTTTCCTTATATATTGAAGGCATTAAGCAGCCGAAGCGTTTTTTATTGGAAGTAAATGAATATCATACGCTCAGAAAAGCATCACAGTCGATTTATCGAACGGGTGTCAATCAACTAACGATTCGAATAAAAGCGGACGACCGAATCACTTTAACCTTGCCAAAAGGGAACTATCATTTACGAGATATTCAATTTTTCAAGGAAGATTATACGACGTTGAAAAAAGTGAAGACATTCTATGAGAGTGAAGAACCTTTGATAATTCAGTGGGAAAATGGGAATGTTACTGGATCGGTGGTTAGTGAACAACCGGGTGAGATTATTGTGACGCCGATTCCATATGAACTTGGCTGGTCATTGCGCGTAAATGGTGAAACAGTTCCGTTAGAAAAAGTGAATTTCGCATTCCTTGGAATTCCTTTGACGGAAGGCATGAACGATATCGAAATGAAGTATCGACCACCTTACTTTAGCTTGACGTGGAAAATGACAACTGTAGGTTTGTTGTTGTTGGGCATGATTATGGTTTATCAGTATAGAAAAAGAAAAAAGCATCATGTTGAGGCACCGAACGACTAAAGTCAATATAAAAAGCATTGGTGATAGCACTAACGGGTTCGGTACACGGGGAGAAAACGTTGAAAAGCATAGCAAATGGGGACGCAATTCACACTTGAATTGATGTCCCCATTTTTGTTGCCATATCAATGTTTAAGGAAATTATCGAAAGAAAATAGCAATACAATTGGTAAACCAATTAACAACAGCAAATAAATTTATGTGCCTCTGCCAATTGCACTGCTAATAAGATTGTTGATTGGAGGTTGAGAAAATGTTTTAGAAATAACTGAAGACATTGAAGGGAGTAAAAGATTTTGTGCTAAAATAGAGCAATAAGACAGCTTATTCAGCAAATGGAGCCAGATTGTTGAAATTAATTAATCATCGGAGGAAGATTTATGAAAAAAACTTTTGGGTTATTCATTATCCTTTTCACATTAATACTTGCCTCTTGTGGGGGAGTATCAACTGCCTCAACGTTGATGGTGATTGAAAAAGGTCAGTTAAGCAACAACAAAGAATATTGGATTAAGGCATATGACCCATACAATCAAAACAAAGAAGAAGCATATAAGATAATGATACAAGAAAAGATGGTCTGGAACCTTATCGAGGAAGATAAAGAGTATTTCGCCTTGTATTCAAAAAAAGGAGATAATCTTCGGGTTTTAGAAAACATTCAGCATTAGTGGCTGGGAAAGCGTAATGTTTAGTGTAATCCTCTCTCATAACAATCGGGCGCGATTGTTGAACAAATGCCCAGGTTATTATACCTGAGCATTTTTTTATTGCTTTTTCTACTGTCAATTCGGGTGCGAATCATACGCTATTTTAGTTGCTTATTGGGGTGTGTTTTTGTATTTTCTCCCCATCAACCGAACCCGTTAGTGATAGCACCGATGCTTTTTCTATGTAACAACTCGTAATCCTCCACTTGTTCTTGCTGGATTTCCAAGTTCATAGCTGATAACTCCCATTCACTATCCACTTCACGGTAAAAGCTCTTTTAATTCATTCTCCAAGTAAGGCGTCGCGTTTAATAAGTTGCGAAACTCTTTATACGTATTGAATTCAACATCTGTCGCTTTACGACCTGTTTGATACGCGCGAATTAAAATGTTTTTCGGCGTATTTTCCATGTCGATGAATTCGAGTAATTGCGCTTCATAACCAACAAGTGACAACAGTTCTACACGGATTGAATCGGTTGCGAGTGCAGAGAAACGCTCTTTAATAAGTCCGTGCTTGAGCATGACGTCTAGCGCTGACGATTTGATCTGACTGAACAGCTCGTGTTGGCAGCAAGGTACGCTCAAAATAACTTTAGCGCCCCATTTAACTGCGCGAGCTAGGGCCATATCCGTCGCAACATCACATGCATGCAGCGTAACGACCATATCCACAGATGTTTCCTCGTTGTACTCATTAATGTCGCCGACAAGAAATTCAAGGTCCTCATAATTAAGGTCTTTTGCGATTAAGCTACATTCCTCGATCACTTCTTTTTTCAGATCAAGCCCCGTGACTTTAATATCCAATCCTTTTTCAATACATAAATAATGATAGAGCGCAAATGTTAAATACGACTTTCCCGAACCGAAATCAAGAATCCGGATGGTCCGATCTGTTGGTAAATGGGCGAGGCTGTCATCGATGAACTCGACGAAGCGGTTAATTTGCCTGAACTTATCGTGATGTTGGTTTCGTACTTTGCCTTCAGCTGTTTGAACGCCAAGTCTGATTAAAAATGGATAAGGTGTATTTTCATCGAGCAAATAATTTTTCTTACGATTATGCGATAAATCTGCCACTTTTTCAGAGGCTGTTTTTTCGGATTTCCACAGCACTTTAAACTTTTTTGAAATTTGGATATGAATTTTCTCGTTAGATAACTCCATATGCACCTGGCGGAATCGCTCCAATAGGTCATTCAATTTAGCTTTCAAGTCGTTAAGTGGAATGTTTTCATGGTTCAAGATACGTTCGTATTGATATTCAAATTGGATATGAAGTTCACCCTGAAGCTCAACAGGTTTAAGGCGAACGCGTTTTAGCTCATCGGACTTCAAGCGCGCCTGGCTAATCGTTCCGCTAATAAACAATCCGCTTGCTAGTTGTTCTGTAAGTGTATTTACTAATTCTTCAAATTGCATGGTTAGTCGCTCCTAATGAAACATTGATGTAATAAGTATTGTACACTAGTTGTTTCGGTTTTGATTGTCCCGCGTCCCGCGCTGATTGTTTCAGTAATTTTTTAATATTCTAGTCAAATTATTCCGATAATGATTGGGAGTTAATTAAAAATGTGGTAAGATTCATTATAGGGTTGGCGTTTTAAATACTGAAGAATATTCGTCATTTTGTTATTCAATTTTCGTAGTAGATCATTTTTTTGACATTAAAAAAGGTGGTTTTTCATGAATTATATGATTAGTTTTATAATAGCTATTTTATTAACATCTCTGTCCTACTTTTTGGGTAGTCGTCTTCTGACAAATGGCATAGCTACCTGGCAAGCTCTAATAATAGGTATTTCCGTTGTTTCATTAGGAGCAATTACTGAGGCACTCGGAGCACCTATATGGCTGATTGTGGTAATACCGTTTCCTGTTGGAATGTTATTGCTCTTTCTATTTTTAAATAAGCCATTGCATACTTGGTTTTTTACTTATTTAACAACATTGATTTTGTACACATTAATACACATTCTAGCAAGCTACTATTTCCATTTTCACTCTTTAATCCCCGCTTGGAAATTATCCTAAACAATCATAATTGTAGGTAGGTTATTGTTATGCAAGTATTTAAATGAGCCCAAATCATATCCGAATTTGGGCTCATTTTATATGTTTAACTGAAAGGGTTAATAGCAATACAGGATGTCCTCTTTTGTTATATCCCACGCCGAAAATCATTCACTTAAATTCAAATCCACGTTTTTTAAGAAACTCTTTCATATGCGTGCGTCGAGGATCCCCTAAAAATGCAGCCATGGAGTCAGACCATGCGGCGTTTTTTTGATTGGAACCGCGGCTCATGTAATAATCATTCATCGTTTTATCATAAGCTGGAATGATATGGTCATATTTGTCGCCGTCATAACTATTCTCGTGAATGATCGCTTCGACTGGAAGTCTTGGTTTCACTTCATTTGCTTCATCTGGCACGCCGATCGTCATCGCATACATTGGCGCGACACCTTCCGGGAGATTTAGTAGTTCGCTAATTTCCTGGGGTGCATTACGCACGCCGCCGATATAACAAATTCCGTAGCCTTTCGATTCAGCTGCAACGGCAATATTCTGTGCAAATAAAGCAACATCCGTCGCCCCGACAAGTAAGTGTTCGGCATAGGAAAAATCGATTTCTTTTCCTAACATTCTTGCGCCTTGTTTCACACGATAAAAATCCATGCACAGGACAAGAACCGCGCCGGCAGATAAAACTTGCCCGGGATTTTTTGACAAACGCGCAAGTTCTTCCCGTGTATCTTTTTCTGTCACATGAATTACAGAATAAGCTTGTACAAAGTTGGAACTTGCAGCATGTTGTCCAGCACGTAAGATTTCATGAAGCTCATCTTTTGATAATGCAACGTCTTTATATTTTCTTACAGAAGCATGACTGGTTAATAATTTAATGGTCAAAAATTTCCCTCCCAATTAATCAATAATTCAAGAGTATCAGACATCATACGTGGTAAACTACTAATAAAGCTTGGGAAGGGTGTGTGGGAGATGAATTGGTTTGTTGAAGGGGTATCGATTACGACGATGATTGTCATCTCGATTCTTGTGATTGTCCCAATTGGAATTGTGATTTTTCTATACTTATTAGACCGTCGCCAAAAGCAACACGCTATTTTAAGAAACTTTCCTATTTTAGGTCGTATGCGTTATATGCTAGAGAAGACCGGACCAGAACTTCGACAATACTTATTCAATGATGACAATGACGGGGAGCCGTTTAATCGAGAAGAGTACTTGCATATGGTCCTCCCAGGCAAATATTTAAATAGTATCATCGGTTTTGGTTCAAAACGCGATTTCAATGAATCAGGTTATTTTATCCGAAATGCGATGTTTACGAAACAGAACGAGGAAATGCGCGTTGATAATGAAACACTGGTTGACACGATGCGCTATCTTGTTGATGAAGACGGGTTATTCGCAAGACGTGAGCATCGTGAGGAGGTTCCTGCGTTGCCATGGTTGTTACCTGAGGAAGATGCAGTGATTATTGGCCGGGATTGCGAACATCCTTTTCACGTACGTAGCTTGCTCGGTCAGTCTGGAATGAGCTATGGATCACTTGGTGAAAATGCAATTACCGCCTTGTCGAAAGGTATCGGGATGGCAAAAGGTGCTTGGATGAACACAGGCGAAGGTGGGTTGTCTAGTCATCATTTAGCTGGAGGCGCTGACATTATCGCGCAAATCGGTTCAGGTCTCTTTGGGTTTAGGACGGAAGAGGGGGAGTTTAGCTGGGAGCGATTACGTGAAAAAGCTGATATACCAGAAGTAAAAGCTTTTGAAATAAAATTAGCCCAAGGTGCAAAGATGCGCGGTGGCCATGTTGAAGGGGAGAAAGTAACGGAAGAAATCGCAGCCATTAGAAACGTCGTCCCTTTTACGACCATTAACAGTCCGAATCGTTTTCATCAATTTGATGACTATCCAACGCTTTTTGAATTCATTGAAAAAATACGTAATCATACAGGAAAACCTGTAGGGATTAAATTGGTCATCGGCGGGAAGCAAGATGCGGAAGAACTTGCTTCATTTATGCATGAAACTGGGTTAGGCCCAGACTTCATTTCCTTGGATGGAGCTGAGGGAGGGTCTGGCGCGACGTATCAAGACCTTGCTGATGGGGTAGGATTGCCACTCCGTTCCGCACTCATTCTACTTGACGATGCGCTTCGAAAATTCGAAGTGCGCGATCATGTGAAAATTATTGCCTCCGGTAAAGTGACAACGCCTGACCGTGCCGCGATTGTCTTAGCGATGGGCGCTGATCTTGTTCAAATTGCGCGTGGTTTTATGATTTCAGTCGGATGTATCATGGCGGAACGTTGCCATACAAATAGTTGTCCGGCAGGTGTTGCGACGACGGATCCCAAATTGCAAAAAGGGCTTGTCGTTGAAGAGAAAAAGTTTCGCGTGACAAACTATATTTTAACGATGCGGGAGGGACTTTTCCGAATCGCAGCAGCAGCAGGACTCGATTCGCCGACGAAGTTTGAAAGAGAACATGTCGTGTACAAAGATGAACGAGGTCGTGTATTTCCAGTGGATTAATATTTAATAGGGGCTGTTTGAGAAGACCGACCGAACTTCTTTTTAGCGGATTTATAGATGTTTTACTGAAAATAATATAGTAGTGAAAAGGTTAAGAAATGAAATGTTTTCTTAGCCTTTTCATTTTACGTACTTATTGGAGTCCCTTTCAATATGAAATTTGACGTCTCTTGTTCGTTTTTGTAGAAACATTCATAAATCTCTACAATCATTTAGAATTTTGTGATAAAATAGAATCACAATTACAAATAAAGATATAGGGGGATTGGCCATGACATTGTTACGAAAAACAGTAGGGGAAATTGTTAAAGAGCAAGCGTCGCTCCATCCTAATCAAGAGGCTTATGTGTATCCTGAACTTGGCATTCGTAAAACTTATAAGGAATTTGACGAGGAAACCGATACACTTGCAAAGGCATTTATTGGAATGGGGATCCAAAAAGGTGACCACGTAGCAATTTGGTCCGACAATAAAAGAGAGTGGTTATTGAGCCAGTTCGCAACAGGGAAAATGGGGGCCATTCTTGTCACGGTAAATACCAATTATCAAGCAGCTGAGCTAGAATATTTATTAAACCAATCAGAAGCGTCGACGCTCATTCTTGATGAGGGCTTTAAAGACACGAGCTATATCGATATTATACGATCGATATGCCCCGAAATTATACATAGTAAGGATGGCATTATTTCAAGTGAAAAACTCCCATTCTTAAAAAGGATTATTCTGATGTCTGATCGCGGTGAAAAAGGCATGTACAATTGGACGGAGTTTCTAGCGCATGCTTATGGTGTATCAGACAATACATTACAAGAGCGTTTGAATGGACTCCATCCTGATGATGTTATTAATATTCAATATACTTCTGGGACAACTGGCTTTCCAAAAGGTGTCATGTTGACACATAATAATGTGGTCAATAACGGAAAACAAATTGGAGATTGTATGAATTTAACCGAACAAGACCGTGTTTGTATACCTGTTCCATTTTTCCATTGCTTCGGGTGTGTGCTAGGGACCCTAGCAGCTGTAACTCATGGTTCGACTATGATACTACTGGAACAATTTAATCCGGAAAAAGTATTAAAAGCAGTACAGGATGAAAAGTGTACAGCGCTACACGGCGTTCCGACGATGTTTATCGCTGAGTTAAATCATCCAAACTTTGAAATGTACGATACTTCTACATTACGCACAGGAATTATGGCCGGATCAACTTGTCCAATTGAAGTCATGCGTCGCGTCGTTCATGATATGGGTGCAAGTGAAATTACGATTTGTTATGGTCAAACGGAATCATCACCTGTCTTTTTACAAACAACAACAGACGACCCAATCGAAAAGAAAGTATCAACGGTCGGAAAGCCGCATCCAAATGTTGAAGTGAAAATTGTTGACCCTGTGACTGAGGTGGAAGTTGAAGTCGGCGAACCTGGAGAACTATGGACGCGAGGATATCATGTTATGAAAGGTTATTATAATAACGAGGAAGCCACGCGTGAGGCGATTAACGAAGAAGGTTGGTTGCGCACAGGAGATTTGGCTATCATGGACGAGGAAGGCTATTACAGTATTACGGGTAGAATTCGTGATATGGTCATTCGCGGCGGTGAAAATATTTATCCGCGCGAAGTGGAAGAGTTTCTATACTCGCATCCTGCGATTGCTGATGTACAAGTTGTCGGTGTGCCTGACCCTAAATACGGGGAGGAATTAATGGCGTGGATAATCCCTAAAGAAGGCGTGGAAATTGATGAAGCATCAGTAAAGGCATTCTGCCAAGGTAAAATCTCATTCCACAAAATTCCGCGTTATATTGAATTTATAGATGAATATCCAATGACTGCGTCGGGCAAGATTATGAAATTTAAATTACAGGAAATGTCAGAGGGGAAAATATAATTGGATACGCGTATTCCTTAAAGTAGGAATACGCGTATTATGCTAAACAGAAAGTTTATTAGGTGAACTGTCTACTTGTTTTTCTTATTCCATTCATGAAAAGGTGCAAGGGAATTCTCGATTTCTATCTGAATGAAAGGAACCTCCCGGTGATTGGGGGCTTTCGTTTGGTCAGAAAAGAATCCGTCAAGTGGATTGTCGAAATTCGCATCATCTTGTGCTTCTGACTTGCTACATGCATAGTAAATATTTCCGACAGTTGACCAATAGGCTGCTCCTAAACACATCGGACATGGTTCACCACTCGCATATAACACGCAATCGGAAAGATCTACTGATGAAAGTGTCTGGCATGCTTCCCGAATAGCGAGTAATTCAGCATGTGCGGAAGGATCATGATTTACGTGAACAAGATTTGTACCAGATCCAATGATTTCGTCGTCCTTCACAATAATTGCTGCGAATGGACCACCACCATTTGCTACATTATCAATTGCCATTTGGACAGTTTGAGCAAGCCATTTAGTATGTCCCATTAACAAAAACCTCCTTGTCGTTTCCTGTATATTTCCCGGGGAATTTAGGGGGAATATAGAATAGTTGTCTATCAGTGTACTATATTTTCAAATGAAATACTTAGTTGGGAGTGAGAGCAATTAAACTTGATCATGTTGTTTACTTTACAGAAAAGCCGCCTAAGATGATTATAGAGGAACAAAAAGAAATGGGTTGGCATACAGTTATTGGTGGAAGTCATGAGAAATGGGGTACACATAATGCACTTATGTATATGAAAAATGCTTATATCGAATGGCTGTCAGTTGAAAATAAACAAATCGCAGAAAAATCGGGACACCAATTGGTTGAATTATTACTAGAAGATGTTCGAGAGGGTGAAGGTTGGGGGACGATGTGCCTTTCTGTTAATCGACTTGAAACCTTTAATGAGAAGATTCGTGCAGCGGGTTATCAGACTTCTGGAGTTATACAAGCTGAAAGAAAAACAGTGAATGGAAATATACGAAAGTGGCAAATGCTCTTTGTAAATCAAAAGCCTTCAGAAAATCTACCGTTTCCTTTTTTCATCGAATGGGAAAAAGGTGAAACAGAACGATATAATGAGCTTCGAACAGAGGGAACGATTTTATCAGATAATGAGAAGTTAGCAATTACAGAATGCGTTTTAAGTGTGAAAGACCCGGTCGTGGCTATAAATGAATGGTCAAAGTTATTATCTATTACGCCTTCTGGAAATACACTAAAGTTACCAAATGCTAAGTTGAAATTCGTAGGAATCGAATCGGATGTCAACAAGGAAAGATTGGTTGAAGTTGTCGTAGAGCATATATGAGCGACTGTTACCATTCCCTTCGTTTGCCTGTAAAAATTTGAATATGCTAAAATGAGGTTAGTTGGTCGTTGAAGGGAGTCGTTTTCTTGGAAATATTAATTGAACGTGCTGTACTAGTTGGTGTAAAAGTTCAAACTGATGATCATTTTGAATACTCAATGGAAGAACTCGGAAATCTGGCTGAAGCAATTGATGTCGAAGTTGTCGGCACAGTTGTTCAAAATATGGAACGGGTGAATCCTTCTCATTATGTTGGAACTGGGAAAATAAATGAGATTAAAAGTTATTTCGAGGAAACTGATGCGAACTTAATTATTTTCAATGATGAGTTATCGCCTTCGCAAATTCGGAATTTAGAAAACGGTCTTGACTGTAAAGTGATAGACCGAACCATGCTGATTCTTGACATCTTTGCAAGACGAGCGCGTTCTAGAGAGTCGAGAATGCAAGTGGATCTAGCGCAATTGCAATATATGTTACCACGTCTTGTGGGTCTTCGTGCATCACTGGGAAGGCAAGGCGGTGGAACGGGCGGTGGTTTTCAAAACAAAGGCGCAGGGGAGACGAAACTCGAACTTGATCGAAGAGTGATTGAAGATCAAATCGCTAAGTTGAAACGGGAATTAGAAAGTGTTGGGGCGCAGCGAAAAACACAGCGAAAACAACGTAGACGAAGTGGTTTACCTGTCGTTTCGCTCGTTGGTTACACAAATGCAGGGAAGTCTACACTCATGAACGCACTTCTTGAGAAGATGGATGCGGCTGAGGAGAAACAAGTATTTGAAAAAGATATGTTATTTGCAACGCTAGATACTTCAGTAAGACAAGTTAAGTTAAATGGAAATAAAGCCTTTCTGTTAACAGACACTGTTGGTTTTGTTGGAAAACTCCCGCATAATTTAGTCAAAGCGTTCCGTTCGACGCTAGAGGAAGCAAGGGATGCTGATCTTCTGCTTCAAGTGGTGGACGTTTCGCACCCTGAATATAGATTCATGATGGAAGTTACAGAACAAACACTGAATGACGTAGGTGTAGAAAATGTGCCAGCAATTAATGTGTTCAATAAATCAGATTTAGCAGAAGTTAACTATCCATATATAAGTGAAAATAATGTGTGGTTATCTGCAAAAGATGGACAAGGGCTCGAAGAACTTGTTGATTTGATTAAGAAACATGTTTTTGATAAATACATTACTTGTAAATTGATGATTCCCTTTGACAGAGGTGATATTGTTGCCTATTTAAATGATAAGGCAAATGTAAAAAGCACATCCTATGATGAAGAAGGAACTATTATGACAGTTGAAATGTTAGCTTATGATCGTGAACGGTTCGAGGAATTTGTAACGAGTTATTAAAAGGGAAAATGCACCGCGGTGGACCTGGGATGGTCACTTGCGGTGCATTTTTTGAGAAAGGGGGATGAACTTATCCTATCCAGAAAATCAAATCTTAAACTTTTTGAAATTGAATATTATGCAGATGGGCAAAAATCCCGTCCTTGTCAAGCAATTCCTTATAGGTTCCGTCCTCTGCAATCCCATCTTCAGTGACAACAATGACGCGGTTTGCATCGCGAATGGTTGCAAGTCGATGTGCAATTACGAGGGTCGTCCTATTTTCAGCCAGCTCATTAAGCGACTGTTGAATAATCCGCTCAGTTTCTGTATCAAGTGCAGAAGTCGCCTCATCTAAAATTAGAATAGGAGGATTTTTCAGGAACATACGGGCAATGGCAAGTCTTTGTTTTTGACCACCGGAAAGCTTAAGTCCACGTTCACCAATTTGCGTTTCGTATCCTTTAGGTAAAGATGCAATATAATCCTCCAGATGTGCTTTTCGCGCTGCCTCATAAATTTTTTCATCCGAAGCTTCTAGGTCTCCATAAGCAATGTTTTCTTTAATTGTACCTGTAAATAGGAAGACATCTTGTTGAACAATCCCTATTTGAGCGCGTAATGATTTTTGTGTCATTTCGCGAATATCAATGCCATCTATTGAAATAGAGCCTGCGGACACATCATAAAATCTAGGGATTAATGAACAGATTGTTGTTTTACCCGCACCAGAAGGTCCAACGAAGGCAACAGTTTGACCATTTTGTATGCTTAAGTTAACACCGTCGAGAACAACTTTCGTGTTGTCATATTTAAAGGAAACATCTTTAAAGTCGATATCACCGCTTAAATGATCAACAGTAATGGCGTTTGTCTGATCTTCGATTTCAGGTTCTTGATCGAGTAAGTCTCGGAATCGTCTAAAACCGGCCATTCCTTTTGGATAAAGTTCAAGTAATGCACTAATTTTATCAACAGGTTTAATAAGAATATTAACAAACAGGATAAATCCAACAAGTTCACCGTATGTTAATTTTCCGTTGAAGGAAAACCATGCGCCGACAACGAGTACGACAAGCGTCATTAACCTGGTCATCATGTACATACTAGAATGAGTCCAGGCCATTACTTTATAGGCGACAAGTTTGGCGATTCGGAAATTCCCATTATCCTTTTCAAAACGTGCAATTTCAAAATTTTCGTTTGTGAAAGATTGAACAACACGTGCGCCTGAAACGCTATCCTCAACACGTGCATTTACATCAGCAATTTTACCGTACATATTGGTCCATGCTTTATTCATTTGAATATTACAGAATGTAACGAGCACGACAAGAAGCGGCACGATAACGATTGCAATAATTGCTAGCTCTGGATTGATATTATACATAAGAATAAATGCGCCGACTAAAGTCATTATCGCGATAAACAAATCCTCTGGTCCATGATGGGCAAGTTCACCAATGTCGAATAGGTCGTTCGTGATCCGACTCATAATATGGCCGGTTTTTGTATTATCAAAAAATCTAAATGATTGGCGTTGTACATGATTGAAAAGTTGTTGTCGCATATCCGTTTCAATATTAATACCAAGTTTATGACCCAAATAACTGACGATATATTGAAGGAACGTACTTACTACATACACCATAAGTAATAAAATACTAACTGTAACAATTCTGCCCCAATCTCCACTTGGAAGTAAAACGTCGATAAACCATTGAACTGCCAAAGGGAATGCGAGTTCGAGTAAAGCGACAAAAACAGCACTTGAAAAGTCAACAATAAATAACCGTTTATGGGGTTTATAATACGAGAAAAACTGTTTTAACATAATGCGAATGCCTCCTTCTTCACTAAAAGTTAGTATAGCGGATATTCCTCGTTAAAACGACATATAAATTCGGTATTCGAAATATATGACATAAAAAAACTTACTTAGCAGATGCTAAATAAGTTAGAAATAACTATTTACATTGTTTTCAGTATAGACTGTAGCAGAATCTAATTGATAATCATTTTCAATTATAATTGACTTCAATTTCAACGGTGCTATAATAAAGATTGAGCCTAATTGATAATGGTTTTCAGTAGTTTATTCTCAATTAGATTCAAATAATCGATATCGAGGCTATCCATGAAGAAACGTTATTTGATAATCGCGCTAATTGCATTTTCATTCCTATCATTGTTTGTAGGAGTGAGCCGTATTACACCGATGAGTCTACTGGATTTCAAATCGGAAGAGACTGAAATATTCTTAATTAGTCGTTTGCCAAGACTTGTTGCCATTCTCCTAGCGGGCGCTGGGATGAGTATTGCGGGTCTTATTATGCAACAACTAAGTAGAAATAAGTTTGTTTCACCGACTACGGCTGGAACGCTAGATGCTACACGGCTCGGGATTCTTGTCTCGATGTTACTGTTTGCGAATGCTTCCACTATAGAGAAAATGATTGTCGCATTTGCATTTGCGCTCGCCGGCACGCTATTGTTCATGCAAATTCTTGATCGAATAAAGTTCAAGGATGCGATTTTTATTCCACTCGTAGGGCTCATGTTCGGAAGTATACTGTCATCTCTGACAACGTTTTTTGCTTATCGGGCAGACGTTATTCAGAACATGTCGGCATGGTTGCAAGGCGATTTTTCAATGATCATGAAAGGACGCTTCGAACTACTCTATATAAGTATACCTGTCCTGATTATAGCATATATCTATGCAAATAGATTTACTGTTGCAGGAATGGGAGAAGATTTTTCAAAGAATCTTGGACTTGCTTATAGACGAGTTGTAAATATCGGACTAATTCTTGTTGCACTAATCACGACAACAGTCGTTTTGACAGTTGGGATGATTCCCTTTCTGGGACTTATCATTCCAAATATAGTCTCTATTTTTCAAGGAGACAACTTGCGGAAGACGTTACCGCATACGGCATTACTAGGCGCGATATTCCTGCTAGTTTGTGATATTTTAGGTCGGGTACTCATTTTTCCGTATGAAATTTCAATCAGCTTAATGGTAGGCGTCATCGGTAGTGCTATATTCCTCTATTTATTGTTTAGGGGGAAAGCATATGCGTAATTCTACGAAAATGATTATTTTAAGTGCTTTGGCATTGTTCTTCTGTGGATTGTACTTGTTTCAAGGATTAAATGGTAGTTTTGATTACGCACTGCCGCGGCGTGGGATTAAAGTTCTCGCAATGGCTCTTACAGGTGTCGCAATTGCTTATTCAACCATCATCTTCCAAACGATTACACACAATCGAATTTTGACGCCAAGTATTATGGGATTCGATTCACTATACATACTCCTCCAAACAGTCGTAATTTTTTTCTTGGGGTCGAGTCATGTCACGATTGTCAATAAGCATGTAAACTTTTTCTTATCAGTATCAGCAATGATTGTATTTGCACTTCTTTTATACCGATTTTTGTTTAAATCTGGTAAAAGACCAATCTATTTTTTATTGCTTGTGGGAATTATCGTAGGAACATTCTTCGGAAGTATCTCAACATTTCTCCAAGTTTTGATTGACCCAAATGAGTTTATGCTAGTGCAAGATAAAATGTTTGCGAGTTTTAATAATGTAAGTGGTGAACTTGTTTGGTGGGCGCTTGGGATAATTGTCATCTCATTGTTCATTGGATGGCGGTCGATCAATGATTTGGACGTTATGTCGCTTGGAAGAGATGCTGCTGTCAACTTAGGTGTTTCTTATGACAAAGTTGTTAAGAAATCACTTATTATCTCATCAGTATTAATTGCTGTTTCAACTGCGCTTGTTGGTCCAATTACTTTTTTTGGTTTAATCGTAGCAAATTTATCTTATCAATTCTTTAAAACATATAAGCATTCTGTGCTCGTCGTCGGTGCATCAATTATGAGTGTCTTTGCACTCGTTGGTGGCCAATGGGTAGTAGAACGCGTATTCACATTCTCGACGACATTAAGTGTCATTATTAACTTCGTTGGGGGAGTTTACTTCATTTACTTACTACTAAAGGAGAGTCGATCAACATGATTCAAGTTCGTGAGCTATCGAAGTTTTACGGGAAAAAAGCAGTCGTTGAAAAAGTGAGTGTGAATATACATCCCGGAAAAATTACGTCATTTATCGGGCCGAATGGTGCTGGGAAATCAACCCTCCTTTCGATGGTAAGTCGTCTTCTAGACGCAGACACTGGAGAAGTGCTAGTCGATAAAGAAAATGTGAAAAAAATGAAGTCCAATGATTTTTCAAAACGTGTTTCAATATTAAAACAATCGAATTTCATGAATGTTCGTTTGACCATACGTGAACTCGTTTCATTCGGTAGATATCCCTACTCAAGAGGCAGATTGACTGCAGAAGATCTTCGCATAGTCGACCAGGCTTTGGAGTACATGGATTTAATGGAAATGCAGCACAAGTATATGGAAGAACTTTCAGGCGGGCAAAGCCAACGTGCATTCATTGCAATGGTAATTGCACAAGATACTGATTATATTTTATTGGATGAACCACTCAATAACTTGGATATGAAGCACTCGGTTCAGATTATGAAAATACTACGTAGACTTGTTGATGACCTCGGAAAAACGGTCATAATTGTCTTGCATGACATTAACTTTGCATCCGTATATTCTGATCGAATTGTTGCGCTTAAAAACGGCCGTATCATCAAAGACGGACCGACCAACGATATTATTAACTCAGATTCACTGAAAGAAATCTATGATATGGATATCCCGATTAAGCAATTGAACAACTGTCGGATTTGTGTGTACTTTAACTCATAAAAATTAAAGGATGGTAACTTATAATGAAAAAATTATCGATAGCAGTTATGATGTTTGCTTTAATGGCTTTTCTTGTAGCTTGTGGAAATGATACTGATGAGGCTGATACAACTGGATCAACAGGTAACGAAACTGAAACTAAAGTGATTGAAATTACACATGAATTAGATAAAACACCTGTAGAAGTGAAGAAAAACCCTGAAAAAGTTATTGTTTTTGACTTTGGTATTCTAGATACACTAGATGAGCTTGGTGTTGAAGTATCGGGCGTTCCACAAAAAAACGTACCTTCATACTTATCTAAATATGAAGATAAAAAATATGAAAATGTTGGTGGCCTTAAAGAGCCAGATTTAGAAAAAATTCACTCCATGAAACCAGATGTTATCTTCATTTCTGCTCGTCAAGCTGATATGTATGAGGAGTTAAGCGAAATTGCACCAACAGTTTATGTAGGCCTTGATACCGCACACTATATGGAGTCATTTAAAAGAAATATGAATATGGTTGCAGAAATCTTTGATAAAGAAGCTGAAATGACTGCGGAACTTGCTGATATCGATGAGAAGATAGCGGCAGTTAAAGAAAAATCAGAAGCTTCAGATGCAAAAGCACTGATTGTTCTTGGAAATGAAGGAAAAGTGAGTGCTTATGGACCAAATTCACGTTTTGGTATCATTCATGATGTATTTGGTTTTAAAACAGCAGATGATAAAATTGAAGTATCTACACATGGTCAAAGTATTACATTTGAATATATTCTAGAAACAAATCCAGACGTTCTATTCGTAATTGACCGCGATGCAGCAATTGGTGGAGAAGCAAGCGCGAAAGATTCAATCGAAAATGATCTAGTTAAAAAGACAACAGCATTTCAAGAAGAGGCAATTTACTACTTAGATCCTAACTACTGGTACCTATCTGGTGGCGGACTTCTATCCATCAAAGAAATGATCAAAGAAATCGAAGCAAGTTTCTAATCGCTAATATGCACAAGGAGAATCGACCGTAATCAGGTCGATTCTTTTTTTATATTGTTTTGAAGTGGGGTATGCTGTTCTTGGAAGGATATTATACGCTGAAAAAAGGAGCAAGAATTGCAAGAAGTTTTACACATATGAATCTCATGGCATACAATAGCATTAACGAAATAGTAGAAAGAAGATGTGTGTATGGATGGAAATGTGCTTTTTGCATTCGCGTTAACCTTGTTTGCAGGCCTTGCCACGGGTATTGGTAGCTTGCTCGCCTTTTTTACAAAGAGAACAAATACGAAGTTCTTATCGGTTGCGCTGGGATTTTCAGCGGGTGTAATGATTTATGTCTCATTGGTTGAAATATTTGTTAAAGCAAAAGCAGAACTTGTACTTGAACTTGGCGTAAAAAATGGCTATTGGATGACCATTGCTGGATTTTTCGGGGGTATGCTATTAATCGCACTTATTGATCATTTTATTCCAGCAATCGGAAATCCCCATGATGTGAAAAGCGTTGAGGATGTTAATGCAGGACCGACGAATGATGAGTATGCAAAATTGAAGAAAATGGGTATGTTTACAGCATTAGCAATTGCCATTCATAATTTTCCGGAAGGGATTGCGACATTTACTTCAGCTTTGCAGGACCCCGCACTTGGTGTAGCCATTGCAATTGCAGTGGCCATTCACAATATTCCGGAAGGGATTGCAGTTGCGATTCCAATTTATTATGCAACTGGTAATCGAAAACAAGCATTCAAGCTTTCATTTCTTTCAGGACTGGCTGAACCAGTTGGGGCAGTTGTTGCTTATCTTGTTCTTATGCCGTATTTAAATGGTATTATGTTCGGCGTTATTTTTGCTGCGGTTGCAGGGATTATGGTGTTCATATCCATTGACGAACTATTACCTGCTGCTAAGAAGTACGACGAAGCCCATTCATCAATTTACGGAATGATTGCCGGCATGGCGGTTATGGCAGTAAGTCTTGTCTTAATCGCTTAAAAAAACCTTTGTGTTCGCCTATTTCATGGGGTATAATGACATGTGTCAAGACACCTGAATATAAACACGGGGGAGAAGAAGAATTTGAAGCATAAGAAAAAAGAAATCTCAAGAAATCGTTTGCTTGGCCTAGCAGGAACTGGTTGGATGTTTGATGCAATGGACGTCGGGATCCTATCATTTGTTATCGCGGCAGTGGCGATTGAATGGAATTTAACTTCTGTTGAAATGGGCTGGATTGGAAGCGTAAATTCTATTGGTATGGCAGTCGGTGCATTAGGGTTTGGAATGTTGGCGGATCGCATCGGTCGAAAGAATGTTTTTATGATGACACTTGTATTATTCTCTGTTGCGAGTGGGTTATCCGCGTTAACGATGTCATTGACTGCTTTTTTGATTTTACGTTTCTTTGTCGGTGCGGGACTAGGCGGCGAACTACCGGTGGCATCCACGCTAGTTTCGGAAAGTGTTGAAGCGAAAGAACGTGGACGAGTTGTTGTTCTGTTAGAAAGTTTTTGGGCTGCTGGTTGGCTGATTGCCGCACTAATTGCTTATTTTATAATTCCATCATTCGGTTGGCGGGTGGCTTTAATCATTACTGCATTACCTGCATTCTACGCCATTTACCTTCGAAGAAACTTACCGGATTCACCAAGGTATGTTAAAGAAGGCGAGCCAAAACAATCGGCGGGTGCGAAACTGAAACTTCTTTTTTCCAGACAATATGCTAGGCGCACATTGATGCTGTGGATTGTTTGGTTTACGGTTGTGTTTTCATATTACGGGATGTTCCTTTGGTTGCCGAGTGTGATGGTGATGAAAGGGTTTAGTATGATACAGAGTTTTGGTTATGTCCTTTTAATGACGCTTGCACAACTGCCAGGATATTTTACAGCGGCTTGGCTAATTGAAAGAGCTGGAAGAAAGTTTGTTTTGGCTACATATCTGATTGGAACAGCAGCCAGTGCGCTTATATTTGGTAATGCGGAAACACTAAGTTTACTGCTAATTTCAGGTGCACTCTTATCATTTTTCAATCTTGGAGCATGGGGTGCTTTATACGCGTACTCACCAGAACAATATCCAACATCTATTCGCGCGACTGGTTCAGGTATGGCCGCAGCCGTTGGTCGAATTGGGGGTATTTTTGGGCCGCTACTAGTGGGTTCATTACTTGCAGCAGGCTACGGTTTTGGATTAATCTTTGGGATTTTCTGCGGTGCTATTATTATCGGTGTCTTAGCAGTTGTTTTCTTGGGTACAGAAACGAAACAGTTGGAGTTGGAATAAAATCTTTTACCGAGTGCTTGGGCGATTTATTGTTCAAGCACTTTTTTGTGCAAAATACTCGGCGGAAAAACCAAAATTCCCGATGCGAGAATAAACCATTGAGCGACGAGCATTACTTTACTCGCATCGAAAGCAAACCACCACTCGCAACGAGAATAAAAAATCGGTAACGCCTGATACGAGCACAACCGCGGAAGCACCGAGCACAACGCGACTCGCACCGAGCATAAAAAATCAGTGCCGCCCGATACGAGCACAACCGCGGGAGCAACGAGCATAACCGTACTCTGACCGAGCACAACGCGACTCGCACCGAGCACAACGACGGGGGCAACGATCATAAAAAATCGCTACGAGCACAACTGCGGTCGTACCGAGCATAACCGTACTCGCACCGAGTACAACAACACTCCCAACGAGCAAAAACTAACCGCATGCACCGCAACAATAAAAATTCTCCCTAAGTATCCAATGCCTTTCCTTTAGCGGAGAGGTTATTTTTGTTACAGTAAAACATAATGGAAAGAGGTGTTCTAATGTTCCGCATACCTGAATCGATTGCTCAGCTTGGAAAGGATCGCATTAAAGGATATCCAGTAGAAGGATTTGTTTACGGAGAAGGCCCGAAAACGCCAGAACTGATGCTAATCGGGGAAGCACCCGGTGAGTTTGAGCTGGTGGACGGAATTCCATTTATTGGTCGTGCCGGTAAGGAATTGATGAAATCTCTTGCTACAATTGGTTTATCACGGGAAGACGTATACATCACAAGTACTGTGCGAAGTAGACCTTACAGATGGGGAACAAAAAAAGAACGTGATGGAACGTTGACGGAACGGAAATATAACCGTCCACCAACACAAAAAGAAATCTTAGCACATGCACCGGTTCTTGATTATGAATTGTTAACTGTTAAACCAAAGCTAATTGTTACGCTCGGAAATGTCGGATTACAGCGTTTATTGGGAAGAGATTCAAAGGTAACTGAATTGCATGGGCAGTTGTTAGAAAGACCTGTTCAATATCTGAAAGAACTTGATGATATGAAATTTAACAGGACGAGCAATACCTATACAATTGTTCCAACATTTCATCCTGCATCTATCTTTTATCGCCCATCACACCGCCCAGCGCTCGATGCAGATTGGCTGGAAATTGGACGAATACTTCGTAACATGCAAAAGTCATGAGTGTTTCAGACAAATATCTACACGTTAAAGAAGGAAGTGTTATGAATGTCCAAACAAATTGAAGCCAAGAAAAATGCGCCGACAAAAGATTTCTTTGCGCTATTAAAAAAGTTGAAATGGCCACTTGGTGTTACAATCTTTGCACTCGTTTTATCATTAGTGACAACAATTGCGGGACTCGTCATCCCATTAATCACAAAAGAACTTGTTGATACATTAGCAGATGCGTTATTTAATTGGAAAACAGCAGCGTTTTTGTTTGTTATTTTTATTGTGCAAGCGCTCACAGGTGGTGTTTCTCATTATTTACTCACTTATATAGGGGAGACTGTCGTTGCAGATTTACGAGAGAAACTATGGAATAAAGTGCTCCGCTTACCTGTAAATTATTACGATGCAAATGAAACCGGAGAAACGATGAGCCGAATTACACAAGATACAACGACATTAAAAGAATTGGTGACAAATCACCTTGTGACCTTTGTAACCGGAATAATCTCTATTGTTGGTTCCATCATCATTTTGTTTTTTCTATCTTGGCAAATGACGTTAATTATGCTAATTAGCATTCCAATCAGTATGGCAATTATCATTCCACTTGGGCGTGTTATGCATAAAGTAGCGAAGGCAACGCAAGCTGAAATGGCGAAATTCTCTGGTCATCTCGGACGTGTTCTCGGGGATATCAGGCTAGTGAAAGCATCGCGCGCAGAGAAAACCGAAGCCGAGCAAGGAAAAAAAGCCATTCGTTCATTATTTGGCTATGGTTTAAAAGAAGCCAAGATACAGGCTGTTATTTCTCCAATTATGACATTAACGATGATGAGTATTTTAGTCGTTATTTTGGGTTATGGCGGTGCGCAAGTATCCAGAGGGGAATTATCTGCGGGTACGCTTGTAGCGATCATTTTTTTCATGTTTCAAATTATTGTCCCGTTTGCGCAAATGGCATCATTTTTCACTTCATTTCAAAAAGCGGTTGGAGCGACTGAACGTATTCAATATATTATTGAAATGGAAAGTGAAATTGCTGATGGGCAGCCAGTGGTCCCTGAAGGCGTTATTACATTTGAGGATGTTCATTTCTCTTATGAAACTGGAAAAGAGGTCCTCCGTGGTATTTCGTTTGAAGCCAATCCAGGAACAGTCACCGCATTGGTTGGCCCTAGTGGGGGTGGGAAAACGACAGTGTTTTCCTTGCTAGAAAGGTTTTATGAGCCAACGAATGGGGTAGTTGCAATAGGAGGTATATCTATACAGAAAATTGGACTTTCCAAATGGAGAGGTCAAATCGGATATGTCTCACAGGAGAGTCCATTGCTAAGTGGATCAATTATGGATAATATCGCTTATGGACTGGACCGCAGACCGTCGATTGAAGAAGTGGAAAAAGCTGCTCAGGCGGCAAACGCACTTGACTTCATCCAAGAAATGCCAGAACGGTTTGACACGCTGGTTGGAGAACGAGGAATGAAATTATCGGGTGGGCAGCGTCAGCGGATAGCAATTGCTAGAGCGCTACTCTATAATCCGGAAATATTGCTTCTCGATGAGGCGACATCCAATTTAGACAGTGGCTCAGAAACACATGTTCAGGAGGCGCTTGTTCGACTGATGAAGGGGAGGACGACCCTCATTATTGCCCATAGATTGGCCACTGTCATTCATGCAGATCAATTAATCTTTCTTGAAAATGGAAGAGTTACTGGTAAAGGTAAACATGAAGCGCTTTTTGCGACGCATGAATTATACCGAGAGTTTGCACAGGGCCAAGGACTTTCCTAATTAGCTTATAGGGGTGAAATTGTGATTCGTTTTAATGATGAACAAAATTATACCCAGATGGAACCGAAGCTTGAAAAGGTATCAGAGTAACAATCCACACGCATAAACTGAAGAAGAGATGTTAAAAAAGATGAACGCCCGTGTCGATTTAGATAAAGAAAAACCAGAAGATGTAGCGAGAGAGTTTTTGATTAAAAGAATAAGATGTCGATAAGTTCTCCAAAACGATTACTTGAAGAGTTATTCGAGTAATCGTTTTTAAAATTCATTTATTCAAATTAGAATTTATCCCTTCAATATTTGTGTTTTAGTTAGTTGAAATAAAGGGAATCATGATGAAGGGAAGGGGGTGTTTTTGTATGTATAAACCTATCAACAAATCATTTTTCGAGACACCTGGATTAGAACTTGCAAGAGACTTATTAGGGCAATATATTGTCCACGAGCAACCATCTGGACTGTTGGTAGGAAGAATTGTAGAAACAGAAGCTTATCAAGGACCGGAAGATCAAGCTGCACACAGTTTCAACAATCGGAAAACCAAAAGAACAGAGATTATGTTTGGAAATCCTGGACTTGTTTATACGTATCAAATGCATACGCATACACTTATCAACGTAGTTGCAGGTTCAGTTGGAACGCCGCATGCAATTCTTATACGCGCTGTTGAACCAGAACTCGGACATGACGTCATGCGGGAAAACCGCGGAGCCCATATGAAGGAAATCGATTGGACAAATGGTCCAGGAAAATTGACAAAAGCCATGAATATAACTATGGATTATTATGGACACCACTGGTCCGATAGACCGCTTTTCATTGCCCAAGGTGAAAAAGTCAAAGAAATTGTAGCAGGTCCAAGAGTCGGAATCGGTAATTCTGGTGAAGCGGTCCACTATCCATGGCGGTTTCATGAGAAAGGGAATCCATTTGTTTCGAAATATAGATAAGTTTACCATTCATTACAACGGGTAGAGAAGTTATATAACAAACAAAGAGGAGTGTCTCATTCAAATGGCTAAAATCGCTACATTAATCACAAATGAGTTCGAGGACTCGGAGTTTACGGTTCCCAAAAAAGAATTTGGAAAAGGAAGCGGGAGCCGAAATTACTGGAAAGAAAGGGGCAACCTTTACGGTAGATAGTGGCATCGATGATGTAAAACCAGAGGACTTTGATGCATTGCTGTTACCCGGCGGATTTTCTCCCGATATTTTACGTGCAGATGATCGTTTTGTGGCATTTACAAAGGCATTCATGGATGCTAAGAAGCCCGTTTTTGCAATTTGCCACGGACCACAATTATTAATCACAGCGAAAGCACTCGAAGGCAGAGATGCAACTGGATTCAAATCTATTAAAGTGGATATGGAATACGCCGGAGCTGCGTATGTGGATAAAGAAGTGGTCGTGTGTCAAAACCAACTTGTAACAAGCCGCACACCCGATGATTTACCAGCCTTTAATCGTGAAGCACTGAAATTACTCGGAAAATAATATACAAAAAAAGCCGTTCTTTATTTATAAAGAACGGCTTTTTGTATTAAGCATTTACTAATTCAAGTGCTACAGCTGGACCAAAGAATTCAAAGTGTACTTTTTCTTCAGGAACGCCGAGCTCATACAAAGTGCTAATGATTGCTTGTAGGAATGGAATGGGGCCACAGACGTAAATATCGCTGCCTTCAATAACATGTTCAGCTAAGAATTCACGATTGATGAAGCCATCTCCCTCTTCGGAATAAAGCGCGGCATAGTTTGAATTCGGCATGGATGCGTTCAATTCTACTAAACGCTCATGGAATGCTTGGTGTTTTCGAGTACGTGCAGAATGGAGAAACGCGACTTGACGTTCTGGTGTGTCTTTCGCAATGGTTTCATACATACTCATCATTGGTGTAACGCCAACTCCACCACTTATTAATGTAACAGGTGCTGTAGCTTCTGTATCTAAGTAGAAGTCTCCAGCTGGTACGCTAACTTCGAGTGTATCCCCAACATTAACTTGGCTGTGTAAGAAGACAGATACTTTTCCGTTTGGCATGATTTCATCTTCCCGTTTTACAGATATTCGGTAGACATCTCCAGTGGAGGCTTGAGATAAGCTGTATTGACGGTTGAGTGTATTGATTTCACCTGGAATTCGAGTGCGAACAGTTAAGTACTGGCCAGGCTTGTAAACAGGAAGTTTTTTTCCGTCTGCTGCTTCTAAATAGAACGATGTAATAACATCACTTTCGACAACTTTATTGACAATCTTGAAGTCTTTGAAAGTTCTCCATCCATTATCAAGATTTTCTGCAGTATCATACATTTCCTTTTCGATACCGATAAATACACTAGCAATTACCCCGTAAGCTTCGCCCCATGCCTCGATAATTTCAGGTGTAGCTGCATCGCCTAGAACTTCCTTAATCGCTCCTAAAAGATACTGACCGACGATTGGGTACTGATCTTCTGTAATTCCAAGAGATTTGTGTTTATGTGCAATTTGTACGACAGCGGGTATGATTGCCTCGAGATTGTCGATGTTTGCAGCTGCAGCATAGACAGTATTTGCAAGTGCCGTTTGCTGACGGCCTTGAGATTGGTTTACGTGATTGAAAACATTTAATAACTCAGGATGAGCCTCGAACATGTTTTTGTAAAAGACGGTTGTGATAGTTTGTCCATGTTCTTCTAATGCAGGGACAGTTGATTTAATAATGTTAATCGTTTCTTGTGGTAGCATATGAGCACGTCCTTTCTGTTGTTAATTTAAGAATACCGCATCGAGAAACTTAAAGCTATATATAATATATAACTTTAAAGAACGTTACTATTTTAGTCACATTTCTTTCACGAGGATGTCACAAAAGGTATAATAGAGTGGAAAGTGCGGTGAATTAATAAATGCGTTTAACGATGTACACGGATTTTTCGTTACGTGTTCTTTTATATATAGGTGTTAAAGGTAAAGACGAGTTGTCGACAGTTCAAGAAATATCAGATGCGTACGGGATTTCCAAAAATCATTTAACGAAAGTTGCTCATGAATTGGGAAAGCACGGTTTAATAGAAACTGTTCGTGGTCGCGGTGGAGGTATTCGGTTGAAATTATCTCCAGGTGACATTAATATTGGGGAAGTTGTGCGGAAGACAGAGGATGATTTCCATCTGGTAGAGTGCTTTAATTGTGCGATAAATAAATGCGTAATCACACCTGCTTGCAGATTAAAGGGTGTGTTACACGATGCGCTTGATGCTTATTTTAAAGTATTAGATAGTTACACATTGGCGGACTTTGTCGTAAATAATGATGGACTAAGGGCGATTCTCTTCGATGAGAAAATAGAGAGCAGTCCACTACATGATAAAAATATTCCTCAACTGGACAGCCCATTGTGATAATATATATGTGACGATAGATAATCAGGAGGAATACTTCATGGAAAAAGTGTTAGTTTTTGGACATAAAAACCCGGATACAGATACAATCACATCAGCAATTAGCTACGCATACCTTAAAAAACAATTGGGCATGAATGCGGAGGCGGTTCGTCTAGGCGAAGTTACAGGGGAAACGGCTTATGCACTCGAGCATTTTGGCTTTGATGCACCACGCTTAATCAAACTTGCAGCACCAGAAGCGTCAAAAGTAATATTAGTTGACCACAATGAAAAACAACAAAGCGTGGACGATCTTGACGAAGTTCAAGTCATCGAAGTGATCGATCACCACCGCATTGCAAACTTTGAAACGAGTGACCCGCTCTATTACCGTGCTGAACCAGTTGGTTGTACAGCGACGATTCTGAATAAATTATATAAAGAAAACGGGATAGAAGTGCCTAAAAACATAGCAGGACTTATGCTTTCCGCTTTAATTTCAGATTCACTATTGTTTAAATCACCAACATTCACAGAGGAAGATCGTATAGCAGTGGAAGAGTTAACCGTCATCGCAGAAGTTGACGCGAACACATACGGCCTTGAAATGTTAAAAGCCGGCGCGGACCTAAGCGATAAAACGATTGCAGATCTTATTTCGCTTGACGCCAAAGAATTTACATTGGAAGACGGCTTGAAAATCGAAATTGCACAAGTTAATGCGGTAGATATCGAAGAAGTTATGAAAAAACAACCAGAGTTAGAAGCGGCAATCGATGCGGTCATCGCGTCGAAAGATCTTGGATTATTCCTGTTTGTCGTAACCGATATTATAAATAACGATTCCACAATCCTAGCACTAGGCAAGGAAGCAATCCGTGCAGGCGCAGCATTCGACGTATCGTTATTAAATAATACAGCGACATTAAAAGGTGTTGTATCACGCAAGAAGCAAATTGTACCAGTATTGACGGACGCATTGAAATAAGATAACCGGACACCATAATGGTAAAAGAAAAGAGACAACCACACTCGGTTGTCTCTTTTCCTATTTTAATAATGTAAACAAAAGTTGTATTATTTATTTATTAGACTCACTGTCATTTTTCCATCTCTATATTGAACGTAGGGATCCTCTCCACTAACCTTTAATTTACCTTCATGGAAGAAAGCTTGCTCCTTGTAATAGAACGTTTCCCCGCTTTGTTCAACTTCAATGTTCAAATGATGCCAAAAAGAATGACCATCCTCATATTCTACTTCTATAATTTTAAAACCTTTGATCTTATAGTTTTGTTTCTTTAAATAATTAATTTTTTCAAGATAAAGAGTTTGTGCTTCTGCATTAGAAAGTGAAGTTTGTTCATCAGGAAAATCTCCCTCGTAAAGATATAATTCCTTAAAGGCAGTTTCGTAATCCTCTTTCACAAGGGCTTGGTAATACTTTTCGATTGCATTTTCAGCTCGTTGCTCCTCGATGCTATTACAACTTATTAAGGGTAAACTTAGACATAATATAAAAAATATGAATAGTAATCTTTTCATTATATCCTCCTAAATAGTGCATAGTAAATATATATGACGTTGAGAGGAAAAGATAAGTTACATTACGTAATATTACGTAATAATAAAAGCCCGCATAGAATAACATCCTTTTAAAGAAAAATAACCAATCTACCAAAAACTTACTAGCGAAGGCATCCACCATCGCCGAAGCGTTTTTATATGTGAATATACTCGATTATTACTTTACTAAGTACCAACAATGAGGCTTTAAAATCATTTATCATCTAACAAATGCCGTAAATACCTCCCAGGCTCATTCAAAAAGTTTCGCGTTAATTGAACATGTTCGATTTCGTCAAACGTGCGACTTACTAATTCACCATCCTGAATCTCATATAAATCCGCGCCTGGATAGGCCATGAGAATCGGTGAGTGAGTCGAAATCAGAAACTTGGCCCCTTCGTTCGCCATATCATGCAGCATCGCGAGGAGACTAAGTTGCCTGTTTGGTGACAACGGTGCCTCAGGCTCATCCAGTATATAGAAGCCGTCGGGTTTAAACCGCGCTTGAAACAAGTCAAGAAAACTTTCCCCATGTGATCGTTTATCAAGCCCCTCACCATATAGATGACGAAGTTCATAATAAGTACGGGCATACGGCAATATTTCAAGACTGTCAGGCGCACGTTTTTTAATTTCCTCCATCGTAATTCGAGCTTCCTCGCGAATATTTGCGAGACTGCGTGTGTATGTAATGAAATCAGATGCCCTGAAAAAGAAACCATTGCCTGTTTTTACAGACCAAATTAGTTTCAATTCGTCCGCTAATTCAAATGCTGGGGAAAAAGAACGATCCATTTCCATATGTTCTCCGCTAATTAGAATACTACCAGCGGCAGCCGCGATTCCTTCAAGAAGCGTCGTTTTGCCACTGCCATTATCGCCGGCAATGATTGTCACCGGCGCAGTTAATTTTAGTGAATCAAAGTTTTTAACAACTTCAGGGTTGAACGGATATCGGTCTTCTTTCGACCAGCGAACGCGTCTAATTTCTCGTAATGTCAGTGGAAACACCCCTTTTTCACTAGTATAGCGTAAAGGGGAAATCAATGGGGCCTAAAAATAGAAGTTGATAATTACCAAGCTTTTAAATCAATCACTTTCATAAGCATATACATTGTACCCTTGAATTAAAGAAATTATGATGAGTAAAAGGAGAGATGATTTATATGAAAATTGAAGTATGGTCTGATTATGTTTGCCCTTTTTGCTATATCGGTAAGCGTAGACTTGAAGAAGCTATAGAATCAACGGGACTTGGTGACAAAGTTGAGGTTGTTTACAAAGCATATGAACTTGATCCAAATTCTCCGGCAACGTCAAATGAAACGATGCAAGAAGTGCTTGCTGGAAAATATAAAATGAGTATTGAAGAAGCGAAGGGTATGACTGACAACGTTGTCACACAAGCGGAGTCTGTCGGTCTTAAGTATAATTTCAGTACGATGAAACCTGCCAATACCTTCAAAGCCCATCGTCTCGCAAAACTAGCAGAACAAGAGGGACTTGGAGCGGAAATAGCCGAGCAATTACTTCATGCGTATTTTATAGAATCAAAACAAATTGGTTTGGATGAAGAACTTATCGATCTTGCTGAAAAGGTTGGTATTTCAAAAGAACGAGCTGAAGAAGTTCTTAATTCAGAAGAATTCGCTGAAGATGTTAAAGCAGATATTACCGAAGCGGGGCAAATTGGTGTTCAAGGTGTGCCATTTTTTGTCATTAATCGTAAATATGCGATATCAGGAGCACAACCAGCTGAAACTTTTGCGGAGGCACTTCAAAAAGTTGCGGAAGAAGAAGGAATTAATAAATGATATAAAAAAACGGACATGCGGCTATAAGCCACAGTCCGTTTTTTGTTTTTATATTATTGAGCAGGATTTGCTTGTGCTTCAATTGTAATTGTAATGTCATCGCCGACAAGAACGCCGCCAGCTTCAAGTGCTTGGTTCCAAGTTAGACCAAATTCTTTTCTTGAAATTTTACTTTCAACTTCAAACGCAACAACATCTACGCCCCAAGGATTTTTCCCGCGGCCTTCGTAAACTGCATTGAATGTTGCTTTTTTCGTTATATCTTTAATCGTCAAATCGCCTGAAATAGCATACTCATTGTCGCCTGTTTTAGCGATATCCGTTGAAACGAATGTTAGGTTTGGATAAGTTTCAACATCGAAAAAGTCTGCAGAACGAAGGTGATTGTCACGATCGTCGCTGTTAGTATGAATTGTAGCCACGTCAATATTAAAGTTAATGTTAGCCCCCGTTAAATCTTCAGGATTTCCTTCAATAGTACCTTCGATTCCAGTGAAACGCCCGCGTACCTTTGAAACCATCATATGTTTTACAGAAAACCCTATGCTTGTGTGTGAAGCATCTACTACCCATTTACTCATAATAAAAATTCCTCCTTTTATTTTTGAAGCTATTTATACTATAAATGATAAGTATCTCGAATTCAAGACATTAGCTTAAAATATATATAAAGTTTGATAATGTCCTTCCAAACGACCCAATATGAGAGTTTTTCTTTATAAAAAGATAGTTAAAAAGGGGTGTTCTCTTTCTTTCAATAAACAATCCTTGTCAAACAAACAATTTCCAAGCATACTAATAGAGGTGAAAGGCTAATTTGAAAGGACTGTATGTTGATGTCAAAGCATCAGTGGTATAAAGATTTAGAAAGTAAGATCACGCAAGGTGTATTAAAAATCGATGAACCCTTAAGTAAATATACGATGACAAAGCTAGGCGGCTGTGCCGATATTTTGGTCATTCCAACTACTATAGATGAAACAGAAGCAACGGTGCGCTATTCTTACGAGCACGGCATTCCACTTCTCCTTTTAGGAAACGGGTCCAATATGGTAGTAAGAGACGGTGGGGTCAGAGGAATTGTTCTTCATCTATCAAATTTAAATCATGTGAAAATCGAAGGCACGTCAGTTCATGCAGAGGGTGGTGCGAATATTTTCGAAGTATCCCGACTTGCAGGGGCAAAGTCACTAACCGGTTTTGAGTTTGCTTGTGGAATCCCAGGATCAGTAGGCGGCGCGATGGCGATGAATGCAGGAGCGTACGGTGGGGAAATCAAAGATATTATTGTGCAAGTCACTGTGCTTACGAAAGAAGGAAATCGCATAGTTCTATCAAAAGATAAATTAGAACTTGGCTACCGACAAAGTGTGATTACGAAAAAAGGGTATTTTGTTTTATCTGCAGATTTTAATCTCGAAGTGGGAAGCCAAGAAGAAATCAACGCGAAAATGGCTGACCTTACTTACCAAAGAGAATCTAAACAACCGCTTGAATTCCCATCAGCGGGAAGTGTCTTTAAGCGGCCACCTGGTTATTATGCAGGAAAACTGATTCAAGATAGTGGGTTGCAAGGGAAAGGGTTTGGCGGTGCGGAGGTATCTGTCAAACATGCCGGTTTTATCGTCAACAAAAATAATGCGACTGCATCCGATTATATTCGAACAATTGAAATGGTAAAAGCTGAAGTGAAAAAGAATTTCGGTATTGAACTTGAGCTGGAAGTGAAGATTGTTGGAGAAGAAAAAGAGGTAAATGACTAGGTCATTTACCTCTTTTGGTTTATTTAAAGATCATTTATCTTTTTCTGACTTCCTGAAATTAATGAAGGATCCGCGACAAGGTCATCTGTAATATGAACTTGGCACATTTTATGGTTGCTGATGAATTTGAAAATCCCGTTATTAAAATCGGTCCCGATTTCTTTAAAGAAGATCCCTTTGTAACATGCATCTTTAGATAAGGTGAATTTTACGCGATAGCCTTCATCCTCTTTAACTAAATATGCCCGGACGCCTTTTTCGAAAACTCCTTCGATTTCATCTTTTATGGCACGATCGACAGAAACGACATGGAAATCGACAAACGTAATTTCCCGTAATAACACGTTCATAAAGGAACCTTTTGTGATTTCTTCCCATCTGCTCTGAGCAGTCTGTCCAATAATGATTTGTGTAATGTTATGCTGATGTGCAACTTCCGCAATCACCTTAGAAGATGGTCGTTTCTCATTGTCACGAATGATGAATTCATCAATCTCTAATTCCTCAGCTAGCTCTTTCCAACGTTCTACATAATCAGTTTTCTCTGCGTCAAACTCGTCGAAAGGAATGGGATCTACGGTTAATATATAGATAGGACAGTTCATGATACTTGCCATTTTATGTCCTCGTCTTATGAGACGTTCACCATTTGGACCGTAGTAGACACAAACGAGAATGCTCTCGTCCATACGACCTTTTACCTTGCCCATGGTGGTATTCACCTCTTGTTTATTTATAGTCTTACTGTCTTCGTTAATGAATATTAACTTACACATGAAAACCATATCAGTATATAATAGATTGTCACATAGAACAAGGGAATTGCAAACTGTTCTATCACCGAATGGATTCTAAGTGCGAATTACCCAGTATTAGTGTATAATTCCCATTGTACACTTTTAAATCTAGAAAAACGCTAAGTAACTGATCTTCAGTAAAGTCCTCTATGGCATACTATTATGCGCTCAGTCACTTCACGAGTCAAGCTTTCTTTATAATTTATCCCGCTTTAACGGGCAGTAAGCCGCCCACCTCAAGACTTAAGTAAAGCGATAAGGATAGGTGGGCGATCAACTGCCCGTAAAAGCCCGATTGGTTCAACTAACAATCAGTAGGGAAGAATTGAACTGCATTCTTCTTTAGGGGATGAGGAACCCCCCACTGATTGAAGTTTCACTTTATCATATTCATAAGTTTTTTGATTGGAGGTATGCAATTGTTAACAGTTTCTATAGCAATACTGATTCCCTTTATTGCTGCTATCTTCATTCCATTCATATATAAGTATATTCCACGCATTAATATTGGTTGGTTCGTTCTTGTTGTCCCCACTGTATTATTCGTGGGATTGGTTAGTTACGTGCCCTCGGTTGCCACTGGTGAAACTTACATAAACACAATATCTTGGATTCCTTCCGCAGGTATTAATTTCACAACATATTTGGATGGTCTTAGTTTAATATTTGGACTCCTTATCACGGGAGTGGGAAGTCTCGTAATTCTTTACTCAATTTATTATCTGTCTGAGCGAGAAGCGTTAGGTAATTTCTATGTCTATTTACTGATGTTTATGGGTGCGATGCTCGGTGTTGTATTTTCGGATAATATGATGGTGCTTTACGTATTTTGGGAATTAACAAGTATTTCGTCCTTCTTACTAATTGCTTTTTGGTATCATCGGAAACAATCCAGATACGGCGCACAAAAGTCTCTACTGATTACCGTAACTGGTGGCGTTGCGATGCTCATTGGATTTGTGATGTTGCATGCGATGACTGGGTCTTTAAGTATTCGAGAAAACATTACTGCGATAGGGGAGTTTACGGATCATCCTCTATTTATCCCAGCGATGTTTCTTGTTTTACTCGGTGCGTTTACGAAATCAGCACAGTTTCCTTTCCACATTTGGTTACCAGACGCGATGGAAGCACCGACCCCTGTTAGTGCTTATTTACACTCAGCCACGATGGTGAAGGCGGGTATTTACCTCGTCGCACGATTTACACCGGTGTTTGGTAGTGAATCGGTTTGGTTTTATACCGTTTGTGGTGTTGGACTATTGACGTTGTTCTGGGGTTCGTTTAACGCGATTAGACAAACAGATTTAAAAGCACTGCTTGCTTACTCGACTATCAGCCAGCTCGGCTTGGTGATGAGTTTGTTTGGACTGGGTTCGGTTGCCCTTAATGAAGGCTTTTCAACGAACTCTATCCTCTATACGCAGGCAACTTTCGCCGCATTATTTCATCTGATTAACCATTCAACTTTTAAAGGTTCGCTCTTCATGGTGGTAGGAATCATTGACCATAATGTTGGAACGCGGGACGTTCGTAGGCTAGGGGGACTTATGTCGCTCATGCCAGTGACATTTTCAATCGCGATGATAGGAAGCTTCTCAATGGCTGGATTACCACCATTTAACGGCTTCCTAAGTAAAGAGATGTTCTTCGATGCGATGTTGATGATGCGTAATTTAGAAGGTTTATCCATTAGTTCTTTAGGAACGATTGCGCCAATCATTGCTTGGATTGCAAGTATATTTACATTTGTCTACAGCATGATTATTGTTTTTCAAACGTTTTTTGGCGCTCATCAACCTGATCGGTTGGATAGAGAAGCACATGAAGCTTCGGTTGGCATGCTGGTTGCACCATCTATTTTAGGTGTGCTTGTAATTGGAATCTTCTTTTTCCCAAATATCATTGGAGATTATTTGTTGCGGCCTGCGATGACTGCAATTTATCCAACGATACCGAATGTTGCTCAGTTACCAGATAAGATTTTGGCATGGCATGGTCCTAATATGCCGCTTCTAATGACTGCTGGTGTTGTAATTATCGGGTTCTTACTCTACAGGTCTTTAAAGTATTGGCGTTCCTTGTATTCTGTAGGCCCGATGCTTTGGAATTTAGATACGCTTTATAATGGGACATTGGTGCAAATGGAAAAAGGTGCGAATCAGATAACGAATTATTATATGTCTGGTCATCTACGTGACTATCTTACATATATATTCGGTTTCTTCCTCCTCGCAGTGGGTGGAAGCCTCGTGCTGTTAGGCGGATATTCTTTTGATTTATCAGATGATGCACCGATTCTAATAAACGAACTAGCGATTGTACTGGTGATGGCAGTCGCAGCTATTGCGATTATCTTCGTTCCATCACGTATAACAGCTGTTTTATTGAACGGTGTGCTAGGGTATTCAATTGCGCTGTTTTTTGTTATATTCCGTGCGCCCGATTTAGCCTTGACACAAATTGTTGTGGAGACCGTGACGACTGCCTTATTCCTATTATGTTTTTACTTTCTTCCCAAATTGAAACGGGAAAAATCGACTCGCTCCTCGAAAGTACGAAACGCCATTATTGCTATTTCGTCTGGTGTTGTCGTTACAGTTGTTGCGCTGTCCGTACAAGGAAATAAACTATTCGATTCAGTCTCGATTTATTTCGAAGATGCCTATGCGCTATCAGGCGGAAAAAATATTGTCAATACGATTTTAGGAGATTTCCGGGCGTTCGATACAATGCTGGAAGTTGTTGTCCTTTTCATCGCTGGAATTGGTGTCTATACATTGATTAAACTAAAAGCGAGAAAGGGGGAACGAGACGTTGAAGACAAATGATGTAATCTTGCGTACAGTAACAAAAGTTGTTGTATTCATCATATTAACATTTGGTGTGGAGTTGTTTTTTGCAGGCCATAATAGTCCAGGCGGTGGTTTTATAGGCGGCCTCGTTCTTTCGTCCGCTTTTGTGCTGTTATTTTTAGTCTATGATATTGAAACTGTACAAGAAGGAATACCGCTTGATTTTAAGAAAGTTGCTGCTTTAGGCGTTATATTGGCAATTGGAACTGGTGTCGGTGCGGTTTTGTTTGGCGCAGCTTTTTTGACGCAGACATTCGGTCATTTTCACTTGCCTTTATTAGGTGATACTGAATTAGCAACCGTTGTGTTATTTGAAATAGGTGTGGCGTTAACCGTTGTTGGAACGGTCGTCACAATAATCGTAAGTATTAGTGAGGATGTGTAGCTGATGGAAACGATAATAACGATCCTTGTTGGGATACTTGTGACCGTAGCCGTCTACTTGCTACTGTCCAGGAGTTTGATACGAATTATTGTCGGAAGTGCGATACTGTCTCATGCAGTCCATCTCTTGTTAATGGTCATGGGCGGTTTGAAAAAAGGAAGCGCACCGATAATCGATGAAAATACTACTAATTTTACAGATCCCCTACCACAAGCGCTCATTTTGACTGCGATTGTGATCAGTTTTGCCGTTACGGCGTTTATATTGGTCCTGGGCTATCGAACTTATCAAGAGACTGGCCTGGACGATACCAAAGAGTTACGGGGGGCTTCAGATGAATAATATTCTTGTACTCCCGATGGTTATTCCATTGCTTGTCGGTGTAAGTTTGATTTTCCTGCGTTCCTTTGTTAAATTACAACGCGTATTAAGTCTTCTTGCAGTCGTTGCGACAGGGGTTGTCAGCGTTTATATATTAAACGTTATTCAGACGGAGGGAATCTTGCGGTTAGACTTCGGGGGCTGGTTGCCGCCTTATGGAATTTTGTTTGTCGCCGATTCTTTTTCTATGTTGCTTGTTGTAACGACGTCAATTGTGTCGGCTATCATTTTGTTATATGCGTTTTCTAGTATTGGTGCCGCGCATGAAAATATGTTTTTCTATTCATTTGTATTATTTCTAATTGCGGGTGTAAATGGCTCTTTTCTAACGGGCGATCTATTCAACTTGTTTGTCTGTTTTGAAGTCATGCTATTGGCTTCTTATGTATTAATCACGCTAGGTGGACGAAAAGTTCAGCTTGTTGAATCTATTAAATATGTAGTCATCAATGTTTTGTCCTCTTGGTTTTTCCTACTTGGAATTGCCTATTTATACGGTTCAGTCGGAACTTTAAATATGGCACATTTATCAGAACGAATTGCGGAAGTGGGGCAAACACCACTATTAACCACAATAAGTATTATCTTTTTAATTGTATTCAGTTTAAAATCCGGCCTGCTCCTGTACTTTTGGTTACCAGGATCATATAGCGCTCCGTCAACAGCGGTTGCGGCATTATTTGGTGCCTTGTTAACGAAGGTTGGCATATACGCAATGTTTCGGATGTTTACGCTTATTTTTTACCACGAACCATCCGTTACGCACATGCTAATTGGGGTTATGGCAGCGCTGACGATAATTGGTGGATGTATCGGTGCAATCGCCTATAAAGATATTCGGCAAATCGTGACCTATAACGTGGTCATTACGGTTGGATTTATTTTAGTCGGGCTAGCAGTTTCAAACGAATTAGCCATTACAGGATCAATCTATTATCTTGTCCACGATATGATCAGTAAGGCGCTCCTGTTTTTAATAGCGGGAACGATGATCTATCTAACTGGAACTTCTCGAATCGAAGATATGAGTGGGTTAATACGAAACTATCCAGTTTTAGGTTGGCTGTTTTTAGTAACCACGCTTTCGCTTGCAGGAATTCCACCACTTAGCGGGTTTATAGGGAAGCTTTATATTGGTCAAGGCACTATAGAGGCAGGATCCTATGTGTTATTAGCCATTGCATTTTTATCAAGTATGATTGTGCTTTATTCGCTATTGCAGATTTTCATGAATACTTTTTGGGGAGAAACAATCATTAGTGAAGATGATGAAGTTCCTTTGAAAAAGAGATTATTGGTGCCGTGTATCATTTTAGGCATTGCAATGCTTGGCCTCGGAATAGGTGCAGAATCGATCGCTACATATGTTGGTGATGCTGCGAGGACATTGATGAATCCAGAAATTTATATTGATGCTGTAATGAACGAAAATCAGTAATGGAAAGCGAGGTAGATGAGTCATGCTAGCCCAATTGTTATTAAATATCTTTATTGCATTTCTATGGATGCTATTAATAGATGAAGATCACATAAATGCTTCGACGTTTTTCGGGGGCTTTTTGGTGGGGATTGGGATTATTTTTCTCATGCATCGCTTTTTCGGAACTGAGTTTTATTTGCGACGCGTTTATGCGGCGTTTAAATTGCTTCTTATCTTCATTAGAGAGCTAATCCAATCGAGCGTGCTCGTGTTGAAGCAAATATTAAGTCCGAAGTTAAAGATCCAACCAGGTATTTTTAGACATGAAACTGTCTTGGAAAGTGATTTAGAGATTACCATGATATCTCTGTTGTTAACCTTAACGCCGGGTTCAGTCGTAATGGAAGTATCGCCAGTGGGAAATGTCCTTTACATTCATGCGATGGATGTTGAAAATGAGCGTGAAGCAACTTTAAGTCAGTTGAGAAACTTTGAGAAAGCAATCATGGAGGTGACCCGATAATGATACAAATTATGATAACAACCGCACTTGTTTTCTTTGCAATCGCCATTGGAATGGCTGTTATTCGTATTATTCTTGGGCCGTCAATGCCAGATCGAGTTTTGGCGCTGGATGTGATTGGTGTAAACTTAATCGCATCAATTGCTGTAATTTCAGTTTTGAATAATACGAAGGTATACCTCGAAGTCATTCTTATTTTAGGAATACTATCATTCGTTGGGACAATTGCTTATTCGAAATTTATCGAGAGGGGTGTTGTCGTTGAACGTAAGCGCGATCGGTGAATTTATAGGCGCATTACTGATATTGATGGGCGGTATTATGAGTGTAATCAGCGTGTTTGGATTGCTTCGTTTACCGGATGTTTACACAAGGTCACATGCGGCAACGAAAAGCTCCACACTGGCTGTTTTGTTAACACTTTTGGGTGCATTTCTTTACTTTTTGTCGACAGCTCATTTCGTCAGCGTAAGACTTTTGTTGGGAATCGTTTTCGTCTTCTTAACGGCTCCTGTGGCCGGACATATACTAGTACGAGCTGCATATCGATCAAAGGTTAAGTTGGCGGATATATCTGGGACGGATGACTTGTATGAAGTTTTGCATAAAGAAGAAGAGAAAGACTAGAACTTTAGCTAATTTAGCCAAAGTTCTATTTTTTTATGATTAATAGACCAAACTACTTGGCTGAAGTATTTGTGATTGATACTGCAGCAGGTACATATTTTTTGATAAAACCATAAAAAAAGTGGGGGCATATAGCTCCCACTTTAAGTTAATCATACTTTATATGTCAGTCCAAATTACTTATTTAACGATTAATACTGGAGCAGTTACTCGTTTGGCTATTTTTTGACTGACGCTACCAATCACCATTTCTTGAAAAGTATTCAAACCACGACTCCCAATAACGACGAGGTCAAATCCGCCTCGATTGGCAAAGCTGACAATGGTAGAACCCGGATCGCCTTGCTTGAAAATTAATTCATGGCTAATCGGTGGCTGTTCGAATACGCCTTTAATCGGTGACAAGCGCTTTTTTCTTTCATCGTCAATTTTAGTAGGTAATTTACTTTGCTTGCCGTCCGTAGGTAATTTATCTATCTCCTGAACATATAAAATCTCGACATGTGCCTTTTTATTGAGGGATGCGAGATTTGCGGCATGTTGAGCTGCACGCTTGGAGTTTTCCGAACCATCTACTGCAACAAGAATACGTTTATACATAAAATCCACAACTCCCTTAAGTTGAATAATAAATATCATATACTGATAGTCTACACTACTCCTTCTACATAGGTAGACAGAACCCCTCTATTTTATGTCGAAACCCTTCAATCAAACGGTGGTTTGATAATCATTGCAATTTATAGAATTTTTGCATATACTATAATTATAATCAAACAAGCATTTGAATGAGGTGGAAAATAGGATGACAAAGGATATTTGTGAAGTTAGAAGTGTGCATGAAGATGTGGTCAAACGCGTACAAAGTATGCTTCCTAATCTAAATGGAATGGTACAGATTTTCAAAGCCCTTGCAGATGAGACAAGGTTGAAAATTGCCTATTCGCTTACCTTAGAAGAAGAAATGTGCGTGTGTGATGTCGCAGCAGTGATCAATTCTTCGGATGCAACTGCATCACATCATTTACGCTATTTACGAGATCATTCATTGGCTAAATCTAAACGTAAAGGCAGAATGGTCTATTACTCATTGGCAGATAATCATGTCCATCAACTCGTGAAAATTGCCTATAATCACGCGATAGAAGGTGATGAAGTTGACGGTAAATGAGCAAAAAGAATACCGACTAGAAAATTTAACTTGTGCAAGTTGTGCGATGAAATTTGAGAAGAACGTTAAAAATCTCCCTGAAGTTGAAGATGCGCAGGTTAATTTCGGTGCTTCAAAATTATTAATCACTGGGCATACAACTGTCGAAGAACTTGAGGAAGCCGGGGCTTTTGACGGGATAAAAGTACAGTCAACGAAAAAAAGAAGTTTAGAGCCGCTTATTCCTTTTTATAAACGCAAAGAAAATATTATTTCAGCTTTATCTTTGTTTTTCCTCGTGATTGGATTTGTCCTATCGTTGAGTCATTCGGAAAAATACATGCCTGCGATTGTGTTTTTTGCCATATCAATTGCGGTAGGCGGCGCGGGTATGTTTAAAATAGGGATACAAAACTTAGCTCGATTCGAGTTTGATATGAAAACACTCATGACAATCGCCATTATCGGAGCAGTCATAATCGGTGAGTGGCGAGAAGGTGCTATCATCGTGTTCCTTTTTGCGGTGAGCGAAGCATTAGAAGCATATTCGATGAGTAAAGCAAGACAGTCCATTCGATTATTAATGGATATTGCTCCACCGTCAGCCACTGTGAAAAGAGGCAGTCAATTTGTTGAGTTACAAACTGAAGATATCCGGGTTGGCGATATACTAATTGTGAAACCAGGAGAGAAAATCGCCATGGATGGAAAAGTCCTGGCGGGTTCATCAACAGTTAATCAAGCAGCGATCACAGGAGAATCGGTGCCTGTTAGGAAAGTCTTGGATGATGAGGTTTTCGCGGGCACGATAAATGAAGAAGGCGCATTGGAAATCGGTGTAACAAAATTAGTTGGTGATACGACGATTGCAAAAATCATTCATCTTGTTGAAGAAGCACAAGCTGAAAAGGCACCCTCTCAGAAATTTGTAGACCGCTTTGCAAAATACTATACGCCGGTTATTATGGTGATAGCTCTTCTTGTTGCAGTTGTACCGCCGCTTCTCGGCGCAGACTGGGATTTATGGATCTATCAAGGCCTTGCGGTGCTTGTTGTCGGTTGTCCATGTGCGCTTGTCATTTCAACGCCTGTTGCGATTGTGACAGCGATTGGAAATGCCGCGCGCCAAGGCGTACTGATTAAAGGCGGGATACATCTTGAAGAAACTGGTCATCTACAGGTAATTGCTTTTGATAAAACTGGAACACTAACAAAGGGCTATCCAGAGGTGATCGATTTCATCCCAGCTGAAGGTGTAGAACCAGATCAACTGTTGGGTCAGGTTGCTGCAGTAGAATCGCTTTCTCAGCATCCACTTGCAAAGGCAATTGTAAATTACGCACGGGAAAAAGAACTGAATCTTAATACCGTGATTGACTTTCAATCAGTGACTAGCAAAGGCGCATTTGCTACAGTAGACAATAAATCGGTTTACGTAGGAAGTATCGATTGGATCCAGGAGGTTTCTTTGGTGCCTGCTGAGGCGTTAACGAAAATATCAACGCTACAACGTGAAGGGAAATCAGTCATGGCCATCGCGACTGGAACGGAATACAGCGGGCTAATCGCAGTCGCTGACCCAATCCGTGAAGAAAGCCAGTCCATTCTTAAAAAGTTAAGGGAAATTGGCATTCGACATACGGTCATGTTAACAGGAGACCATCAACAAACAGCTACTGCAATTGCCGACAAACTTGGTATGACTGATGTACGCGCAGGGCTTATGCCAGCGGATAAGCTAACGGCGATTAAACAACTAGAAAAAGAATATGGTCGTGTTGGAATGGTCGGCGATGGGATAAACGATGCGCCTGCATTGGCTGCATCTTCAATCGGGATAGCGATGGGCGGAGCTGGCACGGATGCTGCACTAGAGACAGCAGACATTGCCTTAATGGCTGATGACCTTGAAAAATTGCCTTACACGATTCAATTAAGCAGAAAAACTTTGCGAATTATTAAGGAAAACATTATGTTTGCATTAGGCTTGAAGTTAATCGCCCTATTACTTATTATTCCAGGTTGGTTAACTTTATGGATTGCGATCTTTGCAGATATGGGTGCGACAATCCTTGTGGTTCTGAATTCACTTAGGTTAATTCGTATAAATAAGTAGTTTGAAAATGGGGGACCGTCATGCATTTACAAGAATGGACAATGGAAGAACAGGAACAACTGATTCACTTTATGACAACAAATACTTGGCCATATCATGGTCATGCGCATCCTGGTCGTGATATTATTGAGAAAGCGATTGAAGAGGGTGGCTATGAATCAGATGAAGTCAAAACATTTTGGGTGGAAAATGATGATGAGCAAAAAGTAGGCATCGTAAAAATTTATGACTTACAAGATGAAATTCCACTTTTTGATTTACGAATTGCAGATGATTCAAGAGGATACGGATACGGTCCACGAGCGCTTCGTCTAGTTGCAAAATATATTTTTAATTTGAAAGAGCGTAAGATACGTCTTGAGGGTCATACGCGGCAAGATAACCTAGCGATGCGAAAAACTTTTGAGCGAGCTGGTTTTGTTAAAGAAGCACATTTGCGAAATGCATGGTTTTCTCCAAAAGAAAACTCTTATTATGATGCTGTGACGTACGGAATAACAAGGGAGGACTTTGACGAAGGTACAACGACCCCAGTTGTTTGGGAAGATGAAGGACAAAAAAGTTCAACTGAGTTTACATCGAAAATTCCTGATTTCCCGGATGCATTTGAATCCGATCGATTACTAATTCGTGCACCAAAAGTGGGCGATGGACTCGATGTATGGAATTCGGTGCAGGACTCGATGTCATCACTGCGTTTATGGTTACCATGGGCAAAGCCTGGCATGCAAATAGATGACACCGAAGAAAGTTTAAGACAATCAGTAGCAGACTTTGTCACTCGAAAAGACTTACGATTGCACCTGTATCTAAAGGAGACTGGAGAGTTTATTGGCTCTTCTGGGCTTCATAGAATCGATTGGGCAATACCTAGATTTGAAATCGGTTATTGGTTGGATACGAAGTTCGAAGGTAAAGGGTATATGACAGAAGCAGTTGAAAGAATTTCGCAATTTGCTTTTAACGAATTAGGGGCACGTAGAGTGGAAATTCACTGCGATGAAGAAAACGTCAGAAGTAGAATGATTGCGGAACGTGTTGGTTTTGAGTTAGAAGGTATTTTAAAACAAGACTCAGTTGCAATTGATGGAAATAGTTTACGAAACACCTGCATCTATGCGAAAATTAAATAAGAAGATTTTATTTTATAATGGTTAAAGTTTGGTTCATTGAGAAAGGGATGCTGACCTTCCACAAATTGTGAAGTCAACATCCCTTTCTTTATACAGACCGTCTGCCGCTGATAAGCTGAATGATGAAAATAATACCTGCAACAACTAATACAAAGTGAATCAAACCGCCGCCAATTTTCGTAGCGAAACCTATTATCCAAAATAAAATTAGTGCTGCAATTATAAACCAAAGAATTCTACCCATAATTTCTTACTCACTCCTTTATCGTTATCGTAGTAGTTTAAAGTTACCCTGGATTTTATTAGGCTAAACATTTTAAAATAAGTGGAGTATGAAGGAGTTTCGGTGAATACATACTGGAGGCGATCTATAATGGCTACACCAGGTATGGAAGACTACCTAGAACAAATTTATTTGCACATAGAGAAAAGCGGTATTGCTCGTGCTTCCGATATTGCAGAATCATTAGATGTCCTTCCGTCATCAGTGACGAAAATGGTGCAACGGTTAGATAGAGAAGGTTATGTGTATTATGAGCGTTACAAAGGCTTGGAGTTGACTGAAAAAGGTCTTGATTTTGGAAAGAAATTAGTGAGACGTCATGATATCCTTGAAGACTTCCTAAGAATTATCGGTGTAAATGAAGAAAATATTTACCAAGATGTTGAAGGAATAGAACATCATTTAAGTTGGAATGCGATTGATCGAATCACTACATTAGTAGAGACTTTGGACCAGGATAAAGAGTTTTTGAAGAAACTGCACAAGAAGAAATAGAAGCAAAGGAATGATTATAGATGGAGCAAACACAATCTGGAAAGACAGCAGAGTTAGAAGTAATCGGTCAAGAGGGTTCAAGATGGATTCTTCGAGGTCCTGAAAATGATATTATGCTCAATATGTCAGATTCAGATGAAGGCATTCAGATAGGGGATTTCGTACATGTATTTTTATATGCCAATCGTCGAGGTGAATTAGCAGCTACAATGAAAATGCCTAATATGACGGCTGATACATTCGGTTGGGCAAGAGTTATCCGAATCGATGACCGTGAAGGTGTTTTCGTTGATATAGGCTCTTCATTTGAAGTATTAGTCAATCGGACAGATATGCCGACTATCTATTCTCTATGGCCAAAACCGGGTGATGAATTATACATGACTCTTCGAACCGATTTAGGTGGAGGCATTTTTGGAAGACTGGCAACAGAAGAGCGTGTGATGGAACAATATGCAAAGGGAGAACCTTCTCATTTTAACATGAACTTGAAAGCAAGAGCATACCGTCTATTACCAGTAGGTTCCTTTCTGTTGAGCATTCCTGAGAATTATCGAATTTTCATCCATAATACAGAACAAGAAGCTGAACCGCGCCTAGGACAAGAAGTTGATGTTCGTGTGGTAGAAGTACATGACGATGGGACAATGAATGGGTCAATGCTTCCGCGAGTCGAGGAACGTCTATCAGGTGATGCTGAAATTATTTACAGTTACTTGGAGAAAGCCGGAGGAAAGATGCCTTTCACAGACAAGTCAACGCCAGATGAAATTAAAGAGATGTTTCGTATGAGTAAAGGTTCATTTAAACGGGCACTGGGAAGACTCATGAAAGATAGAAAAGTGATACAAGAAGAAGGTTGGACGAAAATATCCGACTAGATAGGAACCTTTTTTTAGTTAAGACGTACTACTAGATGAAGGAGGTTGGATCGATGAAACGATTTTTCATGTTTACTGCATCCATAGTGCTTTTAGTGTCGTTTATGCTTCCACAAACGACATACGCAGACAAGGTGATTGATGAGAAGCTTGGTGTGCCCATAGTTGTTTATGGTGCAGATTTGTCTGAGTCTGAAAGAGCTAGTGTTGAGGAAAGTCTAGAAGTTGCTGATGAAGCTGAAGTTGAAGAGGTAACAGTCGACGGGAATGACCTAACAACCTATATAAAAGATGGAAATAAAAATGCGCGCATGTATTCATCAGCAAAAATTACTAGACGTGAGGCTGGTAAAGGTCTCGTTATTACAATTGTCACGCAGAACAATATTACACAAGTGACAGCTGACATGTATGCGAATGCCATGTTAACAGCAGGAATAGAGGATGCAATTGTAGAAGTTGCTTCACCAAAACCTGTAACAGGCCACTCAGCACTGGTAGGTATTTACAAAGCTTATGAAGTCAGCGGAGAAACATTGGATACAGAAAGAACAGATGTAGCTAATGATGAACTTAGTTTAGCAACAAAGTTTTCGGAAGACGCAGGGATTGATAGCGATAAGGTTACAGAACTCCTAACCGAGTTGAAAAAACAAATTGCTGAACAAAAACCAGCCACAAAAGAAGACGTGGAACGAATTGTAAATGAACAACTGAAAAATTTGAAAATCGAATTAAGCGATGCTGACAGACAGTTATTAATAGACTTAATGGATAAAATTCGCGGGCTTAATATTGACTTTAGTAAGTTATCGTCTCAACTTGACGATATGAGCAAAAAGATTAAAGAGAAAATAGGAGAAATAGATCCGGGGTTTTGGGATAAAGTAAAAGAATTCTTTGCGAATCTAGTTGATTCTATCAAAGGTTGGTTCCAATAATTATCGGTACCATCCAAACAAGCCATTTTTCTAGGCTTGTTTTTTTACTTGATAATTGTTTGCAAAATAGGAAAAAGGTTATTATTAAGTTAGATACGCTTTAGGAAACAAAAAAATTGTACAGCATGGAATACGATGGTACTATTAATGTATCTTGAATTCGAGATATATTAAGGAGGAAATACAGTATGAAATTAGCAGGAATTCATCATGTTTCAGCGATTACAGCGGACGCTGAAAAGAATCATGACTTTTTTACACGTATATTAGGTATGAGATTAGTTAAGAAAACAGTTAACCAGGACTCTACATCCTCCTATCATTTGTTTTATGCGGATGCAGAGGGTACACCTGGTACGGATATGACTTATTTTGACATTCCAAATGCGGGAAGGACTTATCCAGGCGTCTCGAGCATTAGCAATACTGGGTTTCGTGTTAAATCCGATCAAGCGTTAGTATTTTGGAAAGAGAGATTTGAGTCCCTTCAAATAGAACACGATGAAATTATAGAAAGATTCGGTCGTAAGACGTTAGCTTTTCGAGACGATGAAGGTTCCCGACTTATGCTTGTCGTGGATAACGGTGATGGAGTTCCTTATGGAATTCCATGGGTGAAAGAAGATATTCCTGAGGCCTTTTCAATCATTGGATTAGGGCCTGTTAGCCTCACAGTGCGAAAACCTGCGTCAACAGCACAAGTCCTTATTGACGTGCTTAATTTCAGAGAAACTGGATCTTACCTTTCAACCATAGAGGGTATGCCAGATATTCGTGTGTTTTCTACTGGTGAGGGGGGTCCTGCAGCGGAAATTCATCTAGAGACAAGAACAGATTTACCAATGGAAAGAGCTGGGCGCGGGAGTGTACACCATGTTGCCTTTCGAGTGAAAACAATGGACGAATATGAAAAATGGGAAAATCATTTACGGAAACTTGGCTTTACAACGAGTGGCTTAGTGGACCGTTATTATTTCAAATCGATTTATTTCAGAGAACCAAATGGGATTCTTTATGAACTTGCAACAGATGAACCAGGGTTTACAAGTGACGAACCGATTGATAAACTAGGAGAAACATTGGCGTTACCTCCGTTTCTAGAGCCGAAAAGAGCGGCGATTGAGGCTTCCTTACGCCCAATTAATACGAACTAAGAATTGAAAGGAGTTTTAATGATGGAATTTGAATTAGTAGAATTAGATGGAGATGCTTACGCATTTCGTAACTCAAAAGATGGTCAAGTGATTGCTGAAATTTCTTGGACGATGTTAAGTGACGTCATGGTAATGGACCATACATTTGTTTCGCCAGATTTACGTGGGCAAGGTGTAGCAAAAAAACTACTTGACCAAGCAGCGGAATATGCACGTGAGAAAAATTTCAAGATGGAACCAATTTGTTCATATGTCGTCACCGCTTTTGAACGCTATGATGAATATAATGATTTAAAAGTGTAAAGTTCTAATGCAAGGCAATCTGCCATAAAATTACGGTAGATTGCCTTTTTAATTTTTTTTGAAACTATTTACTAGTTTACACGTATAGATTGATATACTTGAATAATTAGGGAGGTTAAATCATGAAACGTACTACAGAAAGAGTATTATCGATGATTAGTGCAGGACTCACACTAATTGCTATTATTGGTAGTTTTGCCGTTGTTGCATTTATGAAGGTTATCGTAGAGGATCCAGCATTTAGAAGTGAAATAGAGGCTGATTTTTTGTCTGATCCTGCCTTAGGTGTAGAAGATGTCGATATGTTTTTTGAATTAATAGGGATGATTGAAGGGTTTGGTTGGTTTTTCACAATCCTCTTAGTCGTTAGCTTGATTGCAAATATTGTAGGAATCATATCTATCTGGAATAATAAAAATCCGAAACTAGCAGGTGCTATGTTTATACTTGCAGGATTGTTTGCGTATGTTATATCGCCAACATCAATCCTCCTTTATATTGCAGGGATTATGTGTTTCGTAAGAAAAGCACCACTGACAGATGATACAAGTTTTGTACAAAATCAGTACGATGACACATTACGCCCATTATAATTAGTAAGGAATCAAAAAACCGCTTCCCTTTTATAAGGAGGCGGTTTTCTCTTAATGATTTTGACACACATATACATATTGGGCGGTTTCAACAGGATGACCTTCGAAAGTCTCTTCGAAGATATCTACTAGTGTAAATCCGTGTTTCTCATAAAAAGCGCGTCCAATTTCATTCTGCTGGTCTACATAGACAAAGACTTGAGATGCCGATTTTAATGTAGACAATGCCTTGTGAAATAATTTTTTTCCGTAACCAGACTTTTGGTGCGTTGGTAGAATATATATGGCAGTCAGTTCCGCATCACCATCTTCGTCAACTTTTGTTATATTCGCAAATCCAATAGGAACGCCAGCTTTTTCGGCAATTAGCATCGCCGTTCTTTCCATACGCATCATTAACATGCTGTCTGAATACGAGCGATTCAAAAAGAGTGTTTGCAATTCCTCAGGGATTATATCGGAGTACGTATCGCGCCAAGTAACTCGCGCAATTTGTTGTACATGTTCAATATCTTTAGATGTCATCAGCCTTATCATTGTCTTGTCACCTCAGTACTTCTTTTCGTTATCATAACAAATAAAAGAGTGAATAACTATCAAAAGAATTGGATTCTGCCACAAGATATAATAAGAAAAGTTTCCAATTTGTTCAATTCGGGTATACTAACCACAGAGACAATTAGTAATTTAGATTACTCAGGAGGAATGATTAAATTGGCGAAAAAAAAGAATACACTTTTATTAGCAACATTTGCAGCCGGTGCGTATGCTTATTTTAGTAAAAAAGAGAATCGTGATAAAGCACAAGTAGCATTCAATAACATGAAAACGAAAGTCGATGCGTTTATAGACACGCAGAAAACAAATCGCTCCCCAGAGACGAAGGTTGGTCATTCGGATCCATATGATATACCTGACAATAAAATGGTAAGTGAAGGTGCACAAACCAGTGTGCATTACTACAACCAAGAAGTACAAGATGAGCAGAAATCAAAAGAGGATTTGGACGGTCTATACACTGAAAATCGTCGTCCAAAATCCGATGAAGGCTCTATACAAGCGTAAATGAAAATTGGCGCGTCCTATTATGGACGTGCCTTTTACAAAATAAAAGCACAGAATAACGATAAGAGGTGAGAATGATGAGAGAAGTGGCTGAGCCATATGCTGTATTAGAAAATAAATTCCTCGATGAAATTGCACGCAGTAATTATTTTGAAAATGTAGAAGGATATTTCGAAACGGAAGACAGAATGTTAAAATATTTATATCGCTTTGAAAAGCAAGAAGCGAAAGACACGGCTGATAAGCTGATTCGTATAATTAAAGAAGGTACCAAGAACAATGCATTCATCGGACTTAAATATTATTTAATTATGTTATCGGGAATTATGTCGAGACATATTAGTAAAGAGTATTTAGCTTCTCGGAACGCACTTTCATTTAATGCAGCCTGTCTATTGCTAATCGAACAACGATTAACAGAGGAGAACGGAGAAGAAGTGGCAGAAAATTTAATAGAGTTATTTATGGCTACTGTCGCTCCTAAAAAAACACCATTATTAATGCATCACACAGTAAATAATGTCGTTCAGTATATTGATAGAGAAGTTGAAGTGCCTATGTCAGTTGAGGGACTTTCAACGATGTTCGATGTTAGCACAAGTCACTTGTCACGTATATTTAGAGAGCATACTGGCATCACGCTAGTAGAGTATATTAATATTAGAAAAGTTGAAGAAGCACAATACTATTTGAGATTTTCAGAGGTTAAGATTTCGGATATTTCCAATAAATTTCACTTTTGCAATCAAAGCTACTTTACGCGGATATTCAAAAAGTATACAGGCGAAACCCCTCGTAAGTTTCGTAACAATTTGACGGGCGCCTATTTTCATTGTTCTCTTCCAATTATAGAAAAATAGTGAACAAACGTAGAAACATTGTATTTTCTTGTTCGTTTGTTGTATACTTCTCAGTAGTTTGAAATAGTGAAGGTGAATCTATTGAAGAAGAGATTTGGATTATTATCAATATTAATGACAGCTGCTATTTTTCTAAGCGGATGTGCTGGTGTCGAGAATAAAGAAGGTAATTTTTACAATATTCTTGTAAAACCGATGGAATGGTTGCTTAACTTTTTCAGTGGTCAATTCAGCGGTAGTTACGGTTTAGCTATCGTAGTTATTACGATATTAATTAGACTAGTTCTAATGCCGCTTATGCTGAAAAACTATAAGAAACAACAAGACATGAAAATTAAGATGGATGCACTTCGACCAGAAATGGAAGATATCCAAAAGAATTTGAAAGTAGCAAAAGAAGCTGGAAACAAAGATGAGTTAGCAAAACTTCAACAGGAAATGATGGGGCTGTATTCGAAGCACGGCGTTAACCCGCTCAATATGGGATGTCTACCGCTACTAATTCAAATGCCAATCATCATGGGGTTGTATTTTGCAATTTTGTATTCGCCAGAAGTCAAAGAAACAAAATTTCTTTGGTTTAACTTAGGAAGTCCAGATATGATTATGATGCTAATTGCGGGTGCCGTTTATTTCGTCCAAGCACGTGTTTCACTTTGGACAATGCCGGATCAGCAAAAACAGCAGATGAAAATGTTCATCTATTTGTCACCAATCATGATTATGTTTATTTCTTTCAAAGCAATGGCTGCACTTCCACTTTACTGGGCAATCGGCGGGATTTTACTGATTTTCCAAACTTACCTTGGACGAAAACTATACTACAAGGAACCGGAAATTCTACCTGAAGGTGCTGTAATTGAGAGTGAAGAGAAGGCAAAGGCAGAACCGAAAAAAGAGGACAAATAAAGTATGAATGAGGCCGAAGAGGTATAATCTTCGGCTTCTTTTTTGGGGGTTTTACGTATGAATAGTAAATGGTTATTCGGAATCGGAATTGTAATTGCTATTATTGTTTCATTTTATTTTGTTATCCAACTGAATCTAAATATGGCGATTCTTTCGATGGTCGGTTTATTTGCATTGACGAATGGACTACGCGCAAAAACATTTCATGATCAAGGCCATATGCGCGAATCGAAATGGATGACATGGGTAGCTTTCTTTTTTGCTTTTGCATTTGTTGTATTGATCATTATTTATGCAGTGATTTAATTCATTCGTTGAATTTCTGAGACGATAGATTTTTGCTGAACTTAATAAGGAAGAATGTTAAACTTAAGTGATAGTGCAAAAAAAGGCAGGCTATATAATAATGTCGAGACATAAGAGTTATTTGTATAAATCGAAAAAGAAAAAAACGAAAGCTTTAATCATCAGCCTAATTGTTACTGGCACCATATTGTCAGGTCTCGTTTTTTGGGTGGGTATGAATGATTGGGATTTGAAGAGAAGTTACAAGGAAATTGAACATGCCATTGCGTCCATCATTTATCCGGAGGAAATAGAGACGGATGAGGATATAAAGAATCAGCCAGAAGAAGTTGTGAGTGATGTAGAATCACCTGAACAAGAAGCGCCTGCGCAAGAATCACCAGAAAATCTACCACCAAAAGTGGAAGTTCCTGAAAAAGATAATCGCAAGTACATGGATGAACAAGAATTACCAAAAGAACCAACTTATATCAAGGGTATTTTGATTGCGAACAAGCAATACCCGCTTCCAAGCACCTACGCACCAGGCGAAGATAAAGAAGCGAGATCCGCATTTAATGAAATGGCAGCAGCAGCTAAGTTGGATGGTTTCGAATTGACTGCATTTAGTACTTATCGATCCTACGATTATCAGACGGGCTTATACGAGCGTTATGTAGAGCGAGATGGTAAGAAAGAAGCGGATCGCTATAGCGCGCGTCCAGGGTACTCTGAACATCAAACTGGCCTTGCTTTTGACATTGGTGAAGTGGATCAGGAACAATACTTCGCATCGTCAAAATTCGGAGATACTGATGCAGGTAAATGGGTCGCAAACAATGCCCATCGTTTCGGTTTTATCTTGCGCTACCCTGAAGGTAAAGAAAAAGTCACTGGTTATATGTATGAGTCTTGGCATTTTCGCTACGTTGGCATTGAAGTAGCAGAAGAAATTTATAAACAGAATGTATCTCTCGAGGAATTCCTTGGAATTTAATAAATAAACATGATTCAGAAGAAGTTCGAGGAAATTGAAAAGGCAACTCCTGTAAATAGGGGTTGCCTTCTTTTTATAATATCGGAGAAATTAAATTTGCAATTGATTCTTTTAGTCGTATGATCAGAGAACGTGAGTTGTAGATTTCTTGTGTAAGTTCCGTTGATAGCAACATATCTTGTTCAAATAACTCTGCAAGCTCATGCGACTTATCACGATCATAGATAAAAGCATTTACCTCGAAGTTTAGTTTAAAACTCCGAACATCAATATTTGCAGTCCCAACTGTTGAGACTTCATCGTCTATCACAATCTGCTTCGCATGTAGAAATCCATTTTCATAAATATAAATCCTAGCCCCAGCTTTCAACAAATACCCGACATTGGAATAAGTTGCCCAGTAGACAAATATATGGTCTGGTTTATTTGGAATCATGATCCGGACGTCGACACCTGACAGGCAAGCGATTCGCAGGGCATCTAAAAAACTAACATCGGGAATGAAATAAGGTGTTTGAATGTAAATATACTTTTTAGCTCGGAAAATCATTTTTAAGTACCCATCTTTAATTTGTTCCCACTCAGAGTCAGGTCCGCTGGAAACAATTTGCATACTGACAGTCCCTTTTTGAGGAATGATGGGAAAAAACACATCATGATATTCGATATCTTGGTTGGCTGAAGCTTGGTTCCAATCGAGTATGAAACGCGTCTGAATGGGGTGTACTGCGCTCCCTTCAATTCTTAAATGCGTATCTCTCCAATACCCGAACCTTTTTTTAAGTCCAAGATACTCATCGCCAATATTAAAACCACCAATATAACCAATTCTTCCATCGACAACAACAATCTTTCGGTGATTACGATAGTTTAGTCGAGGATTAATGAGTGGTAAAATGGATGGGAAAAAAGCCTCAACCTGACCCCCATTTTTAATAAGTTCTTTAAAATGTCGTTTATGCAAACCACGTGACCCCATGTCATCATAAAGTAACCGGACATGGATTCCTTGTTTTGCTTTTTGAATTAGCACATCCAAAATTCGTTTCCCGAGATTATCAAGTCTAATAATATAATACTGGAAATGAATATGATCTTTCGCATTTTCAAGATCGCGAATGAGTGATTCAAATTTAGCAGCACCATCATTAAAAACTTCAACATCATTATCTTGTGTTAACACAGCATCATTGTTTCGAAGATGGAGATTAATCATATCTTTATGTTTTTCATTTTCGGGTATTCGAAAATCTAGCGTTCCATCTTCGATTGCGCCAATTTGATAATCAATCAGTTGATCAATCCCAATCTTACTTCTCCCTTCCCAACGGAAAAGGTGTTTTTCACGAAAACGACGTCCTAACATGAGGTATATAAAGAAGCCAAATACCGGAATGAAGAATAAGACCATTAACCAAGCCCATGTTGATGTGGCGTCACGACGTTCAAGGAAGATAAGCGCAATGGCTAGAAAGATGTTTAATACTAATATTGTAGTAACTGCAAAGCTTAAGAAGTTCGTCATTGGCGGCGCCTCCTCAATAATGTATAATTACTTTCTATTATAACTGAAGAAGTTAAGGATGCATCGGAAAAGGGAAATTAGTGTAGATTTTCCAATAATAAACGAGATAACCTACTTGACCGATATGAATTAGTGATATAAGGTATTGTTTGGATTGATTTTCACTTAAGGAGGAAAAAAAGATGTCTTCATTATTTCTAGTTATTAATATCGTAGGTCTTCTACTATTAGTAGGCTTACTTTATATAATGCAACGTAAACATGTATCATTCTCGAAACGAGTATTCACTGGGCTAGGACTAGGTATCGCATATGGCCTGATATTACATTTTTCGTATGGTACAGATTCTACTGTGTTACAAGAATCGATGCCCTGGTTTAATATAATCGGTGTTGGTTATGTGAAACTTCTTCAAATGATTGTCATGCCATTAGTGTTTATTTCAATACTTGCGGCTTTTACGAAAGTGACAATCGGCAAAGGCTTCGGGAAAATGGCAGGAAGAGTTTTGGGGATCTTAATCGGAACGACAGCCATTGCAGCACTCATTGGGATTGCTGCGACTCTACTCTTTGGGCTTGATGCATCTGAAATCATTCAAGGAGAAGCAGAAGAATCTCGTGGTGCTTCGATTGAGGAGCGCGCGGTCGGTGTTGCAGACGTTGCGCTACCTAATCAGATTTTAGAACTGCTACCAGCGAATCCTTTCCTTGATTTTACGGGGGCTCGTCCGACTTCAACGATTGGCGTCGTCATTTTCGCGGCTTTTCTTGGATTTGCTTATTTAGCGGTCATGCGAAGAGAACCTGAAAATGCAGCTGTTGTGAAAAAAGGAATCGACGCCATCTATTCTCTAATCATGGGGATTGTGCGAATTGTATTACGTTTAACGCCTTATGGTATTCTAGCGATTATTGCCAGAACAGTAGCGACATCAGATTTTGGTGCCATTTATAGTTTAGGTAAATTCGTAATCGCGTCCTACGTCGCGTTAGGGGTTATGTTCATAATCCACTTGGTTATTATCATGCTATCGGGATTAAACCCAATCACTTATCTGAAAAAAGCTAGCGATGTATTACTATTTGCCTTCACATCTCGTTCAAGTGCAGGCGCATTACCGCTCAACATTAACACACAAACAAACCGTCTCGGTGTTCCAGATGGCATTGCAAACTTTTCGGGCGCCTTTGGGTTATCAATCGGTCAAAACGGCTGTGCGGGTATTTATCCTGCGATGCTTGCAGTCATGATCGCCCTTTCAATTGGACAACCAATTGACCTGCAATTTATCGTGACATTAGTTATTGTTGTAGCAATCAGTTCGTTCGGAGTAGCAGGTGTAGGCGGAGGGGCAACATTTGCCGCAATCCTCGTATTATCCGCACTCGACTTACCGATTGCGCTTGCGGGACTTCTCATCTCAGTCGAACCACTCATTGACATGGGACGTACAGCATTAAACGTCAGTGGTTCAATGACAGCAGGTGTTACTTCAGCTCGCATGTCAGGTGAACTGGATACAGAAGTCTATAATGCAGATGTAAAAGGACAAACAGTTGAAGCTTAAGAAGAACAGTAGAAGCTTTAAATCATCGAAATAAAAATCCGCAGTTGACCTTAATGTCGACTGCGGATTTTTTCATAAGTTTCATTGATAAAAGCTTTATAAGGTGATTCAGGCATTGGTAAAATATTATCATAGGCTAATTTGGCGTGTTCCAAGGATTTCTTTTTGTTTCCGAGCACTTCATAAGATAGCGCCATATAAGCATCGACTTCATATAGAACGGCTAAATCAAAGGGGTGATGAAGGAATTCAGGAATTGTCATCTGTTTTAATTCGATAAGCGCTAAATCATATTTTTTTAAGCCGAAAAGAGCTTTCCCTTTTTCAATTTGGAAAAAGGAATGATAAGTTTTTCCAAATTGATAATCGGTATAGTAGTGCTCCAATAAGTGCAAAGCTTTTTCATGGTCTTTTTTAAATGAATTTAGATGCTCTATTTCAATAAACTTTGTGAATAAAATAGCATCATTATCATCGGCGAATTCTCCATACAATGCAATTTTTTTAACATAATAATTCATCTTATCTTCATCTTGCATCATCATAGCGTGGGTGGTTGCAAGTCTGTATAGATGGTCTATCCGGTAAAAAACTTGTTTTTTCCTTGAAAATTCGATTCCGCTTTCCATAACTTTTAATGCCTCTTGTGAGTTGCCAACTGCAAATTGAAAAACTGCTTCTGTATAGTCAAAATCCAATCTGGTCATCGGGTCGATAAATGTATTTTGTGTTTCGATTTCAGAGCGTTCCACGAGTAATATATTGAGTGCGCCACTGTAATCACGTTCATTAAATTTAACACCTGCACGAAATATACCTAGGCTTGCTCGTCTCGGTATAATGTTCATCTGTTCATACATAAGAGCGGCCCTATCCGAATATATTTGCCAACCGTCTATTTTTTCATAATGAAGCGTTCTGCTATATAATTCCAACAAACGGGCGGCTTCGTAGCCTTGTGTCAATTTTTTGGCATAGGGTTTAATTAAAGCGATAAGTTGATCGTGCTCATCCGACAAATCATCCAACTCGGTATAATACAGTTTTTCAACTTTCGCTAAAACCTCTTGTAGTTCCAGGCTACTTACTTCTTCCAATAACTCAGACATTTCCACACCAAGACGCTTCGCTATATATGTAAGACTCTCCATTGAAGGATTCGCTTTATTATTTTCAATCAAACTGAGCATGCCTTTGGTCAACTCATCACCGGCTAATACTTCTAATGTCAATTTCTTCTCTTTGCGTAGTTTCCGAATACGTTCTCCTAATGTTTCGATGAGTAGCACCTCCATGTCATGTTTCACATTATAGTTTAATTATATTAAACTTTCTCTTGCAATGGAAGTATAAAGCATGCTATTCTATGTTTAATCTAATTAAACATTGTGGATGGAGTGATTTTATGGAAGAAGCTTTAAAGCTAAAAAGAGCGACCTATCATTTATGGACGTTTGTGACGAGCAAGCTCATCTCTTCATTTGGGGCACAGGTTTACGTATTTGCAATTAGTTTTTATATTTTACAACAAACCGGATCGGCAACAAGTTTTGCAACGAATCTAATTTGTAGTATATTGCCAAGAACTCTTGTAGCACCATTTGCAGGCTACGCTGCGGATAACTATTCAAGGAAGATGATTGTCATTACTGCACAGATTGCCTCGACATTTGCAATTGCAGGCCTTCTCACAGTCAGTTTAACCTCTGGGATTTCACTAATCGCAATCTATACGACAACTGTGTTATTATCCATCACTTCAACTTTTTCAGGTATCGCGTTTAGTTCCTCGGTTACAGGACTAATTGATGAAAAGCGAATTCAAAAAGCAATGTCCATGAATCAAATGTCCATTTCATTCGCGGCAATTGGCGGGCCGGCTATCGGGGGGCTTTTGTATGGCACTGTTACTATGCCAGTATTTCTCATTATGTACATGATTGCTTCGACTATTGCAGTGATTCTTGAATCGACGATGAATTTTAAGTTGTACGCAAAACGAAGAGAAGTCGTTGAAGGAGAGGAGAAGGAAACGATGTGGCAAAGTATGAAGGCAGGTTTTGCTTATCTAAAGCTACAACCGATTATCATGGCGCTCCTTTGGGTTTCGTTACTCATCAATTTCCTTTTCGGTGCCTTTCAAGTGGGGTATTCCTTCATCCTCATTGAAAAATTGAAAATGCCTTCACAACATTTCGGCTTAACGGAAGGTGCATTTGCAGTCGGAATGCTATTGCTCTCTTTTTATTTATCGGTGCGCAAAGAAGTAAAATACCCATTTCTCGTTTCGAAGCGAGGTATTCTCGTTTTCGGGGTTATTATTGCGAGTATTGGGCTGCCCCTTATGGTACCTATGCATTATGGGGTGATGTTCGGTTTTTATCTGACGATTATGTTCTGTTTCGGCGCGACGATGATTATCGTTAACACACCGATCATGGTTATGATGCAAAAAATTATTGATGATGACTATAAAGGGCGTGTGTTTTCGATTATGGAAACAATGGCGATGGCACTCATGCCTTTAGGTGTTGTGCTTTTTGGATTTCTGTATGACTTATTCCCAGCACAGTGGATCCTCATCATTTCTAGCTTATTGCTAATAGGCGTCGTCCTTGTGTTAGCAAGACCGTCAGTCGTACGGAAAGCGCATCCAGAATTAGATAAATCGAAAACAGTAGTAGCAGAAACCGTACAAGAATAATAGAATGGGGTGTTTGAAATGGAAAATTTATTCAACGAAATTGTCCACATTATGAATCATGATTATGCAGGATGGAAAGATAAAAAAGGATGCGATCATCCAGAGCAATTCATGCGGAAAATTCAAGACAATCCTTCAATGACCAAAGCAGAATTCAAGGAACTTGTTGATGACTATTTACTAGATTTCAATGATAGCCATGTCTATTTTAACTTGGAGGATTCAACTAGTGAAAAAGCAAAAAGTCGCGGTTTTCGTGTGCGTCGATTTGAAGACGCATTGTATGTAACGGAAGTCGATTCAGAAAAGAAAGTTGAATTGGGTATGCGCTTCGTCTCATTAGGCGGACACAGCATTCCGAAATTACTAGAAAAACATCATCGTTTGTTAAATGAAAACCACGCAGAACGGGAAAATTGGTTACCGATTTTAGAACTCTATGATGAGGGTGAAATCGAAGTCTCCGAGGGGAACCGAAAAACAATAAAGTTTGATAGGTATGATAAAACACCCTATATTCCCGAGTATACTGTGAAAAAGATAAATGAAGAAACGATTGTCTTGACGATGACGGACTTCGCGAATCCAGACGCCATTGTAAAAATGATTGCTGATCATCAAGCCTTACTCGATTCTACGGATAAATGGATTATTGACGTGCGGGTGAATTACGGGGGAAGCGACTCGAGTTACCATTCCTTATTTAAATACTTACTACCTGAGGAAGGTGTCGAGCTTGCTGATGAAGAAGACTATATGCTCTTTAATTGCACAGAAGAAAATGCGACTCGGGTTTTAGCAGATATAGACGAAGGCCTCAAAGGAATTGAAGATGAACAAGCAAAAGCATTTCTAAATGTTTTTCGCCAAGAATGGGAGAGAAACAGCGGCAAAGGATTTGTTCAATTTAATTTTGACGAAATCGTTCCAGATACGTTTATAAAAGGTTCTAAACATCCAGCTTCTATCGTCGTTATGACAGACAATCGATGTGGTAGCTCGGGAGACTCATTCATAGAGCTTGCGAAGATGTCAGATAAAATAACAGTCATCGGCCGACCAACATGGGGGCTGAATGATTACGCAAATTTAGCCAGTAAGAAATGGACTGAAGGATTTGAATTGTGGTACCCGACATCCCGTCTATCCCGTATTGACAAAGGGAAAGGGATGACAGGTGTTGGTATAAGCCCAGAAATCTATATTCCTTGGACACCAGAGCATATTTTTGTGGATAAAGACATGGAGAAGGCGATTGAACAATTAGAAACAAAAGTAGTATCAAAATAAGGGCTATACCAGAAAATCAGTTGCCGGACTATGTCAGGAAGCATTTAGAAAAACTTATAAAAAAAAGTGAAGTTCATATCCGGTAAACGGAGAACTTCGCTTTTTTAAGATTTAAGCACCGCGTAATGATTTGTCCGACTTTCTAAACAAGAAGATGAATACGATCGAGATAATGGCTAGAACGGCAGAGATATAATAGATATCGCCGTCCATCCTTGTGAAAAGCCATGTAAATAATAGCGGTCCAATAATACGTCCCATATTATCCATCGAGTACGTCATTCCTGCAGCAGTACCGTACTTTCCACCCGATTCCTTCGACGTTAAGGATACAAGGGCAGTCCGGGCCAATGCATTACCTGCTATGAAAACACTAAGTGAAAACCCTGCCCAAAAGAGATTTGTGGAAAATGGGATGAGAATAAGTCCGATCGCCGTAACGATTTGAGCACCTAAAATCCACTGTGTCTCTGTCCCGTTTTTTATTCTCCGTACAACTCCGCCCTGAATTGCAGCGTCGACAAATCCACTTACCATAAAAAGATACCCAATTTGTAGAGGCGTAATTTCAATTTTTGAAATCTGAAATAGCTGAAATGTTGATTCAAGCCCGGCAAGAATAAGGGTGACCATAAACGAAAGCAAGAACAGATTTCGTATTCGATACTGCCAAAACATCATTCCGCCTTTGGGTAGCAGCTGTCGCTTATTCGCTTCACCCACACGCTTTGGTTCCTTCAAAATAATTCCGGCATAGACGAAAAGTAGCGTAGTAAGAATACCTGAGGCAATAAACGGCACTTGAAGATTGATATCCCCGAGCACGCCACCAATTGCTGGTCCAAAGATAAAGCCCAAACCAATCGACATTCCGAGGAAGCCCATATACTTATTCCGGTTCTCTTCAGTCGTCATATCCCCAACAAAACCAGTCACCGCAGTATACAAAGCCCCAGAGAATACACCGCCAACCACGCGTGAAGCATATAAAAGGATAATGTTTTCAATGAAAAATGCAAATAAAAAGAAGCTTAAACTAAAACCCAGCAAACCAATTAATATTAACTTTTTACGCCCCGTACGATCTGACAACGCCCCCCATAGTGGTGCAGTAAAAAATGATGCAAGCGCATAAATCGTTAGAAGGCCACCAACATGTATTTCAGATAAGTTTTGTTGAATAATCACTTCAGGTAATATCGGAATAATAATGCCAAACCCAAGATAAACAAAAAATTGAACGGACATTAATAAGAGTATGGATTTTTTCACGATGCCAACCGCCTTCTATTAAATCAATATCGCAATTATACCGTTCGTAAATAGGGGATACAAAGAATAAGGTTCAATTCGGGTGTACGAGGAGACTGGGGAATGCTTAATCGTCAGATGGTGTTTCAAGTGAGTCAAAGGTCACGACTTGCAAGCAAAATTATTTGAGTGCAAGCAAAACCAATTCGAGTGCAAGGAAACTCGTCCGTTTGGCGTAATAGAACCGAGCTAACTACTATGCATAAACAAATCCGAAGTATAACAACATAATCTAACGTGCAAACTGATTTTGTAACACAAATGAAAAACTATAAGTAGCGCTGAGGTGGTATAATGTAGTTAAGATCAAAATAAAAAACATTGTTTTGATAAAATAGCAACTTTTAGTACGAGCATACGTCTAATAACTATACATGAAAGGTCGAGGTGGAAAAAATGGCTAACGAAATGGATCTGAAAAAAATTATATCCAATTTAGCGAAATTAGGAGTTTCGGCTACGTTAACAAAATCCCGTATAGAAATGTTGAAAGTCCTCGCACCGTCCGTACAAAACACGCAAATTCAATCGAACTGATAACATAAAAAGCTCCAACGGATTTCACATTGAATCCGCTGGAGCTTTTTTATTTCTTTAATCTTCATCATCCGATCCGAACATATACGTACGGTGATGGAACTTCATGCTGAAAATGAGACCGATTGCGAGCATATTACTCATCAACGAACTCCCACCGTAACTAATAAAAGGAAGAGGGATTCCGGTTATCGGAAGAACTTGAATATTCATGCCGATGTTTTCAAAAACATGGAAAGTAATCATTGCAATAATTCCTGTACAAACATACATGCTGAACGGATCTTTAAGTTCCAAAGCAATTTTTGTTAAATGATAAATCAGAACAAAAAAGAGACTGATAACAACACAAGAACCGATGAATCCATATTCTTCGCCGATTACAGCGAAGATAAAATCGGTATGATTCTCAGGAACATAAGCTTCCCGTCCTTGAAAACCTTTCCCAAACATGCCGCCCGAACCAATGGCAGTAATTGCCTGGATAAGGTGCATACCTTCTCCGGAAGGGTAGGCGTATGGATCTAGCCATGAATAGATTCTTTTGAACTGATAAGCGTAGTCAAAGCCGAGCGTATCTTTCATAAAGTCTTGTGCATAAACAGCTGCCCACAGTAAAGTAGTTACAGCTGCGGCTCCACTAACAAATAATGGAATAATAATCTTCCATGAAATTCCTGCGACTAGAATAATAGCGGCAGTAATTGCGATAAATACAATTGAAGTACCTAAATCTGGTTGTTTCATAATGAAGTAGAGTGGAAAGATGAGTGCAAGCATCAATTTTCCCAGAAGGTAAAAATCTGTTTTTAATGTTTTAACTTCAAACTTCTCATGATGTGAACTCGCCAATCGGGCCAATCCCAGAATGAACAGTGTTTTGATGAATTCTGCAGGTTGTATTTGTCCAATGACAGGAGGGTAAAGCCATCTCTTTACATTATTTTTAACCTCAGCTATTTGACCTTCCCCGCCCGGCGCAAAGTGGAGGAAAACAAGAACGAATAACCCGAATCCATAGGCATACCACGCAATCTTCTTATACTGGTCCGGCTCAAAATACATGACGCATGCGACGATAAAAGCACCGATCACATACCACCGAAGTTGTATGGGGACGAAGTTAATCCCGTATTGTCCAGATGTTTGTGCGGATGAAATCGCCAGTAAACTAACGATACAAAAGAGCAATAAGATAAAAGCAAGCGTCCAGTCAAAACGCTCCGCTGGTTTGTTTGATAATTTCATAATGTTTTAATCACCTTTAATATAAAGTAAAGTTTTCTATAGTATACAGGAAAATAGACGTCTCGACATCAGAAGAAGTTGCCAAGTTATAAGACTTAATGTTTATTTTGTGTTATTCATTCATGCAAGTTGATGACACATGGTAAACTAGAGGTACAAATTTAAATGAACGGCGAGGGAAAACGATGAAAACAAAATTAGGTTTAGTATACGGTGGGAAATCAGCAGAACACGAGGTTTCATTATCAACTGCAAGGGCTGTTATTCAAGCAGTGAACTTCGAACAATATGAAGTGATTCCAGTTTACATTACGTATGAAGGCGAGTGGAGAAAAGGGCAGCCACTCGAAGGCCCAGTAGAAACGATAGAAGAACTTCGTTTAGTGGGAAAAGGCGAAGCTAAACCAAACAGCATCCACGACTTTTTAAACGGAGGCGCAGGATTGCCAGATGTGATTTTCCCGCTTTTACACGGCACGAACGGTGAAGATGGGACTGTACAGGGCTTTTTCGAAGTGATGAATATTCCTTATGTCGGAAATGGTGTCCTTGCATCATCAGCAGGTATGGACAAAGTTTCGATGAAGCAATTATTCGCGCAAGTAGGACTCAACCAAGTCCCATACGTTCATTTTGTTCGCAGTAGTTGGAAACAACAACGCGAAGCGCTTATGGCGCAAATGGAACAAGAATTGATTTGGCCGTTGTTTGTCAAACCAGCAAACTTAGGATCGAGTGTGGGCATTAGTAAAGCAACTGACCGTGAGAGCTTAATAGAAGCAGTGGATCTTGCACTGAAATTCGATCGCCGTGTCATTGTCGAGCAAGGCGTCACAGCCCGCGAAGTGGAGTTAAGTGTAAAAGGAAACGATTATCCTAAATGTTCAGTGCCAGGGGAGATTAAACCCGTTACAGATTTCTATGACTATGAAGCAAAATATAAAGACGGTAACACAGAACTAATTATTCCTGCCGTGGTAACCACGGAAGTGAAAGACCTGATGGAGGATATGGCAATCCGTGCCTTTAAAGTTCTCGATTGTGCTGGATTAGTTCGTGCGGATTTCTTCGTAACTTCGGAAAATGAAGTGCTGATTAACGAAGTAAATACAATGCCTGGATTCACGCCAATGAGCATGTTTCCACTTCTATGGAAAAACTCGGGTGTTACTTATCCAGAACTTATTGATGAACTCATTGAACTCGCATTTGAACGCCATGCTGAAAAATCAAAAATACAATATACGATGGATTGAGTGTGAAGCAAATTGAAACAACCATTAACTAAAATTGCAGACTGGCTAGAGCAAGAAGGGCAGCTCCTTGAACAAGTCGTCATTACAGGCGTATCTATTGACTCCAGAACTGTTAACAAGGGTGATTTATTCATCCCGTTTCGGGGAGAGCAAGTAAATGGGCACCGCTATGTGAAGAATGCGATTGAAAAAGGAGCGGCTGCTGCGCTTTGGATGAAAGATGAACCCAATCCACCAGAAGATATTCCGCTCATTTTTGTCGAAAATCCAGAGTTGGCTTTACAAGAAATGGCCCGCGCGTACCGAGAGCAACTCGATTGCACAGTTATTGGCATTACGGGATCTAACGGGAAAACCTCTACGAAAGACTTAGTGGCTAGTGTATTATCGCCGTATTATCGTGTCAGGAAAACTGAAGGGAACTTCAATAATGAACTCGGTCTACCGCTAACACTTTTATCGCTTGAAGAAGATACAGCATACGCTGTACTCGAAATGGGAATGAGCGGATTTGGTGAGATATCATTTTTGTCAAAGTTGGCCAAACCGGATTATGTCATCATTACAAATATTGGAGAAGCCCATATGCAAGATTTAGGGTCACGAGAAGGAATTGCACAAGCGAAGTTTGAAATTATTGATGGACTATCTTCAAATGGGATGCTGTTTTATGATGGCGATGAGCCGTTGTTAAGCGCATTGGTTGAAAAGCAGCCAGCGCTTCGCAAATTGTCTTTTGGGTACGATGTGAAAAATGATTTAGCACTACAAGGTGTTCATTCAACAATTGAGGGAAGTCGATTTACAACTTCCGGAGAGATTGATGACCAATTCACAATCCCTGTTTACGGAGCCCATCAAGTGAAAAATGCGCTTGCAGCAATTTTGGTCGCGACAAAAATTGGGTTATCAACAAATGATATTCGTCTTGCACTTTCTTCCGCTAGTTTAACAGATATGCGCATGCAACCAGTGGCAGCCGTAAATGGAGCATTGTTTATAAATGACGCTTATAATGCTGCACCAACATCGATGAATGCTGCACTGACTTTCTTAAAAGAAACGAAACTTCGACCAGATACATGGGTTGTCTTGGGGGATATGCTAGAACTTGGCGATGAAGAACGAGCCTATCATGAATCATTAGCAACTGAGCTGAATGATATGAAACTAAAAGGAATTCTTCTATATGGACCACGTATGAAATGGCTATATAATCGATTGCAAAATGAGCATTTACAAGCCAAACTACTTTGGTCTGAAGAAGATTACGGACCACTTGTACATGAACTTCAAAAAAACACGGATGCCGACTCAGTGATTCTGTTAAAAGGATCGCGGGGAATGGCACTAGAAAATATTCTTACACCGTTTATAAAAGAGATAGACTTATGAAGACAGGCGTTTTGTTCATCCACGGTTTTACGGGCGGTACTTATGAAGTACAACCACTGATCACATTTGTCAAAGCGCAGACAGATTGGTCAGTGGAGGTTCCGACCTTACCGGGGCACGGCGTCACACTAAATCTAGCTAATATGTCTGCGGAATCATGGATGATGGAAGCAGAGCTTGCGATGAGGCGATTGCAAAAGAAAGTAGACCGTGTGGTTGTTGTGGGTTTTTCTATGGGTGGTTTAATTGCTCTTTACCTATCGCTCCGCTATCCTGTGGACAAGCTAGTCTTATTAAGTGCTGCAGCAAAATATATTAGCCCTCGTTTTTTGCTGGAAGATGTACGGAAGATGTTAAGAGAATCCATTACGAAGCAGTATTCAACCAACACTTTTTTTCATTTATATGATTATAAATTAACACATACACCGGTTCGGGCCATGTTCGAATTTTTACGCATTGTTAAAATGGTAGAACCTTATTACAAGCAAATAACGATCCCTGTTTGTATTGTTCAAGGTGAGAAAGATGAAATTGTTCCTGTCTCATCCGCCAATCATTTATATAAAATGCTTGGCTCACAACACAAAGTTTTGTTGAAATCACCGCTGGGAAAACATCATATTTGCTACAGTGAAGATTGCCAAGACTGGTTTCCACAAGTGCTCGATTTCATGCGAGAACAGTGATGTCATATCATTTTCTCGTGATTTTAAGAATCACTTCAAGTAAACTGATTAGTTGTATTTAAGCGCATTGTTTGCAGGGGAGGAATTCCCGTGGTACACTTTGATGAGCATTGGATACATTTACTGAGACTCTTCATGCATGAAGAGTACTTTTTTTTGAATAAAACGGTTTGTTCATTATTTGCGGATACGCATCCGTTGACCGAACCGCTCGGCAAGGACCGGGCTTTCCCTTTCAACCATACCCTCAAAAAAACTGAGGATGTAAAATATCGGAAACGTTCCCTTTAAAGGCTCGAATTTGCCGCGCTTTCATTTGCAAATGTAACCAACTGTCAAATGAAGAAAAAGGAGATTGAAATTTTGACTAAATTTTCAGAACTAAATATTAGCGAATCAACACAACGTTCTTTAAGCAACATGGGGTTTGAAGAAGCAACACCAATCCAAGAAGGTACGATTAAACTTGGACTTGAAGGTAAAGACATTATCGGACAAGCACAGACGGGTACAGGAAAAACGACAGCATTCGGCGTTCCTATTATTGAGAAAATAGACACGAGCAATCGTTCTGTACAGGCACTTGTCATTGCGCCAACACGTGAATTGGCAATTCAAGTATCTGAAGAGATTCACCGAATTGGTAACGACAAACGTGCGAAAGTTCTATCCGTTTACGGTGGACAAGAAATCGGACGACAAATCCGTGCTTTGCGTAATAATCCACAAATTATTGTTGGAACACCAGGACGTCTACTCGACCTGATCAAACGTAAAGTACTGAAGCTTGATAATGTTCAAACGCTCGTTCTTGACGAAGCAGATGAAATGTTAAACATGGGCTTTATTGAAGATATTAATGAAATCATGTCAAGTGTTCCAGCTGAACGCCAAACGCTTTTATTCTCGGCTACAATGCCTGCACCAATCCGTAAGATTGCAGAGACTTTCATGAAGAAACCTGAAATCGTTGCGATTAAATCTAAAGGCATGACTGTTGAAAATATTGAGCAGTATTTCGTTAAATCACATGAACGTGAAAAATTTGATGTACTGTCACGTATTTTAAATGTTCAACAGCCAGAACTAGCAATTGTTTTCGGTCGTACTAAACGCCGTGTTGATGAACTTTCAAATGCATTAACGATTCGTGGATACATTGCAGAAGGAATTCATGGCGACTTAACGCAAGCAAAACGGATGTCGACTCTTCGTCAATTTAAAGAAGGTAAAATCGATATTCTTGTGGCAACTGATGTTGCGGCACGTGGACTAGATATTTCAGGCGTTACACATGTATACAACTTTGATATTCCACAAGATCCAGAAAGCTATGTTCACCGTATTGGTCGTACAGGACGCGCAGGGAAAAGTGGAGTTGCAGTTACTTTCGTAACACCTCGTGAGATGGGTTACCTTCGAATCGTTGAGCAAACTACGAAAAAAGCTATGACGCCAATGGTTCCACCATCATCTGATGAGGCATTAATCGGTCAACAACGTCTTGCTGTTGAGCAACTTTCTGAGATTGTTGAGAAAAGCGAACTAACTGATTACACGCAACTTGCTTCTGAAATGCTTAAGAAATATGATGCGACAGAAATTGTTGCAGCAGCGCTAAGAAACTTAACGCGCGAACCAAATGATGTACCGGTTACAATCTCTGAAGAACGCCCACTTCCTTCAAGAGGCGGCGGCGGTGGACGCGGTGGAAACCGTGGTGGTCGCAGCGGCGGTCGCAGTAGTGGTGGCGGACGTCCATTCCGCGGTGGCGGTAGCGGCGGTCGTTCATCATCTTCTGCTGGCGGACGTAGTGGATCACGTCGTGGCCGTGAAGGTGGAAGCCGTAGCGGTGCAAGCCGTTCACGCAAACCTGAATAATAACATTTATAAAAAGTCTGGAATCGCTCAATGCGATTCCAGACTTTTTTGTTCAATTATCGTTTAAGAAGATATTTGTAATAAAGTGAAACATTTCCCATCTGTTATCGTATAGACTAGAAGTAGGAAAGGGGCATGCGAATGAGAAAACAACCAGTAAATCGAATTTCAGAAAAAGGATTGCGCGTCTGGCGTCTCTATGGAATTATGCAAACAATTATCGTATTTCTTTTAGCTGTTGGTGCTGGCGTTCTGACGTACAAATTTGAATGGCCATGGATGATTTACGCGATAGCCGCTGGTGTTGTCATTATTTATGCGTATTTATTTATTATTTTATTTCCGAAAATCCGTTGGTTGCGGTGGCGTTATGAGGTTCGTGAATCTGAGATAGAATTGCAACACGGGTTATTTATTGTTAAGCGTACGTTAATCCCGATGGTACGCGTGCAACATGTAGATACTTCGCAAGGTCCGATTCTTCGAAAAAACAATTTGGCTGGCATTACCATATCAACAGCCGCGACGAACCATACGATTCCAGCCCTGGTTATGGAAGAGGCTGATGAATTAAGAAGCCGCATTTCTGCGCTTGCAAGGGTGGCGGAAGATGATGTCTGAGGAACGCTATAAACTGCATTGGATCACAGCCCTTATTGAAGTGTTGAAGACATTGAAAGAAATGATATTACCGTTAATTGTACTTATTTTCGCAAACGGTTTTCAAGATTCAGGTACTGGAAAATGGTATTGGGATTATTTGACGTTTATTATTTTCGGCGTCCTTATTATTGTGTTTTTTACTACGGGAATTATTAAATGGAAACGTTTTGTTTATTGGTTTGAAGACGATGAACTACGCATTGAACATGGTTTATTTATAAAAAAGAAACGGTATATTCCGTTCCATAGAATTCAAAGTTTGGATTATACAGAAGGTATCCTTCATCGTCCACTTAAGTTAGTGAAGGTCAAAGTGGAAACTGCTGGTGGCGCGGAGTTATCCAAGTCAGATGCTGAATTGACAGCAATAACAAAAGAAGCTGCGAAAATTATTGAAGAAAAGATGGCAGAGGCAAAGCGAAGGAAGTTGCAGAAAACTGATGAATTATTTGAGTTAGAGGATCCATCAGCGCTTGTTGTTGAGCCGACTCCAGTATTGAAAACAGTGTTTAAGATGACAGGTAAAGATTTGTTAGTCCTTGCGACGACATCTGGCGGCGTAGGATTAATATTATCAGGGGTTTTAATCTTCCTCGTGCAATTTGCTGAGCTAATTCCTTTTGAAAGAATGTACGCTGAGATTTCCGACTTCATCAGGTATGGTGTCATAATTGTTATCCTGGCTGTTCTTCTCGTGTTACTCATCATTTGGGGGATTTCAGTTCTCATGACATATCTAGGGTACTATGGATTTACTGTAGAGCTCGACGAAGAAGATCTCGTAATTTCTCGAGGGTTAATCGAAAAAAAGAGAGTAACTGTGCCACTAAATCGCGTGCAAAGTGTCCGTATTATTGAGAATCCATTTAGGCAGATTTTTGGATATGCTAATGTATCTATAGATAGTGCAGGTGGGGGTCTTGGTGAAGGTGTGCGCATAAATCTATTCCCGCTTGTGAAAAAAAATCAGATAAACAGTTCATTAAAAGATATATTTCCTAATTTAGTTCTAGAAGAACCAACTGGGAAAGCACCATCGCGTGGAAAGCGTTATTATTACAGAATTGACTTTCTCTGGATGATTCCCGCTATCGGCGCACTCATTTACTATTTCTTTCCGTACGGGTTATTTTCATTGTTACTAATTCCTGTAATTGTACTCTGGGGATTATTCCAACATCGCTCAGCCGCGTTTGAAACATTCGGAAACCAGTTAACGATGCGCTTTCGTGGAATCAGCTTACAGACAGCTTATATGATGAAAAATCGCATACAATCAATGGAGATCAAGCAAAACTATTTCCACCGAAAAAAGAACGTCGCTGTTGTATCAGCACGGGTTAAATCAGGTATGGGTGTATTTAATGCAGAAGTGAGGTATATAGAAGAGACGGACGCGGATCGTATACTAAATTGGTACGAACCAACAGGAACACGCAAAGTTGAATCCGATGAAGAATAAAAATGCCTAAGGAAACTTTCCCTTAGGCTACTCTTATCGTTTATTAGTTTTCCAACTTAAGATTCTCTTCGGATTAAAATAACTCAGCCCAATGAGGAACCCGACAACGAGCCCAGCAATGTGAGCAGTCACGTTTATATTTTGTCCAACAAATGTCATGATGACACTAATAATAATGATTGGCAAAATAATTTGACGTAGTTGTGGCATCGAGCGCTTCGTATAATAAAGAAGTGCTCCGTATGCACCGAAAATACCGAAAATCGCTCCGCTTGCGCCCAGATGCGCATAACCAAGGTCTTGGAAGAAATATGTCGCAACGTTTGAAAAAATCCCGGAAAGCATAAAGAGTGTTGTAAAACGCATTTTTCCAGTTAGTTTTTCAAGTTCAGGGCCAAAGACAAATAAGCAAAACATATTAAATAGAATATGCATAAATCCACCATGCAAGAACATTGGTGTAACAAAGCGCCACCATTCACCGTCCGCAATTAGTGAATTGATGCCCATCCCTGAAAATTGAACTGTATAACCAAAGCCCGGTATTAATGTTATCAGGAAAAGGCTAATATTGATAAACAGAAATATCGATACTATTGGATAAAATCGAATGTATTCGGAAAAGCTTTCTGTACGAGTAAACATTATTTTCACCTCAATCTACTCATCCATTATACATATTTTTACCTTGAAAAGGGAAGGAGGGAGTATCGATGATTTTAGGAATCGGTTTAGACATCATTGAACTAGACCGAATTGCAAAATTAGAGAAATCCGATAAATTTATATCGCGCATCTTAACTCATTCAGAAAAAGAAATTTACCAGTCTTTGAATGGTCACCGACGCACTGAATTTCTAGCGGGTCGATTTGCTGGGAAAGAAGCCTTTGCGAAAGCGCGCGGTACAGGTATCGGCGCAGATTGTAATTTTGTAGATATTGAAATCATCCCTGAACCGAGCGGAAAACCAGTCCTGTATTTTAAAGGGAATAGCGTTTCAGGATTTATATCTATCACACATACAAAGAATATTGCAGCTGCTCAAGTAATCCTAGAAGCATAATCACGAATCCTTCCTCATAAGATGACATACCCGATTGAAATGAGAAAGGATGAAAGATATGCGTAGCCGGATATTATCTCTTTTGTTAGTTGTTGTAATCGCAATTGTCCTAGTAGCATGTGGGACACCATCGAAAGAAAATGTAACGAAGAAGCTCAGTGACAAATGGAATGACTCGAAAGGGTATGAGCTGCAAGCGACGATGGAAATAAAAACTGGATCAGAACCGAGGTTGTATGACGTGGACGTCTGGCATACGAAACCCGATTTCTATCGTGTACATGTAACACAAAGCGGGAAAGAAGAGTCTCAAATGATTGTCCGTAATGACGATGGTGTCTTTGTCGTCACCCCATCTTTAGGAAAAACGTACAAGTTTCAAAGCGACTGGCCAGCACATAACAGTCAAGCATACTTAATCGGGGCTTTATCAGAAGACATAAATGCTGATAAAAATGCAGTGATGACTGAAGAGGATGATGCCTATGTCTTTGAAACTGAAACAAGAAATAACCATCGAAAAGTTTTGCCGACCCAAAAAGTCTACATTAACAAAAAAACGTGGTTGCCAATGTACGTCTCAGTTTTAGATGAAAACAAAGAAGAACAAATACGAATAACCTTTAACAAAATCACGTTAGGAACGGCAAGAGATGCAAAAGAGTATGAAGTGGAGTTAAATAACGAAGAAGCTACTCCGGTTGAAGAAGAATCTGATGATGAGGAATCTACGGATGAAGGATTTGAAACCTATTATCCTACGATCAATTGGCCAGATGTCACGTTGGTGAACGAAGAAACAGTGAAGTCAGAGAATGGAACTAGATCTTTCATGACATTCGGCGGTGAAAAAGAATTTACGATTGTTCAAGAACGTGTGCAATTACCTGAACATAAATTACCGGTATCCATTGAAGGTGATCCTGTAGATTTAGGGTTTACTGTAGCTGCTATTACAGATAATTCGATTCGTTGGGAAAGTGATGGAATTTCCTTCTTCTTGGCATCTGAGACGTTAACGAAAGATGAAATGATTGACGTGGCATTATCCATGTCAGCAGATGAAATGAAATAAAAGTTGTTGACGAAGAAACGGAGTAGATTGATAATAGAGAGAACTACACCGTAAAAGAGGTTATTGATTTGCCAAATAGGATGTTATTTCGCCCGACGAAGGCGTTAATTGAATTAGGTGCTATAAAAGAAAATGTAAAAGCTTTGAACAACTATTTAGGCAAGGAAGTAGCCATAATTGCGGTGGTAAAGGCGGATGGATATGGCCATGGCGATATTGAAACTGCACGTGCAGCAATTGAAGCTGGAGCAAAAATGGTTGCAGTTGCTACACCAGAGGAAGCGGTGCGTCTTCGTGAGTCTGGGATTCGTGAAGACATTCTCGTCATGGGCCCATCGCCAGTTCAATTTGCTGAAATAGCAATAGATTTGCGTATTACTGTTGCCATTTCTGGGGTAGACTGGCTACAGAAAGCGTTATCATTGACACCATTAAACGGTGCGCTCAAAGTCCATGTGAAAATCGATTCAGGTATGGGGCGCTACGGGGTGCGAAGTTTTGAGGCGATCCAGTCCATTTTAAATTTCGCCCAAACATCTAGACGGGTAATAATCGACGGTGTATTTACTCATTTCTCATGTGCAGATATGGAACAAAGCGAAACAACGGATGACCAGTACGAAAAGTTTATAAAGCTGGTCGGAAAGTTCCCTGAAAAACCACGCCTAGTCCATGCTTCAAATAGTGCTGCAACACTGCTATATCCTAATTATGCACTAGATGCTGTTCGATTTGGCATCAGTTTGTATGGAATTTCGCCTTCTGATTTTGTGCAACAAAAGTTACCATTTAAACTCAAGCGCGCTTTAACACTCGTTACGGAATTGGCATTTGTGAAGCGATTGGAAAAAGGGAGTTCAGTTAGTTATGGTGGCACATATCAAGCGATAGAAGATGAATGGATTGGCACATTACCCATAGGTTATGCAGACGGGTTGAAAAGAGGACTACGTGGTCAAGAAGTGTTAATTGACGGAAAACGCGCGCCAATCGTTGGAACGATTTGCATGGATCAATGCATGGTAAAACTTCCAAGAGAAATGCTAGTAGGTGAACAAGTGGTACTACTTGGGAAACAAGGGGAAGAGGAAGTGTTAATGGAAGAGTGGGCAGAGCGTTTAAATACAATTCCATATGAAATAACAGTTTCCTTATCCAGTAGAATTCCTAGAGTCTTTACTGAACCTCTTTAATGCGCAAGGAAATGCCTGCATTCGACAAAAAAACGCGAACTAAGTAGTTTATTGTCAGTCTGTTACTATCTATGTCTTCTCAATGACGGCAAATGATGCTATGATGGATTGGTAGGAAAACTAGTGAACGGGTTTTTTGGAGGTGCTGATAGTGCGTGCAAAGAAAAGCATTAGAGAAGTGATTGTGAAGATTCCGAAACGAATGTTGAACGAAAATGAACATACGGTCGTCCATCGGGAGCCAGAGCATGGTGGTTTTGTTTATATTTCGACAAAAAGGTATGAGTCTGATTACGAATCGGATACGATTCGTGAGGAAATGATTAAAGGCTATGTCGAAATGTCGCAAATTAACTTGAGAATTTCCGCGGAATGCCTGCACGTGGAGTTTGAAGCACAGCATACGATGGAACGAGTCGTTAGCGGAGGATGAGAAGTTGGCAATAAAACGTGGAGACGTATTTTTTGCAGATCTGTCGCCAGTCGTTGGATCTGAACAGGGTGGAACAAGACCTGTTCTTGTTATTCAAAACGATATTGGAAACCGATTTAGTCCGACAGTAATCATTGCGGCTATTACTGCGCAAATCCAAAAAGCAAAGTTGCCGACACATGTTGAAATTGATGCGGAGCGTTACCATTTCGAGCGGGACTCAGTAATCCTGCTCGAACAAGTCCGTACAATCGACAAGTCAAGGCTAACCGATAGAATCACACATCTAGACGAATTTTTGATGGAACAGGTCGATGAAGCGCTTGAAGTTAGCTTCGGCCTCGTCAAATTTTAATAATACATATAATAATGAAAAACACCACAGATAACTTGTGGTGTTTTTTCAATTGTTTGATAAAAAGTGTGTGTTTTAAACAACTATTCGTTACAATAGAGAAAATGATAGTTTAATTAATACTTGAATCTAGGAAGGAGCAATTATTTATCATGAATGCGAAAATTGTTAACTGCATTAATGAACAAAAAGAAGTTATTCTAGGAAGATGGGGGGAAGAAATGAAGAGTGTGGAAGAAGAACGTTTCTTTCATTTTATGCCGGATGAGCTAGTTGAAAAGACGAGCAAGGAATTTGCAGAATTAATGACTTCCAATCTATTACACACCGATATAGTGGATGCTGAGAAATTAGCTGGTTTTACTGAGAAAGTCGTTCGTTTCGGATGGTCGATAAAATTTGTTAACAAATCGATTGAGAATTTTTCAGACATTACATTCGATGTTCTAGAAGAAGAAGGAATAATTAATGATTCGAATATCCGTGAGCATATGAAAATCTTTAGTCAATGGATATCACCCTTACGCGATAGCATAATCGATGCCTACTCTGTTGAATGGGAAAGAACAGTTAAACTACAACGAATCGCCTTACAAGAACTGTCTGCCTCACTGATTCCGGTATTTGATAAGATTTCGGTTATGCCATTAGTGGGAACAATCGATACAGAACGCGCAAAACTGATCATGGAAAATATACTAGATGGAGTAGTAAAGCAGCAAGCTGAGGTAGTCTTAGTAGACATTACGGGCGTTCCGGTTGTGGATACAATGGTCGCTCATCATATTATTCAAGCTGCGGATGCCGTTCGACTAATTGGTGCGAAATGTATGCTTGTTGGTATTCGACCAGAAATCGCACTAACAATTGTCTCGTTAGGCATTGATTTAAATGATTTTACGACGACCAGCACTTTACGTCGTGGGATGCAGGAGGCACTCAAACTGACGAATCGAAAAATCGTGGAGGTAGAAATGAATGAATAAAAGAATACCAATATTAAAGCTAGGTGATATTCTGATTGTATCGATTCAATGGGAATTAGACGATCAAAACGCGATGCAATTTCAAGAAGATCTATTGAATAAATTACATTCGAAAAGTGGTACAGGTGTTTTGATAGATTTGACACCAATTGATTTTATCGATTCTTTTATTGCCAAAGTACTTGGTGATGTCATTACTATGTCTAGTCTAATGGGCGCGAAAGTTGTCATCACTGGAATCCAACCCGCTGTAGCAATAACACTAATTGAACTTGGAATACGTTTAGAAAACGTATTGACAGCGATAGATTTGGAAAAAGGACTGGAAAAACTTCAAATAGAATTGGAGGCCTAGATATGGAGTGCCGATCTTCTGTAGACATATATACAGAATGGGACATTGTTGCTGCCCGTCAGCTAGGTCGGAACGAAGCAAAGAGTATCGGTTTTGGCACCGTAGACCAAGCTCGTATAACGACAGCGATAAGCGAACTGGCCCGTAATATCTATTTATATGCAGGAAAAGGAAATATTAAAATAGAACGAGTGTTTAAAAATAATCAGCATGGGATTACCATTATTGCATCAGATGAAGGACCTGGTATTCCCGACCTCCGCAAAGTAATGAATGATGGCTATTCAACATCAGGTGGACTTGGCGCAGGAATGCCAGGAGTCAGAAGGCTCATGGATGAATTTAATGTACAATCCCAACAAGGCGTCGGAACGATAATCACTACGGTGAAATGGCTTCGTTGAGGGGAGTTAGAGGGAAATGGCAAAAGAGTTAGAAAAACAGTATAAGGCCATTGTTAAACGATATATTGAAACGAAAAGTGAAAATGATTTATATGCAGGACAAAAATTTAGCAGACGATTTATTGAAAAAGAAATATCGCCAGAAGAAATGATAGGGATGCATAAATCCGCATTAATGGAGTTATTTAAAGATGCACCTGAAGACTTCTGGCATTCATTTGATTTCCTCATTGAAATGATGATTCATTATGGACTTGCTTTACAAGAGCACCAAAGTCTAATTCGAAAACAAGAGGAAATTGATTTGGAAATGAAAATCGCAGAAAAAGTTCAAAATACATTGTTGAAAACACGTGTGCCAACATTTAAAAATCTTGACATCGGTTTTTTAACAGTACCTGCTAAACAAATGAGTGGAGATTATATTTACTTTCTCAGCGATGATGAAAATTGCGCAAGCGTAGCAGTTGCAGATGTCATTGGTAAAGGGATTCCAGCTGCGCTTTGCATGTCCATGATTAAATTTGGAATGGATAATATGCAACAGCAAAATTCAAGTCCACATGTTGTTTTAGACGTTGTCAATCGTATTGTTGAAGAAAGTGTTGACGATTCAATGTTCATATCAATGTTTTACGGTAAATACGAGGTAGAAGGCTCTGTATTTACTTATGCTTCTGCGGGTCACGAACCTGGTTTATTATATAAAGCTGATACAAACAGCTTTATTGAGCTTGATGCGAAGGGGTTATTGCTTGGTGTACACTCAGAAGTGATTTATGAGGAACGAAGTGTCGTTCTAAATGATGGCGACTTTATCGTCATGATGACCGATGGTGTTACTGAATCAAGGACAGAGGATGGATTTATCGACGAACATATCATTAGAGAGATATTAAAAACAGTTAAAGACAAAACAGCACAAGAAATAGCGGATACCGTCTATCAGACTCTTGGAGAAATGCAAAATTTTCATCTGTATGATGATTTTTCAATTGTTATTTTTAAAAAGATTATAAAAAAGTTTGACTTATAAATAATACGGGTAAAGAATCTTTAGAGTAAAAAAACAATAAAAAAAGTCGGAATTCGGGGGTTTGAAAATGAATTTATCAGTAGAATTATTAGAAAAAGATAGTGTTCACCATATTCATATAACTGGCGAAATAGATGCATTCACAGCTCCATTATTAAAAGAAAAACTAGCAGAGATTCATAGTACTCCAGGCTTGCATGCTGAGCTAAATCTAGCGGGTGTAACCTATATTGATAGTACTGGGCTAGGCGTTTTTGTAGGTTTTTATAAAACATTAAAAGCAAATGATGCTTCAATGAAAATTATTGGCGTCAATGATAGAGTCAATCGGTTATTTGAAATTACTGGCCTCGACGAAATTATTCACATTGAGAAGGGAGTAGGTGAAAATCGCGATGCAACCTTATGATTATGTAGAAATTAGAGTACCGGCTAAAGCGCAATATGTCGGGATTGCCCGACTGACAATTTCCGGCCTCGCGAGCCGACTAGGTTTTAATTACGATGAAATTGAAGATTTGAAAATAGCAACTAGTGAAGCCGTGACAAATGCGGTTCAACACGCCTATCAAGATAGCGAGGGTGAAGTTGTCCTTGGGTGTGCGCTATTTGAAGATAAAATTGAAATTATGATTGCGGATCATGGTGGAAGTTTCAATTATGAAGAAACGAAAAAGAATATTGGACCATACGATAAGATGGATGAAATAGAATTCATGCGCGAGGGTGGATTAGGTCTTTATCTAATGGAAACATTAATGGATGAAGTGAAGATCCACCATGAGGAGGGTGTGACTGTCTTTATGACAAAGTACCTAGGTGAAGAGCAGGTGGGCAAGGATGTCAAAACAATCACCTCTTAGAGCCGATACGAAAGATGAGGTTCTACTGTGGATAAGAATGTGCCAAGAAACAAACGATGAAGAAGCACAGACAAATTTAGTCTTGCATTATGAGAGACTTGTGCAATCGCTAGCACATAAATATTCTAATGGTAAACATTATCATGAGGATTTAGTGCAAGTTGGGATGTTAGGCTTATTAGGCGCAATTCGTCGCTACGACCCTGATTTTGGGCGGAGCTTTGAAGCGTTTGCTGTACCGACAATTATCGGTGAGATTAAAAGATTTATGCGTGATAAGACATGGGCAATTCATGTCCCAAGACGCATCAAAGAGCTAGGTCCGAAAATTAGAGCGACAGTAGAAACACTAACAACTGAACTACAGCGCTCTCCAAAAATTTATGAAATTGCTGAATATCTAGATATTGACGAGGATGAAGTGTTAGAAGCTATGGAAATGGGCAGGAGCTATCAAGCACTTTCAATGGATCATACATTGGATGCTGATTCAGAAGGTGGAACTGTAACGCTGTTTGACCTGATTGGTTCGACGGATGATGGATACGAAGCCACTGATCAACGAATGCTTGTATTGGAAGCGCTCGTTGTATTGTCTGAACGTGAAAAGCAAATTATCCAATATACATATATTGATCAGTTGAGTCAAAAAGAGGCTGGAGAATTGCTTGGGATTTCCCAAATGCACGTTTCAAGACTCCAAAGAAAAGCGATTAAAAAATTGCAACAAGCTATATCAGATGCAGCAACTGGTGGGGTGTCTTAGTGAAGACGATTGTCAATGAACATGTCGAAATAAATATCTATCAAAGGGCTAAATTAGGAAATGATGAGTCTGGAGATGCATATTTTTATCACGCAGAAGAGGACTATTTTATTTGCGCAATTGCAGATGGATTAGGGAGCGGTCCGATTGCACGACAATCAGCTGAAATAATTCCAGCAGTAATTAAAGAGCATCATTCAGAAACTCTTGATGAACTTCTCAATAGGTGCAATGAATATATGATCCAAAAACGTGGCGCCGCGGTTGCGGTTGTAAAAATTGATTACAGAAATAAGGTAATTCAATATAGTTGTGTGGGGAATGTTAGGTTTTATATGCTGCAAGATGGAAAGAAAATGATCTATCCACTACCAGTGATGGGGTATCTTTCCGGAAGGCCACAGAAAACGAATACGCAGGAATATGAATATCATTCAGGAGATACGTTCTTTTTTCATTCTGATGGGATACAGTTACCAAGCCCAAAGACGATGTTGAAAGAAAGTAGAGGTTTAACACAACTTAGTCAAAATGTTATTCAAACGATTAATTACGATGACGATGCAACGTTCATAGCGGGAAGCCTGCTTCAATAAACTGAAGCAGGCTTTTTTATGTTAAAATAGAAGACAGTTGGAAAGGTGGTATATGTATTGGAACATATTTTAAAATTGACTGCAACGAGAGCTTCTGTCCCTGTAAGTCAAACAGAAAAAGTAATTGCATTATTGGAAGAAGGAAACACAGTTCCGTTTATTGCAAGGTATCGTAAAGAAGCAACCGGATCTTTAGATGAGGTACAAATTAAAGCAATCGAAGACTCGTATGGTTATGTGAAAAGTTTGGAACAAAGAAAAGAAGAAGTGTTACGAATCATTGAGGAACAAGGAAAGTTAGATGAAAACTTAAAGATTAAAATTGTAGGTGCAACGGTCCTACAGCGTGTTGAAGATTTATACAGACCATATATGCAAAAACGAAGAACGCGTGCTGCGATGGCTAAAGAAAAAGGTCTCGAGCCACTAGCGGAATTACTATTGAAACTATCTGAAGCTGAACCTAATGAACTTGCAAAACAGTTCGTTAATATAGAAAAAGAAGTAGAAAATATCGAAGACGCACTAGCGGGAGCACGTGATATTATTGCTGAGAATATTGCGGATGATGCAGCGATACGCGAATCGATTAGAAAAATTACTTGGTCAGATGCATCGATTGTTTCAGCAGTTCGCAAAGATGCCGAAGACCCACGGAAAGTTTTTGGTAATTATTATGAGTATACGGAACCGCTAAAACGTATAGTCCCTCATCGTACGCTGGCGTTAAACCGTGGAGAAAAAGAAGGCGTCCTTCGATTATCGGTATCTTTTCCAGAAGAACGAATTATAGGCGTCATAACCCGTGAATTAGTCCGGAAGCCACAATCCCCATCTGCCATTCAATTAGAAGAAGCAATACAAGATGCCTTTAAGCGTTTAATTGCTCCCTCAATTGAACGTGAAGTTCGTACGGCACTTACCGAAAAAGCGGAAGAACAAGCAATTCATGTGTTTTCTGAAAATCTGAAAAGCCTTTTACTTCAACCTCCACTAAAAGGGAATTTTGTTCTTGGCGTGGATCCTGCTTTCCGTTCAGGATGTAAACTCGCAGTTGTAGATGAATCAGGAAAACTTCTAGAAGTATCTGTTGTTTTTCCACACCCGCCAAAGCCGCAAAAAGAAAAGTCAAAACGTGCAATTATAGATATTCTCGAGAAATATCCTATTTCAATCATAGCAATTGGAAATGGTACGGCTTCGAGAGAGACAGAAATGTTCATCGCAGAGTGTTTGAAAGAAGGGCGACCTGGAATTTCTTATGTGATTGTAAATGAGGCAGGAGCGAGTGTGTATTCTGCATCTGAGCAAGCAAGAGAAGAGTTTCCGAATCTCCAAGTTGAAGAAAGAAGCGCAGTTTCCATTGCTCGTCGATTACAAGATCCACTTTCTGAGCTTGTCAAAATCGATCCAGGATCTGTGGGTGTGGGTCAATATCAACATGACGTTGCAAAGAGAAAACTAAACGACTCACTAACTTTTGTTGTTGAGACAGCGGTTAACCGTGTAGGTGTCAATGTTAATACTGCTTCCGCTTCATTGCTGCAATATGTAGCTGGACTTTCGAAGACAGTCGCAGAAAATATTGTGAAAAATAGAGAAGAGAACGGACTTTATACGAAAAGAAACGAACTAAAAAAGGTCCCTCGATTAGGGGCGAAAACATATGAACAAGCAATTGGTTTCTTACGTGTTCCTGAAGCGAAAGATCCATTTGATTCAACTGGAATTCACCCTGAAAGCTACAAAATAGCGGAAGTAATTTTAGGGAAAGCGCAAGTGAAGAAAGAACAGATTGGAAAAAAAGAAACTTCTGAAGCGTTATCTAAACTGAACGTTAATGACTTAAAGGATGAGCTTGGTGTCGGAGAAGTTACATTAAGAGATATTATTGAAACTTTGCAAAGACCGAATCGTGATCCTCGTGACGATTTTCCTCAACCATTACTGAAAGCAGACATACTTGATGCGAAAGATCTTTACGAAGGGCTTGAAATGCAAGGGACTGTGCGAAATGTTGTTGATTTCGGTGCATTTGTCGATATCGGTGTAACTGAGGATGGATTGGTTCACATCTCCAAGATGAAAAAAGGATTTGTTAAGCATCCATTAGATGTAGTGGCATCTGGAGATATCGTTACAGTTTGGATTGATTCAGTCGACCGAGAAAAGGGCAGAATCGCCTTAACAATGATCCCGCCGAAAAAAACAATTGAGTAAGTGAGTTGGATTCAATGACGAATGAGGAATTACAAATACTTGTCCAGTCAGTTTCTGAGGAGATATTTAAAAAACCGTTCCTTCATCGTGCAGCGCTAAATCCTCGTTTACGCACAACAGGTGGACGTTACATGCTTGCAAGTCATTCTATTGAAATTAATCCATTAGTATTCGAAGTTCATGGAATGGATGAACTTATCGGTGTTATTAAACACGAGCTTTGTCATTACCATCTTCATATAGAAGGAAGAGGTTACAAACACAGAGATCAAGACTTTCGGTTGCTATTAGAAGAAACATCATCACCAAGGTTTTGTAAGCCGCTTGCCCCGGAAAATAAGAAATCGGCTTCCCTCTATATATACGAGTGTATTTCTTGTAAATTGAAATACGCACGAAAAAGAAGGGTAAATGTTCAAAAGTATCGATGTGGAAAATGTTCTGGAGTCATCTCACTTCAAATTATGAAGTGAAATTAAAAACAGTTAGGGCATGTAAACCGCGCCCTAACTGTTTTTGTATATTGTTTTATAAAGAATATTAATTTAAGGGTTGACGAAAGCAAACTACCTGTCTATAATTAAAAAAGTCGGCTCAGGAAAACGTTTCATTGAAATATCGAATGAGCCAATTTATTAATAGAATTACGGCCCCTTGGTCAAGCGGTTAAGACACCGCCCTTTCACGGCGGTATCACGGGTTCGAATCCCGTAGGGGTCATTAAAACATTTTGAAAGCGCACTTCGCTTTCAAAATGCTACCTTGAATAACTAGTCAAAACTTGTTTTGACAGTTGAGGCATATTTTCGAGGCACTTATCGAAAGTAGCTCTGCCGGAATTTGTTTCAAGCGTAACAGTGATTTTATAACTGTAATGTTATAGCACTTAATTTATAGTATAGAATTGAGATAATAACTCATATTAAGAATTGATAATGTTTAACTGGAAAATTTTTGGGGTATAGCCAAGCGGTAAGGCAACGGACTTTGACTCCGTTATTCGTTGGTTCGAATCCAGCTACCCCAGCCAATTTATATGAATCAATATATTAAAGGGAATGCAAGAAGCATAATCCTAAGTGTTAAATCTAGAGCCATTAGCTCAGTTGGTAGAGCATCTGACTTTTAATCAGAGGGTCACAGGTTCGAATCCTGTATGGCTCATCACAATGATGAAAATAATTGTTGACAAACCGCTAGTATGCTATATAATAAAAGTTGTCGCTAAAATAATGCGGTAGTGGCGGAACGGCAGACGCGCTAGGTTGAGGGCCTAGTAGGGGTTAACCCTGTGGAGGTTCAAATCCTCTTTACCGCACCAATTACATTAGATGCGAATTGTTGTTTAAACATACAATTCTAACAGAGCGCCCGTAGCTCAATTGGATAGAGCGTCTGACTTCGGATCAGAAGGTTGTGGATTCGACTTCTGCCGGGCGCGTTACTTATAATGCGAGTGTAGTTTAATGGCAAAACCTCAGCCTTCCAAGCTG